>JBEISV010000083.1:0-13604 GCA_040375265.1 Verrucomicrobiales bacterium
CTGACCGCCAGGTTAGAAGGGCGCTGGGCGCGCGGCCGGACAGACCAAATTCAGCCCAGCGTGCGCTGGTAAGCGCGGAAGATTTCCCAGGCGCCGCCACCGACACCGACGAGCAGAAGCGCCCAGAGGAGACGCCGGGCATTCCGGCGGGTTCCAGCGGGCACGGACGCGAAGGAATCGTCTTCCCAGCCGAGGCGGTAAAGGCGCCAGACTACGAAGCAGGCCAGCAGGCCGGTAACCGCCGCCACGGGACGGGCGGCGGCCAGATTTCCCGCGCGTTCTAACCGGGTGACAGCAAACACGCCGGCGGACATGAGGAGCCAGGTGGCCAGAATCAGTCGCATTCTATTGGAACGAAAATTCCCCTTTTCCAGATTCGCAGGGAGGCAACCCGAGCAGGGCAGCAATTTCCCGGTTTTTCCAATCACGCCCCAAAAACACCGACGCCCGCTTCAAGGTTGGGTGACCGACCAACGGAGCAAAGTCTTGGGGCAGCAACGAACTCTCGCCGACTGCCATAAACTCCTCCAACGCCGGGGCAGCCGCGATTGCCTCAATCGACTTCAAGCCTTTCATCGTATCCAAGGTCACTCGGCGCAGGTCTTTCAAGTTCTTGAACGAGGGCAACTCGGTCACATTTTTCAGCGCCTGAAGGAATAGGCACTGCAGCGAAGTGAGGCTGCCGATCGCCGAGAGATCGGACAGGCCCTTGACCATCCACAGTTCGAGGTATTTCAGACGGCCGATTTTGGGCAACAACGACAGGTCAGTAATGCCACCCAACTTGAGGTCCAGCCACCACAGTTCCCTGAGGGGTAGCAACAGGGATAGGCTCGGCAGGGTGATTGATTTCAGGGTTAGCTTTTCGAGCGACTGGAGACTTGAAATGGCTTCGATGCCTTTGTCGTGCCCTTCGACGAAAAGTTCCTTCAGGTCGGGAAACCGGCTCAGCACCGAAAGAGAAATGCTCTTGGTGCGGGTTTGTCCAAGGCCCAGGGATTCCAGATTTGGCGGGAGGTGCTCAATTCCGCGGAGCGACTCCAAATCGAAGATATCCACTACAAGATTTGTCAGCTGAGGGTAGTGCTGAAGAAAACAAAGGTCAGGAACGGCGTTAGGATACGGCCCGTAAGCCCGCAGCGGGACATTGGGATATCGGCGCATGAATTTCGAGACGCGCCGATGCTCCTCCGTCGAAAGCGGGTCGCAGAACTGAACCACTTGGCAAACGGGGTCCAACGGACGCAACTGCGCGTCAGTCACGGGCGGGCGAAGTTGGCGGATGAAGGGGTAATCTCCGGCCATAACGTTCTGGTTTGATTACGCAATTCTCACAGCACCAGCTTGCCGCTCCGCTTCAGCCATTCCTCGGCCGTCTCGTAGCCGGGGCAGATTCGGGCGACTTCGGCCCAGAAACGCGGGGAGTGGTTCATGTGCTTGAGGTGGGCGAGTTCGTGCAGGATCACGTAGTCGCGCACGAAGTCCGGCGTCTGGATCAGCCGCCAGTTGAGCGAGATCAGTCCGCGGCGCGAGCAACTGCCCCAACGCGTCCGCTGGTTGCGCACGCTCACGCGCCGGACGCCGCTGGCGTAGCCGGCCGGTTCCGCGAGTTCCGCCACGCGCGCCGGCAGCGTCTTGCCGGCAAACTTCCGCAGCGCCGCCTCCGCCACGGGCCGCAGGTCGCCTTCAGTCTGGTTCACCGAGACTTCGATCGGGCCGACACGCAGCTTGGGCCGGGCACCTTCCTCGGCCGGGAGCAGTTCCACGGGGACCTCATTACCGCCCAGCCACACGGTGCCGCCGGGGCGCAGTTCCTTCGGGCCGCCGGACGCGGTGAGGTGGCGCTGGAGCCGTTCGATGAGCCAGGTTTCGTTCTCCGCCACGAAGCGCCGGGCTTCCGCCAGCGTGCCGCGCCGCGGAATCGTGCAACGGGCCGTGCCGTCGCGACGGAAGGCGAGGCGGTAGCGTTTGGCGCGCGGATGCCGCAGGTAGGTCACCGAGGTGGTGCCGGGCGGTAGCGCCATGTCGTCCACCGCCACGGCGTCGCTGGTCGGCTTTTCCGGCCTGAACACACGCACAATGGGCGACCAGAGCGTGCGGAAGAAGTCCAGTTGGTCACCGTCCCGGGACGCTTCCGCAGAGCGGGTTCCGGGCGAAGGCGAATTCGGTGACGGGGCGGCCATGGATGAGATGTTCCTGAATGATGCGTTCGAGCACCTCGGGCGTGCAGGAGTGATACCACACGCCCTCGGGATAGACCACCGCGATGGGGCCGCGGGCGCAGACTTGGAGGCAGTTGGCCTTGGTCCGCGCCACGGTGGCGTGCGGGCCGACGAGGCCGAGCTCCTTGAGGCGGCGCTTGAGGAATTCCCACGCCGCGAGGCTGTCGCCACCGGCGCAGCACTTGGGCTTGGCCGGATCGGCGCACAGCAGCAGGTGCCGCTGGGCGGTGTTCAGGCCCAGTTCGGCGGCGATGGATTCCAGTTCGGCGGGAGCGGACATGGGAGAGTCAGGTGAACCCGGCGGCGGGGAAACCGCCGGGCGGAAGGCGTCAGGCTTTCTTCACGAAGCACGCCTTCAGGCCCACGGCGATGCCGTCCACCTTGCAGTCGATCTCGTGGTCGCCGTCCACGAGGCGAATGGGCTTGGACTTCGAACCGCCCTTGAGCACCGAGGAGCCGCCCAGCTTGAGGTCCTTGATCAGGATCACGCAGTCGCCGTCGGCCAGCACGTTGCCGTGTGCGTCCTTCACCACACGGGGACCGGTGGGCGCGTCGGGTTCGGCCTCGCGGTCCCATTCGTGGCCGCAGGTCACGCATTCCCAGCGCGCGGGGTGTTCCAGCACGTCGGTCATTTCGCACATCGGACAGGCAGGCTTGCTCATGAAAAACCGAAGGTAGCCACGGCGCCGGTTCCAACTCAACAGCCGGCTTCGGCCGACGGCGCGGGAAATCGGCTTGCTCCGTTCACAGCCGTCAGCAACCTCCGCGCAAACGTGGCCGCAGAATCCGTCATCATCGTTCCGACCTACAACGAGCGCGACAACCTGCCGCAGCTCGTCAAGCGCCTCATGGCGCAGCCGATGGAGCTCGACGTCCTGGTCGTGGACGACAACTCACCCGATGGCACCGGGGCCGTCGCGGACGAAATCGCCGCCGGGAACCCGCACGTGCACGTGCTGCACCGGCAGGAAAAGAACGGGCTCGGCCGGGCCTACATCGCCGGCTTCGAGTGGGCGCTGAAACGGAGCTACCAGTTCATCTTCGAGATGGACGCGGACTTCTCCCACAACCCGTCCGACGTGCCGTCTTTCCTCCACGCGGCGAAGACGGAGCAGGCCGACCTCGTGCTCGGTTCGCGTTACGCCAACGGAATCCGCGTCATCAACTGGCCGTTGAACCGCCTTTTGCTCAGCATGTTCGCCGGCAAGTATGTCCGGGTGATAACCGGCATGCGGATCAGCGATCCGACTGGCGGGTTCAAGTGCTTCCGGCGGCAGGCGCTCGAGGCCATCGACCTGCCGACCGTGACGAGCAACGGCTACAGCTTCCAGATCGAGCTCACGCACCGCGTGTGGCGGCGCGGAATGAAGATCTCCGAGGTGCCAATCATCTTCACGGACCGGTTCCAGGGCACGTCCAAGATGTCCAAGGAGATCGTCCGCGAGGCCCTGTGGGTCGTCTTCAAGCTGTGGCTGGAAAACGGCCTGCGCCGGACCGTGAGGCAGCCCGAGATCGACTCTAACTGAAACGTCAGCCGGTCAGGCAATCGCTTCACGCGGCTTGACGCATAAATTCGTCGAACTCCGGGTCGCGGACCGCTTCCCGTTTCTCGATCTTCTTCCGGAGTTTGTTGAGGGCGACATTCTGGATCTGGCGAATCCGTTCGCGGGTCACTCCAAATTTTTGACCCACTTCCTCCAAGGTCCGTTCGGGACCGCCGTCGAGGCCGAACCGATAGCTGATGATGGTCAACTCGCGCGGGTCCAATTCGTCCACCAATTCGCGAACCAAGTCCTGCCGGGTCGTGGCTTCAAGATCCTGGTAGGCGGTCGTGGCGTTCTCATCCTTCACGATGTCCGCCACCCGGGTGTCGTCATCGTCCCCGAGCGGGGCGTCCAACGACGCCGGCCGGTAGCTGGCCTGGATCAATTCGGTGACGCGTTCGGCGGTCATGCCCAGCACTTCGGCCACCTCGGCGTCGGTCGGTTCGCGTTCGAGCTCCTCGTGGAGCTTCATCGCCGTGCGCCGGATCTTGGAGACTCGGTCCACGAGATGGACCGGCAGCCGGATGGTCTTACCTTGGTTCGCGAGACCGCGCTTGATGGACTGCTTGATCCACCAGGCCGCGTAGGTGGACAGCTTAGCCCCCTTGGTCGGGTCGAACCGTTCCACGGCCCGCATGAGGCCCATGTTGCCCTCGTTGATCATGTCGAGCAGGGGCAGGCCCATGCCGTCGAAATCCTTGGCGATCTTCACGACCAGCCGGAGGTTGGCCTTGATCATGTGTTCGCGCGCCTCGGCGTCACCGCGTTGGATGCGTCCGGCCAATTGGACTTCCTCCTCGGGCGTCAACAGGGGAGTCTCACTGATTTCCCGGAGATACATTCGCAGGCTGAAGTCGCCATCCCGGGCCATGGTGCGCATCTCCCTCGGCGGCGCCGGCGTGGCGTCCAGGCGCGGGACTTCGGCGATGGCCGGGCCGATTTCCGGCGGCGGCTCCGGGACTGGGGGCGCCACCGGATTCAACGGGGGCGGGACCTCCGGCCGGTAACGGGTCGGGAAGGCGCGGATGGGCGCTTTCTGGGGCGCCCGGCATTGGGCGCGACGGTCCTTGGATTTGGCTCCGCCAGTTCCTGTATAGAGTCTAGTCATAACCCGGGGATCCTACTTTTCTTCCGTGACCAGCAGGGTCCTCGCCAAGGCATCGGCGGTTTGGAACTCCTGCTTTAGGGGTATCGACCGCCTCGTTCGAAAAGGGCTCAATCTTTTCGACTACATCTGTGAACTATTTTCGGAGATCCCGGAGCTTGCTCCGGGGAACCGGCGCGTTCAGGCGATGCGGGGCAGGACCAGCAGGTCCCGGCGGCGCACGGAACACCGCAATTCATGACCGGCGGCCAACGCCTCGGCCGGGTTCTGGGCGAACGCCTTGAAGCTGAGCCCGCCGGCCGATTCCAGGACATACTCCTCGATGTCCCCCAGGTAGTTTACCTGACGGATCCGGCATGGCAGTTGGTTCTCACCGTGGTCCGTGAGTTGGACCGATTCCGGACGGAAGCCGGTCCAGACCGGAACCCCGGCGGCAAGATTTGGGTGCCCTTCCCCAACGAACACCCCCGCCGCGGTGCGGACGCTGACCAATTCCGCGGTCGAGGCCACCACTTCGCCTTCGAGCCAATTGGTTTCCCCGATGAAGTCGGCGACAAACCGGTTGGCCGGGCGACGGTAAACCGTGCGGGGATCGCCCAGTTGCTCGACCACACCGTCCTTCAGCACCGCCATCCGGTCCGCGAGGGACAGCGATTCCTGCTGGTCGTGGGTGACATAGACGGTGGTGATTTTGGTTTCTTCGTGGATGCGCCGGATCTCGTCGCGCATCTCGAGGCGCAGGCGGGCATCCAAATTGGACAGCGGTTCGTCCAGCAGCAGCACGTCGGGCCGGATCACCAGCGCGCGGGCTAGGGCGACGCGTTGTTGCTGGCCGCCGGAAAGCTGGTTGGGCGAGCGGTCCGCGTAGGCTACCATACGGACGGTTCGCAATGCCTCCGCCACCCGTTCCGCCTTCTCCTTCGCCGGGACCTTCCGGATCTCCAGGCCATAGGCAACGTTTTGGGCGACGCTCATGTGCGGCCAAAGGGCGTAGCTCTGGAACACCATGCCGGTGTTGCGCTCATGCGGCGGCACGGTGTTCATAACTTGGTCGCCGAAACGCAGCTCACCGCCGTCGGGTTGGTAGAATCCCGCAATCAGCCGCAGGAGCGTGGTCTTGCCGCAACCGCTGGGCCCAAGCAGGAAAAACAGTTCCCGGTCGGCAATGTTGAGGGACACGTCACGCAGCACCGTCGTGGTGCCGAATCGTTTGGTGAGCTTGCGGATGCTGATCTGCATGGGGTTCGCGGGAAGTAATCGGATTGCTTCAGGGAGCGGCCAACCGCCGGTATTTGGCCTGCGCCCAGCGTTGCCAGTCGAGCTTCGTGCGTTGCCGGACCTCGGCGTTCTGCCAGTCCCCCTTGGCGAGTTCCGCGGCCTGTTTTTCCGTCAGGGGAACGGCGCCCAGCTCCTTCAATCGCTCCGGGCGTTCGCCAGCCTCCGCGATCGCTTTGCGGGCCGCGCGCAGCTCGTCGTGCAGGTCCACGACAGTCGCCCCGAACAGAGACCGGACGATGTCGCGGCGACCGCGCGCCAGGCGGGCGTCGTAGGAAAAATTTTGCCGGTAGGTGAAGGGATTGAAATGGACCCGGCTGGCCGCCCCGTAGTTCGTGTAGATGGCGGGCCGGATGGGCAGGCGCTCAATGCTGTGGTTGACGGGGCCTTCCGGATGTCCCGCCGGCAGGAACCAGAGCTTCTGGCCGGCTTCGCTCAACACAAATTCCATCAGTCGCTCCGCTGCGGGCAGGTGCGGCGCCCCTACGAGGATCGCGATGCCGTCGGCGCTGACCGCGGTGAAGTCCTCCGGGACGACCATGTCGAGGTTGGTGCCGCCGGCCGCCGCCATCTGGATGAAGCCGTAGTAGTCGATGCAGAAGGCGTAGGCGACCTGCCCGAGGGCGCATTCCTTGGCGGTGCTGGAACTCAGGCGGTCAAAGTGGCGGACATTGCCGCCGATCGCCGTGAGCAGTTCCCAGCCCCGCTCCCAGCCGTAGGCCTGAAGGAAGGCCTCGAACATGTTGTTCATCGTGCCGCTGTTGCGCGGGTCGCCGGCCCCAATCCAGCCGGCGAGCTCCGGCTTCGCGAGGTCCTCCCAACGTCGGACCAGCGGCAGGCCCGTCAGTCCCTGCACCCGCCGGTTCTGGAGGATGCCAAAGCTGGACAGGCACGCCCCATACCACGTCCGCCCCGCATCAAACACCTCGGCATCTTGCGCCCGCTGCGGAATGCCGGCGAGGAACTCGGGCGCGGGATTGAACGGACGGAGCAGCTTCTTGGCGGAGAGGCCGAGGAACGGTTCCGGACCGCCGCCAAAGAACAGGTCAATGCCGATGCCACCGGGCTTGGACTTGAATTCCGACTCGACGAAACGCTGGGCTTCGCCGGACCCGCCCACGTCCCGCCATTCGATGGTGTCAGCCGGAGCCAGCCCCTTGGCCGCCTGCCACCGCGCGAAGCCGGCGGAAAATTCCCGGCGAATTTCCTCCGGATGCGGCGTCACCACGATCACCGCCTCGGCCAGCAGACCGAAGGCGGCAAGCCAGGACAGCAACAGGAGGCGGAAGTTCACAGGCGGATGAAGACCTTGCGGCGGTAAAGGAACCGCGCAAACAGCAGCATCACGGCCAAGGCTGCCAGCGCCACCAGCACTTCCCCCAGTCCCTTGTTCTGGGTGTTGAGCCAGGTGCGGACATCACCGCCGACGAAACGCTCGGCCACTTTGCGGTAGTTGAGGATCTGGGCCGCCAGGTAGATCGTGATCGCGTTGCTGCCGATCCACACGAAGGGCTGACACCAACGCTGCAACCGCCAGACATCCACGACTTGGAAGAAGATTCCCAGCAGCACCATGCTGTAACCGCCGGCCGCGAGGACGAAGGAGGAGGTCCAGAGCTTCTTGATGACCGGGAAGTGCATTCCCCAGCCCCAGCCCGCAGAAAAACAGAGGCAGCCAGCGACGATCAGCATCAGCGAACGGTTGCCCAGCGAACGGTCGGACCGCAGCAGCCAGATGCCCGACAACACGCCCAGCAGGCAGGTCACAATCGCCGGGAACGTGCTGAGGATTCCCTCCGGATCCCAGTAGGTGTCGTAGAGCTTGCCCGGCAAGAACTGGAAATCGAAGTGGTTGGCCACGTTGTAGCCCGGCGTGAACTGCCCGTAGACGGTGCCTTCGGCGCGCTCGAACAGCTCAACGGCGTTGGTCGTGCCCGCGGTCTTGGCCAAATCCGCCATGACCGCCGGGGTCATTTCGATGTCCCGGATATCCAGCCGCCACAAGGCCACGTAATAGCCCAGGAGGATGGTGACCGCGGCGACGACCAGCCAGCGAGCCCGCAGGAAGAGAAAGAGCAACCCGGCGGCCGTGTAACAGAGGGCGATTCGCTGGAGCACGCCCAGCACCCGGATATCCGGCCAGAGCTTGCTGAAGCCCCCGGAGTAGAAGAGTCCGACCGCGAACAGCAGGGCGCCCCGCAGGATGACCTTCCGGGCACAGGACACCGTCCCTTCCTTGGCCTGTGCCTTGCGAAGCGACAGCACGATGGAAACGCCGACGATGAAGACGAACAGCGGGAAGATCAGGTCATAGAACCGCAGTCCTTCCCAGTCCACGTGGGTCAGCTGGGTTTTCACGTGGGTCCAGAACTTGGAATCGCTCCAACTGTCGATGGCGGTGACAAGATAACCGGCGCCCACGATCCAGAACATGTCGAAACCCCGCAGGGCATCGACCGACATGAGGCGTTCCGGCAGTTCGCTGGTCTTCTTCTTGCGCCGCCAGATCCGCTGCGATTGGCCGGAGGACTTGTCGGTGCCCATCTCCGAGGACGGACGGGAAACGTCTGGGGATTCGCTCATGGCCAGGAGATCAGATGCGGAGGAAAAGATTGCGGCGGTAGAGGACACGCGCCACGGCGACGACCAGCAGGATGCCCGTCACGGAGATCAGCAGGACGCTGAGTCCTGGAACCACGCCATCGAGCAGCAGCTTCACGTTGCCGCCCAGCAGGCGCGTGGCGAGCTGGTCGAAGCTGATGACGTTGCTCAGCAGGTAAACCGTGATCGAATTCATCCCGACCCAGAGCAACGGGGTGCACCAGCCACGCCACTGGCGGACGTCGATCACGTAATAGAATCCCGATAGCACGAGACAGCTCCAGCCGCCGGCCACCAGGACGTAGGACGACGTCCACAGCTTCTTGATGACGGGAAAACCGAGGCCCCAGAGGTTGCCGGCCACGACCAGCGCCACGCCGGCCAAGGCCAACCGCATCGCCTTCTTTGCCGCCGGACGCGACGACTCCTTCAGGAAAAGCCCGACGAAGACTCCGAGCAGACAGCTCACCACCGCCGGCACGGTGCTGAGCACGCCTTCCGGGTCGTAGTTGCCGTCCCACTTGCGCAGCGGCAGGAACCGGAAGTCGAAGTGATTCACCACGTTCAGCCCCTCCGCGTAGCTCCCGCGGACCGTGTTGGTCGCCGACTGGTAGAAGGCCGCGGCATTGGTCGAACCCGCCGCCTTCATCGCGGCCGCGAAGGACTCCTTCTCCACGTTGACGTCCGGTATCGGCGTCCAAGCCAATAATCCCCAGTAGCCGAGCAGGATTGCGGCCGCGATCCCCAGCAGCGTCCGGGTCTTGAACAGCAGGAACAGCGCGCCGGCGAAGAAGTAGGACAGCGCAATGCGCTGCAGCACGCCCAGCAGCCGGATGTCGCCCAACGGCGTGCTCAGGCCGCCGTAATAGAAGATGCCGATCAGGTAGAGCAGCGCCGAGCGGCGAAACAGCCGGATCATCGCCGCATCCTTCCCCTGCTCCGCCCGGGCCTTGCTGAGCGAATACACGAGCGAGATGCCCGACATGAAGACGAACAACGGGAAGATCAGGTCGTAGAAACGGAAACCCTCCCACGCCACATGGTCGAGTTGGTCCGCCAAGGCCTTGGTGATCGGCCCGGCGGCAATGGTGGCCGCAGCGTGCCCGATGGAGTCGCCGCCCATGATCCAAAGCATGTCGAACCCCCGGAGGGCATCCAGGGACATGAGACGGCCGGAACCGGGGGCCGGCAGCGGCGCCTCGGCCATGGCTGGGGAGGACTCCGGCGCTGAAGATTCTGGGGAGGCCATTGCTGGCCGGAGGAAACCACGCATCGCTCCCGGCTTCCAATCGGAAAACCCAACCGATTGGTCATAGCGGCGGCGGCCTTCAGCGGCTCAGCCCCCGGCAAAGCTAGGTCACTTCGTGATCGTTTCGTTCAGGTTCAGCAGCACGTTGGCCACCGCGGTGAGCGCGGCCAGTTCCACCTTGTCGGCGGATTCGGGCGCCTTGGTTTCGCCGACCTTGAGCAGTTCTTCGGCGGCCTTCGGATCGGCATGGAAGTTCCCGAACTGCTGGTCGTAGGTCTTCTGGAGCACCGCCATTTCGTCGGTCTGCGGCGCCCGGCCCAAGGTCAGCCGGAAGGCACGCACCAGCCGCTTCCTCAGGTCGCCCGGCTCCTCGCGCAGGACGCGTTGGGCCAGGCCGCGGGCGGCTTCCACGAAGGCGGGATCGTTCATCAGGACCAGCGATTGGAGAGGGGTCTGCGTGCGCTGCCGGAGAAATGTGCAGACCTCGCGGTTCGGCGCATCGAAGGTGGCGAAAGCCGGGAAATGCGCCGAACGGCGCCAGAAGACATACATGCCGCGCCGATAGAGCTTCTCGCCGTGGTCCTGCACGAAGACGGAGTCCGTGCCGTCCCAAAGCCCGGCCGGCTGGTAGGGCTTCACGCTGGGGCCGCCAACCTGGTCGTTGAGCAGGCCGGACACGGCAAGGGCGTTGTCCCGGATGAATTCGGCATCCAGCCGGACGCGAGGCCCACGGGTGAGCAGGCGGTTGTAGGGATCACGCTCCAGCTTCTCGGCCGAGGCGGCCGCGGACTGCCGGTAGGCCGCGCTCGTCACCATCAGCCGGACGAGATGCTTCACGTCCCAAGGCTGGGCCGCCTTGGTCCCAGCCAACTTGGCCTTCCCTCCGGGAGCGGCGCCGTCCCGAAACTCAACGGCCAGCCAATTGAGCAATTCCGGGTGGCTGGGCCATTCGCCCTGCGAACCGAGATCGTTGGCGGTCTTCACGAGGCCGTTGCCGAAGAATAGCGCCCAGTAGCGGTTCACCGTCGTTCGCGCCATCAGTGGGTGTTCCGGCGAGACCAGCCAGCGGGCGAGCGCCAGCCGGTTCGTGGGCCCGGCCGGCAGCGACGGCAGGAAGGCCGGAGTGCCGGCCGTCACGGGTTCGCCCGGATTCCGGAAGTCGCCGCGGACGAGGACGAAAGTGTCCCGGCCCGGCTGCATCTCCTCCATGATCATGGTCGTCGGGATGTCGCCGTAGAATGCGTCCTTTTTCCGGCGGGCCTCCGCCAGTGCGGCCTCCGACCGCAGGTAGTCGGTCGCGTAGTTCTCCTTGTAGAAACGGGCCAAGTCGCCGCGCTCGTCGTCGTTCCGGTGGCCGCGCGACTTCGCAATCAATGGCACGTAGCCTTCCAACGTCAGCAACCGGGCGTCCTCCGCGGACAGGGTCCGGCCATAGAAACGCAAGTCGTCCACCATGCCCTTGAAGATCGCCTCGCCGTTTCGCACCCCGATCCGCACCGGTTCGGCCGTGGCCAAGGAGTCCTTCAGTTGGTCTTTCTCCACCTCGACGTCCCGGGCACGGCCGTTGACGAACAGCTTCACGCCGGCCGCCTTGCTGGAGCCGTCGTAGCTCACGGCGAAGTGCAGCCACTGGTCGTTCGGAAACTGTTCCTTGGTGCGGACCTTGAGCGCGTTGTCCGGCCAGGCGTGGATCAGGTGAACCTGCAAACGGCGGTCCCCGACAAGCAGGTCAAAGCCCCGGTAGCCGGGTCCCTTCTCCAGCTTGCTGACGATCGCGCCATCACCCTGGACCTTGACCCACGCGGCGACGCTGAACGCGTTGGTGCGGTCAACGGCGACGAGTTGACCGAAATCGGCGTGCGCCTTGCCGTCGAGCTTCAGCGCCTTGCCCAGCCGGGCATCCACGAACTCGGGTTGGTCGCCCCCGACCAAGGTTCCGCCCGCATCTAGGGCGCCATCAAATGCCAGCCGCTTTCGCAGGGCTTCGTCACTGGGCTTTGCCGGCGGGCGTTCGTTGGTGGTGCGCTCCCACTTCTCCTGGGTCTCGCCGAGCTCGTTGATGCGGTCCTGAAGCGTCTTCTCCGCGTCCTTCAGCCGGAAATCGGCCTCGACGAACTTCATCGCCTGATCGGGCGTCGGCACCGGCAGGCGCGGCGGCGGATTGTCGGTGCGGATGCGGTCGAGCCCCTTCTCCGGCACGTTGTGGAAGAACGCGTAGAGCCGGTAAAATTCCTTCGCCGAGATGGGGTCGTATTTGTGGTCGTGGCATTCGGTGCAACCGACTGTCAGGCCGAGCCAAACCGCCCCGAGCGTGTTCACGCGGTCCACGACGTATTTGTTGAGGTATTCGTCGGGATCGGCCCCGCCCTCGTCGTTGGTCATGTTGTTGCGGATGAAGCCGGTCGCGATGCGCTGTTCCGCGGTCGGATTGGGCAGAAGATCGCCGGCCAACTGCTCGACCGTGAAGGCATCGTAGGGCTTGTTCTCGTTGAAGGCCCGGATCACCCAGTCCCGCCACAGCCACATGAAGCGGACGCCATCAAAGTGGTAGCCGCTGGTGTCGGCGTAACGCGACAGGTCGAGCCAGTTTTGCGCCATCCGCTCGCCGTAGTGCGGCGAATCCAGCAACCTCTCCACCACCCGCTCGTAGGCGTCCCGCGACCGGTCGGTGATGAAGGCGTCCACCTCTTCCGGTGTCGGCGGCAGGCCGGTCAGGTCCAGCGTCACTCGCCGGATCAACGCGGCGCGGTCGGCCTCGGGATTGGGCCGGAAGCCGCCCTGTTCCAGCCGGGAGAGGATGAAGTGATCCAGCTCGTTCTTGGGCCAGCGACGATCCTTCACCGGCGGAAGTTCCGGCCGTTTCGGCGCGACGAACGACCAGTGTTCCTGCCACTTGGCGCCTTCGCGAACCCAGCGGACGAGCACCCCAATCTGTTCGGGGGTGAGCGGCTTCAGGTGCTTCGGCGGCGGCATCAGTTCGTCCGCATCCGCAGTCAGGATTCGCGTCACCAACGAACTGCGGTTGGTGTCGCCGGCCACTAGGGCACGCTGCCCCGACTTCAGCTCCCGGAAGGCATCTTCCTGCCGGTCCAGGCGCAAGCCTCCCTTCCGCTTGTTTTCGTCCGGCCCGTGGCAGGCGTAGCAGTGGTCGGAGAGGATGGGCCGGACGTCGCGGTTGAAATCCACCGGCGGCGCGGCGGCCAAGGACCACGGGACCACGGCGAGAATCCAGAGGATCAGGCCGGCAAAGCGAAGCATACGTCCGTCCGGGAACATGTCGGCAACCATCGCCCGCGCCGTGGTCCCGGGGCAACACCATCGTCGGCGCCAAGCAATTTAATCCGTGAGGAACGGCCCACTTTTCATCGCAGACCCGGAATCGCGGCGGATGATTTTGAACAAACACTTGCGCTGCCGGGGTCCCCCGGTATTGTCCGCCCCGCTTTCAAGCGGGTTGGTAGCTCAGCGGTAGAGCAGCGGCCTTTTAAGCCGTTGGTCCAGGGTTCAAATCCCTGCCAACCCACCAGCGCTCTTTTAAATCAGACGACCCCATCGTCTAGCGGTTAGGACACCGCCCTTTCACGGCAGTAACCGGGGTTCGATTCCCC
>JBEISV010000568.1:0-2882 GCA_040375265.1 Verrucomicrobiales bacterium
CAAGAAGTCCGCCGCCGACAAGGCCGAGGACGACGTGCTCGTCGTCAACGGCGCCGAGATCCACGTCGACTCCGCCAAGTCTCCCGCCGATCTGCCCTGGGCCAAGTTCGGAGTGGACATCGTGATCGAGTCCACCGGTCTCTTCACCGAAGCCGAGAAGGCCAAGGGCCACCTCACCGCCGGCGCCAAGAAGGTCATCATCTCCGCCCCGGCGAAGGGTGAGGACATCACGGTCGTGATGGGCGTTAACCACGACAAATACGACGCCGCGAAGCACAACATCATCTCCAACGCGAGCTGCACCACGAACTGCCTCGCGCCCCTCGTGCACGTCCTCCTCAAGGAAGGTTTCGGCATCGAGGAAGGCCTGATGACCACGGTGCACGCCTACACCGCGACCCAGAAGACGGTGGACGGTCCCTCCAAGAAGGACTGGAAGGGTGGCCGGACCGCCGCGCAGAACGTCATCCCCAGCACCACCGGTGCCGCCCGCGCCGTCGCGCTGGTCTGCCCCGAGGTCAAGGGCAAGCTCACCGGCATGGCCTTCCGCGTGCCCGTCCAGACCGTCTCCGTGGTCGACCTGACCGTGAAGACCGTGAAGGAAACCAGCTACGCCGAGATCTCCGCCGCCATGAAGAAGGCCAGCGAGACCTACCTCGCGGGCATCCTGAACTGGACCAGCGACGAGGTCGTCAGCAGCGACTTCATCCACGACAAGGCCAGCTCCGTCTTCGACGCCGGCTCCGGCATCGAGCTGAACAGCCGCTTCTTCAAGCTCGTGAGCTGGTATGACAACGAATGGGGCTACAGCAACCGCGTTGGCGACCTGGTGAAGCTCGTCATCTCGAAGGGCCTGTAATTAGCCCCCGGGGAATTGTTTTCGCGAACGGCGGCTCCGGCAACGGGGCCGCCGTTTGGCTTTTGGGCCCCGCGATTTCAAGGCACCGCGGCGGACGCTACGGACCGGGTCGGGCTAGCGCACGCCGGTGAAACTCCTCGGCAAAGGCATTCGTTTCCGCCACGGCCCGCGCCATTTCCTGGCGGTGCCATTCAGGGGCAAACAGCCGGACCGCAAACCGATCCGGAGTCGCCGTGCGGAGCCGCCGGAACAACTCCAATTGAGCCGCTCCCTGTAAAGGTGCCCGACCGCCGGTCGCATCCAATTCCTGCCCGGCGAAAAGCCGGGCCAAGTCGCCCAGGTCGCCCACCGGGCCGGCGGCCACGGGCAACTTCAAAAGCCGCAACGGCCCGCCACGCCCGGCCCAGACCACACGGTTCGCGCCGACAAACGCGGCGTGATACACCCAATCGCCCGGCGCGGAGGCGCTCAGCAGTTCCCCGGTGTCGGTGTCCCACAGCCTCAGTGTGCCGCCTTCGTCCACCGTCGCGACCGTCAGGCCGTCCGGGCTGACCTCCGTGCGCACAATGCGCCGGCCACAGCGGATCCATGGTGTTTGCGGACTGCCGTCGGCGGCGTTCCAGATCCGCGCCTCGCTTTCCTCGCTGGCCGTCAGCACCCGGCTGCCATCGGGAAAGAAGGCGGCGTGGGCGACCCCGTGGGCATGCTCCATCCGCTGCCCCACCGGATGGAACGTGCCCAAGTCCCACACCTGCGCACTGAGGCCGTCCGAGGTCCCGTCCGACATGGCGGTGAGCAGGCGGGTCCCGGCGGGATTGAACGCGACCCGGACCACTTCGCGCTCGTGCGGCAAACTTCCGGCGAGGCTGGCGCCCTCCCAGTCCCATAGCTTGACCGGGGGCTCGGAACCGCCCGAAGCCAGCCGACGCGAATCGGGACTGAAGGCCAACCGGCGCAGCACTCCGCCATGGTTCAGGGGCGGCGAGAGCTCCCGCCCGGTGTCGGACTCGAAGCGCCGGATCAGTCCATCGGCCGACGCCACGGCCAGCCAACGCCCGTCGGGGCTGAAGGTGGCGTGGTTGGGATCGCTGGTTCCCAGGGACAAATGGCAGAGCAATTCGCCCGCTTCCGCCCGCCAGACCCAGGCGTGACCGGCGGCGGCGAGCGCGACGGCGAAACGCGAATCCGCCGAAAGCGCCAGCTGCGTCAGCGCGACCCCATCGGCCACCTCCGCGCTCCGATGGCGAAATTCCGCAGCGCTGCCGGTTGGGTTCGGCAGCCAGAAATGAATCCGCCGATCCTTACCCAAGGCCGCGATGGCGCCCCGGGGATTGACCGCGAGCAAGAAGGTCGCGGAATCCAGCCCCGGCAAGCGTGTGGGTTCCGGCAGGAACAGATCCCACGTTTGGGCCACCTTGCTGTCGGCAAACCCGAGCAGATACCGCCCGTCGTCGCTGAAGGCGAGGTGGGTCGCCTTGCTGTCCATCCGCAGCGGTGGCGTGAGCAGCCGCCCGGCCGGCACGGACCACACCCGCGCTTCTTCCCCCCAGCCGCCGGTGGCCAGCCGCGACCCGTCGGGACTGAAGGCCAGCGTCTCGATCCCGTTGGCGTGCCGCAGCGGTTCGCCGACCGGTTGCAGGGTGTCGGTGGACCAGAGACGCACGGCGCCATCCCAATGGGCGGTCGCCAGCCAGCGACCACCCGGATCGAACTGGAAATTGAACAGGTGGGAGTTCACCGACGCCCGGATCGGCGCTGCACCCGGCTTGGCGACCCGGCGCAGTTCGATAAACCAGCGTTGATCCTCATGGCGAATGCTGACCCAGCTTTGCCCATCGGGACTCCACTGCGGGGGCACGCCGTAACTGTCGCCGGGCAGCGGCGGCGTGAGCGGCGAGCCAGTCGCCAGGTCCCAGATCCGCTGCGAAAGATCCCGCGCGAAGACGAGCGCCAGTTGGCCGGTCGCATTCAAGTTGGCTTCGCGGGCGTCGCGACTGCCCGGGAGGAATTCCGAGGATTCCCC
>JBEISV010000449.1:0-4043 GCA_040375265.1 Verrucomicrobiales bacterium
CCGGCTTCGAGGCAGGCCCGGGTCACCGCCGGGTGATACGTCTCCACTGACACTAGGTGACCCGCGGCCGCCAGTTCCCGGACCACGGGCAAGAGCTTCGACGACTGGGCCGCGTCATCCACCCGGGCCGCCTGCGCGAGCGACGACTCCGCCCCGATGTCCAGGATGGCCGCGCCCTGCGCCGCCAGCACGTGCCCGCGCCGGATCGCGGCTTCGGCGGTGAGGCAGACCGATTCCCGATACCACGAATCGGCCGAGAGATTGATGACGCCCATGAGCTCGGGCCGGGCGTTGCCGTCGAACCTTCGGCCCGCGATTTCAAAGGCGGCCACGGGCGCCGGGAGCGCGGCGGCATGGCGGTGGGCCAATTCGGACAGATGTTCCAGCGTCAGCACGCGGAAAGGAGTGCGGTCGGATCGGGAAAGCGCAACCGGGTTTCACCGTTCCGCCACGGTGCCCTGGCCCCGGCAGGTCGGGCAGCGTTGGTTGGTCGTCCGGGCACCGGCGCCCTCGCATTGCTGGCAGCGTTCCTGGCGGACGTTCTTGATCGCCTCATAGCTCACGTCCCGGCCGGACGCGTTGCCGATGAACTTGCCCGTGCTGTCGTAAACCGAACGGGCCACGTAGGGGGTTTCCTTCCGCTTGTAGGTAGCCACGGACCGTTCCACCGAACCCTTGCCGGCGCACCAGCCGCAGGAACGGATTTCGTAGCCCGTGCCGCGGCAGGAGGGGCAGGCGACGAGTTTTGGGGCGGCCGCTGCGGTGGTGCCGGGCTTCGCGGGACGCGGCGCGGCGGCCGTCGCGGCCGGTTCCGGGTCACGTTCGATACCGAGGCTACGAGTCGGAACCCGGTGGGCGATGTCCGCGGCGTTGGTCTTGGCCAAGGCTTCGTAAAGTTCCGTGAAGTATTTGAACCGCACCGGAAAGCGGTCGCCTTCGCGGGGCTCGATTTCGCCCGGGCCAACCACGTCCCCGTGCTCGAACCGGCCGCGGTAAATGTGCCCCGTGACGAGCGAGCGCACGGTCGCCTGGCCCGTGAGCCGTTCGAGGTTGCTGGCGCCGTCAAAGCGACCTTCCGCGCGGAGTTGGTGGACGGCGTCGATGAATGCTCCTTTTCCGGTGAAGCCGTTGATCCAGGTGCCTTCGCCTTCAAAGCGGCTGCCATTGGGAAACGTCCGGAACCCAGGGCCGTCCGCCTCTCGTCCGCCCGCCCAGTTGCCGGCGAAGATTTGGCCATGGTCGTTCAGCGTGCCGCGGCCTTGGAATTCGCCGGCCTGGAACTCGCCCTCGTAAACGTAGTTGGTGCCCTGTTCGAGCCGGCCTTGGCCGTGGTAGCGACCGTTGCGGAACTGGCCTGAATAAAGGTCGCCCAGCACGTCTTCCCAGAGTCCCGTGCCGTTTTCACAGTCGCCGGTCACGCAGCGTCCTTTCACGAGCTCGACCGCCAGTTCCACCGTGCGCTTCGGGTTGCCGAGTTCGATCCGATGGCGTTGGCCGGGTTCGCCGCCGAGTTGGCGAACAATATCCCCGAACTCGGTGGCATCGGTCGCCTTGCCGTCCGCGGCGATCACGACGTCGCCAGGCTGGACGCCTTCCCGGGCGGCCGGCGACCCGGGATAGACGGTTTCGATCTTCGGATGACGTTGGGCGTCGGTGGCCAGCGACAGCCGGATGCCGGTGCCCGTGTAGGTGTTCTGGCCGAAGACGGGCGGCACCCAGCCGGCGAGGCCGGCGACGATCACGGCAAGGAGTCGGGAGAACAAGCGGATGGGAGCGGTCATGGCTCGGGGCGCGGAGAGGATGGTGCACCCGCCGCGATTCGAACGCGGGACCATCCGCTTAGAAGGCGGATGCTCTATCCAGCTGAGCTACGGGTGCCCCGACGCCGGTTTTGTTCACGCGGGCGGCGCGGTTGGCAAATCCAAATCTCCGCGCGATTGCTTCCGGGACGGCCGCCGGTAGCCTCCGCCGCGTGATTGAAACGCCCGTTTCCAGTGCCGCGGCCCGTGCCGACGGACGCCTGGCCGACCAGCTTCGGCCCCTCCGGTTCCAGAACCACATCGCCCCGCACGCCGCGGGTTCGACGCTGGTCGAGTGGGGCAACACCCGCGTGATCTGCGCGGTCACCGTGGAGGAATCCGTGCCGCGCTGGATGAAGGACCAGAAGGTTGAGGGCGGCTGGATCACGGCGGAGTATTCCATGCTGCCGTATTCGACGCTGGGCCGGAAGAGCCGCGACATCTCGAAGCTCAAGCTCGACGGGCGCACGGTGGAGATCCAGCGCCTGATCGGCCGTTCGCTCCGCGCGGCGCTCGACCTGAAGAAAGTCGGAGCCCGGACGCTGTGGATCGACTGCGACGTGCTCCAGGCGGACGGCGGCACCCGCACGGCCAGCATCACCGGTGCGTTTGTGGCGTTGGGGCTGGCGATCAAGAAACTCCAATCGGAGGGGAAGCTGACGGAAAGCCCCATCACGTCGCCCGTCGCCGCCGTCAGCGTCGGCGTGGTGGCCGGTCGGCCGTGCTGGACCTGAACTACGTCGAGGACGCCGCAGCGGAAGTGGACATGAACCTGGTGATGAACGGCGCCGGCGAATTCATCGAACTCCAGGCCAGCGGCGAGGAAGCCACGTTTGGCGACGAGCACCTGGCCGACCTGCTGCGGCTGGGCAAGGGCGGCGTCCGGCAGCTTCTCGGTCTCCAGCAATCTGCGATCAACGCTTGAAGACCAGCCTCTTCCTCCTCCGCCACGGCGAAGTTGAAACCCGCTACCACCGCGTCTTCGGCGGCCGCATCGACATGGAACTCAGCGAGCGTGGCCACGAGCAGGCCGGGCGCCTCGCGAACTGGCTCGCGCGCCGGCCGTTCGACGCGGTGTATGCCAGCCCCATGCGGCGCGTGCAGCTCACGCTGGACCCGTTCCGGCGGCACTTCGCCGGGGAGGTTTCGGTGCTGCCCGGGTTGCGCGAGGTGGATTTCGGCGATTGGACCGGTCTCGGCTGGGACGAGGTGCAGCAGCGGTTCGGCGTCTCCGCCTACGACTGGCTGCAACTGCTGGAGCGCAATCACGTCGCTGGCGCCGAAAATCTCCAGCACTACCACGACCGCATCGCCCAGTGCCTGGAGGTGATCCTGCGCGAGCAGGCCGGGAAGACGGTCGCGGTCTTCTGCCACGGCGGCGTCATCCGCATGGCGCTTTCGATCCTGCTGCGGCAACCGCTGTCCTTCTTCGAGCACGTCGAGGTCGATTACGCGAGCGCGACGTGGCTGGACCTCGGCGAGCTCAAGGCCGGCCGGCCCCGAACCGAGATCCAGTTGCTGAACTTCACGCCCTGGCGGGATTTGCCCTGAACCGAACTTTCCCATGCCCGATCCCTATCCTTTGCCGACGCCGGACGCCCCGTTGCGCCAGATTGCCATCACGACCAACCCCGGCGCGGAAGACGCCGTCGCCGCGTTGCTGGAACGCGAGTTCGGCCAGACGCCGTCCGTTTACACCAATGCGGACACGCTGGTCACCACGGTGAGCGTCTACCGGAACCTGCCGGATGGCGAGGTCACGGAAACCAAGGCGTCACTGCGCGACGGCCTCGCCGACACGGAGGAGAATGGCCTCGACGTGGCGCCCGGCCGGATCGCCATCCGGCGCGTGCAGGCGCGCGACTGGAGCGAATCGTGGAAACGTCACTTCAAGCCCATCGAGATCGGCCGGTCGCTGCTCGTGAAGCCGACGTGGTCCAACCGTGTGCCCAAGGCCGGCCAGCAGCTCGTGCTTCTGGACCCGGGCCTGAGTTTCGGCACCGGCCAGCATGCGACGACCCACTTTTGCCTGACCCAAGTGGCCAAGCTGCGCCGTGCGGGCGAACGCCAGTCGTTCATGGACATGGGCACGGGCTCGGGAATCCTCGCGATTGCCGCGGCGAAGCTGGGTTACGCGCCGGTGAAGGCATTTGATTTTGATCCCGACGCGGTGCGCATCTCCGCGGAGAACTCCGAACTGAACGGCGTGACCGGCGCGGTCCAACTGACCCAGGCCGACCTGAC
>JBEISV010000495.1:0-3552 GCA_040375265.1 Verrucomicrobiales bacterium
CGGCTTGCCACTGCAAGCGATGCCTCAGTCATCAACTCCGGTCGGCAAACCTGCCGGTCCGGCGGTCAGTCGGTTTGAACCGGTGCCGTCGGCGGACGGCGCCGTTCATCCACGCGCCAACGAAAGTTTCATGGTGAGCTTTGACTAGGCGTAGGCGTGCATCGCGCCGCGGTCACCGGCGGATCACTCGGTAGAAGCCGAGCTCGCGGGAATCGGCAGCGGCATCGTCCAGTTGGCCAACACCCGCTCCATCCAACTGGATCGAGGAAAGGTCTGCCCAGGCTCCGAGGACCGTGGCGAATTGGAGCGTCACCGTTTCACCCGGGTTGCCGATGACCGACACCGAGAAGCCAGCCGGCTCCAGCTTGGGATTCGACAGCAAGAGCGCCGCGCTCGCTGCCTGTCGCCAGTTGAGCACAATGCTGCCGGTTTCGACGGGCAGGGCTCCGGCCCCGTCTTCGCGAAATCCATCGACGGCGAGGAACAACTCCTGCCCGGCCTTGGCGTTCACGACCGCCCGGCTCGTGAAGACTGAGCGGACGGCAGAGATGTCGTCGCCGCTGGCCAATTCAGTCAGTTGGCTGACGTCGGAGCCGAGGTAAACGCCTAGGACCGTGTCGAAACTGGATCCCAGGGTATCGAAGGTGACTTCCCCGGCCGATTCCGCCACCCAGCGGAACCAGACGGAGGCGCCGCCGTAGCCGCCGGCATGCCGCGGTTCGCCCGGTTCCTTGGTTGCTTGACGATTTTCCCCCGCGACCCGGCCGGTCCGGCCAACCAGTCTCTGCGCGTTGGCGAAGCTGTCGTTGCGCCCCCCCCAGTTCAAACTTCCAGCCCAGTTGAATTTCACCTTCCCGGTGAACACCCGATTCGGTCACGAAACCGTCGGCCGCGATGGGGTAGATCTCCCCGGCGGTAACCGGGACCGTCACGCGGCTTTGCCGGGTGGTCCGGTCGACGTCGTCATTCTCCCCCAGCAGTTGTAGGCGCCCCAGTTCGGCCCCGGAATAGATTGCGAGGGTTGAATCGAAGTTGCTGCCCAGCGTGTCGACGGTAAGCAAGCCATCCGTCGGCGCATTCCACCGGAACCACACCGATCGCCCGCCGAAATTCCCCGCGTGTTCAGGCTCTCCTGCTTCGCTCGACGCCCGCAGGTTTTCGGTCGTCAGTTGTCCTTCGGGTCCCGTCAGCAGGGCGGCACCGGCGAACGGGTCGTTGGCCGGCGGAGTGCCCAGCGGGGTGGTGGGCGGTTGCCACGTCAACAGGATGAAGCCGGTCTCCACTGGCGTGGCGGTATCGCCGAAACCATCCACGGCAATCCGGTAGGTTTTGCCTGCTTGCGCCGTGAACGAGACCCGGCTGGTAAAAATCTCTTGGCTGGAGTTGATGTCATCGTTGCTGCGGACTGCCTGTCCGAGGCTGGCCAGGCTGGTGCCGGCATAGACGGCAATGACCGTGTCAATGTCCGAACCTTCCGTATCGAACAGGACGGCGCCGTCGAGCGGGGCGGTCCACTGAAACCAGACCGACGCGCCGCCGAGACGGCCGGCATGCGACGGTTCGTCTGGCTGTTTCGTGGCACCCCGGTTGTAGAGTCCCACCTCCCCGCGCATCCCGGACAGCACCTGGGCCCGCTCGAAATCATCGTTCAGCAATTGGTCCTGGCTCACGCCTGGATACCATTCGAGGCCCACCCGGCCGCCGGCGCCGTTGCGGCCGTCCACCGCGATGAAATAGGTCGTGCCGGCGACTGCGGGAAAGCTGAGCGCGCTGAGCGGGAACTTGGCCCCGTCGTCGTTCGCCGCGACCGGCGACAGGTTTCCGAGGTCGGTGCCGGTGTAGACTGCCAGCACGGTATCGAACTGGCTGCCGGAAGTCGTGAAGGTCATCCCGGTGGTCGTCGGGGCAGTCCACCGGAACCAAAGGGATTTGCCGCCCCGGTTCCCTGCATGTTGCGGTTCATTGCTCTGCTTCGAGGCGCCGGCGCTTGAGGTCGTCACCTGACCGGTGATGCCCGCGACCAGGTCGGGGCTCGTGAAGGAGTCATTGTCGGGCACGCTCGGCTGACCGGTCAGCCAGCCGCCGACGAGCGCGAAGGTTTGGCTGAACTGTCCGTAGATGTCGGTTTCGTCGGGGGTCTCGCAGCTGGATCCGCCCCCGAACAGCTGCCCGACGAATTCGTGGGCCGAGTTGAAGAGCGGCGATCCGCTGCTGCCTGGCTCAGTGATGCCGCGGGACCACCGGACCCGCCAGTAGTCGGAATCGAACGCGACGACTTCCCCGAAACTGATCCGTTTGAAATCCCCGGAAGGATGGTGGATGCCCACGGCGAGCGCGTCGGATGCCTGCGGCAGCGTGCTCCATGCCGAGTAGGTCACGCCCCCCGGCGTTTCGCGCCGGAGACGCAGGAACGCGAAGTCGTTACCGAGGTCGCGATCGCTGCCGGCAATGAAGTCGGCGCCGCCGGAGGTCCGCGGGCGGCTCGCCAGCGTCGGGACCGCCCCGTTGCAACTGGTCGTCTGGTAGAACCAGTAGAACTCCGTGTCGTCGGCCTCCGTTTGGGAGCCCACGCAATGGTTGGCGGTCATGACATAGTCCGTGCCCGGGGCCGGGTCGGAGTCATTCACGAGGCAGGCGGTGCAGAAAAGTTCGCCGCTGGCTTGAATCGAGCCGAGCCCGGCCACGGCCTTCGAGGTGGCGAGCCATTCGGGTTCGCAGGTCACGTCGAGATTGCAGGTGTCTGCCGCCTTGGCGCCCGCCGCGTTCAACGGGAGGCTCACGTAGCGGTGGAGCAATTCGTCCACGGTGAAACGGACCGCCGAAACCGGCAGACCGGCGGCCAGGCGGCATTCCACCTTCACCCGGGAGGCGAACACCGTGCCGGACCAAAACGAATCCCGGTCCCCCAGGCTTTCACCGGTGTAGGGGCCGCTGACTTCGGCAGGCTCCTCCGAGGCGAACACGATGAGTTCGGCGCCCGGCGGCAAGGTGACCGCGGCGAAGTGCAACCGAAGTCCGAGCGCCGACTCCGACGTCACCTCGGCGCTCCACAGGCGCGACCCATCCGGCAGCATTTGCCAGCCGGAGTCCGGCATTTTTTGTGTCCGCGTTCCGAGCGGGACGGGCAGGGGACGGCGCAGGCTGATTCGGCGGGCCCCTTTGACGTCGGTTTGCAGCTGCTTTTCGTCCTCCAATCGGAATGCCGCCAGGTCCGGCGCCGGCAGTTGCACGACGGTCCCCGGGGCCACCTTGTAGCGGAGGGAGGCCGCTTCTGCGCGCCGCGGCGAGGCGGTGTCGGCCGGTTTCTCCCACGCGGCGAGCCGGACACCCTCGCGTGTGCGAACCGGCTGCGGGAAGGGGGCGGGCAGGCCTTGCGCCGAAGCGTTGGTCAGGCCGACGAGGGAGGCCACACACACGGTGGCCAAGCGGTGGAACAATGGGTTCATCACAGGCGGTCCATGGGGACTGCTGCCGGCAGCGTAGCGACGTGCGGGCGAGGGGCGAGCCAAACCCAGGGGTCAACCAGTGCGCGGACGTTCCACCGGCGGGGCC
>JBEISV010000153.1:0-9389 GCA_040375265.1 Verrucomicrobiales bacterium
GCGGCGATGACGGTCGTGTCGCCGTTGTCGGCCACCAGGTAGATCCGGCCCGCCGCGGCGACGGGCGAGGCGGAAAAATTGCCACCGATGCGTTCCTGCCAGATTTGCTCGCCGTTGTCGGCCCGGAGGCAGGACGCGACGCCGCCGTCGGTGATCGCGAACAGGTAGGGTTTCACGTAGACCATCGAGGGCACCTTGGGCATGCCCTTCTTCTGTTCCCACACGAGGTTGGCTTCCTTCAGGTCGCCGGTGGCTCCGAGGCGGAAGGCCTTGATCGTTTCCTTGCCGCCCCAACCGCCGGCGGTGATGGCCAGGCCGTCGGCCAGGACCATGGACGGCACCTTGCCTTCGCCGGCCACGAGGCTAGTCCAGCGGCGCTCGCCCGTTTTCAGGTCGTAGCCTTGGACGACGTCGCCGCCTTCGCTGATGACCTGCGCCTTCCCGTCCGGGGCCCGCCAGATTGCCGGGGCGCCGTGGGAAATCCGGGAAAGCCCGCGCGGAGTTCGCCAGCGTTCCTTGCCGGTCTTGGTGTCGAGGGCGACGAGGTAGGAGCGATCCCACGGCGTCTGCCAGCCGAGCTTCTTGTCCTCGCCGTCGCTGCTCCCGTCGCGGGCCATGACCAGCAGGCCGTCGTGGAGGATCGGCGCGGTGCCGAGCCCGTGCTGGCTGTAGAACTTGTGGTCGCGATTCACCCAGCGGACCTTCCCGGAGAAGTCCACCGCCGCGAAGCTGCCGTCGCCGAAGCACGCATACACGCGTTTGCCGTCGGTGGCTGGGGTGGGCGTGGCAAAGCTGTTGCGGCCCTCCTTGCGGCGGGTTTCCTGCCGGAAGACCTCGACATTCCAGCGCACCGCACCGGATTTCCGGTCCAGGGCGAGCACGCGGCAAGATTCCCCGTTCTCCGTGGCGGTGGTCACGAAGACGTGGTTGCCCCACACGATGGGCGACGACCAGGACTCGCCGGGAATCTCGGTCTTCCAGGCCAGGTTTTCGGTGGCGCTCCAGCTCAGCGGGACCTGGGTTTCGGCGGATAGCCCCTGGGCCGTCGGGCCGCGGAACTGCGGCCAGTTTGCGGCGTGGAGGCCGGCAGTGGTCAGGGCCAGCACGAGCGGCAAGGCGCGGAGGGCATTCATGGCGTGTGTGCGGAGTGTCAGCGACCGGCGCGGCCGGGCACAAGTGTTTGGTCGGGGCCGCCGTTTCGGGGACTTCCCCCGCCGCCGACTTTTCCGCAGCCTCCCGGGATGCCTGCACTTGATCTGTCCCGACTCCGCGTCCGGCCGCTCGCCGAGCGCAAGAGCCTGACTCAGGCGGACGACATCCTCGTGTCGCCCGATGCGCCCCTTAGGCCGCTGGCGCCGGAGTCCGCCGACTTGGTCCGGCAGGCGGCTGAACGCATCCGCGCCGCCCGCGCCCGCGGTGCACAGGTGATCCTGATGTATGGCGCCCACCTGCTGCGAAACGGCGCCGCGCTCATCCTCACCGAGTTGATGGAACGCGGCTTCGTCACCCACCTCGCGACAAATGGCGCTGGGACCATTCACGACTGGGAATACGCGTGGCTCGGCCGATCGACCGAAGGCGTGGAGGAAAATGTCGCCCAGGGCACCTTTGGCACCTGGGACGAAACCGGGCGGAATCTCCACCTCGCCTTGCTGAGCGGCGCCATGGCCGGGCTCGGCTATGGCGGTTCGCTCGGCCGGTTCATCATGGAGGACGGCTGCGTGTTGCCGGCGACGGAGCTGTTGGCGCAGATGATCGCACAGTTCCCGGCGGATCCGCTGGTGCCGGCCGCGGCGGAACTGCTGGTCGCGATGAATCGCTTCGGCCTGCCTGAGGGCCCGAACGAAGTGGTCCATGCCTGGAAACGGGCCAGCATCATCGGACAGGCGTGGCGGCTCGGTGTGCCAGTGACGGTCCATCCGGGCATCGGCTACGACATCATTTCCTGCCACCCAATGTTCAATGGCGCGGTGATCGGGCGGGGCGCGGCGGAGGATTTCCGGCGCTTCGCCGGCGCGGTCGACGGGTTGGATGGCGGTGTCGTCCTGTCGGTGGGGTCCGCGATCATGGCGCCGCAGGTTTTCGAGAAGAGCCTGAGCTGCGTCCACAACCTGCGATTCCAGGCCGGACGCCCGGCGGTCTCCGGCCACAGCATCTACGTGGTGGACCTGCAGGACGGCGGCGGCTGGGACTGGGCGCAGGGCGAACCGCCGAAGACCAATGCGGCCTACTACCTGCGCTTCTGCAAGAGCTTCTCCCGGATGGGCGGCGACATGCGCTACCTGCAATGCGACAACCTGACCTTCGTGCAACATCTCCACCGCGAACTGCTCCGCCCATGACCGCCGACCGCTTCCGCGAAATTACCTCCCGCTATCCGTCGCTCCGCCTCGCGATCGTCGGCGACTTCTGCCTCGACCGTTACTTCGACATCGACCCGGCGAGGCAGGAAATCTCCATCGAGACCAATCTGCCGGTCCACAACGTCGTGGGCACGCGCTGACAGCCGGGCGCGGCGGGGACCATTCTCAACAACCTCGTTGCGCTCGGCACCGGCACGGTTTGGCCCGTCGGTTTCGCCGGCGACGACGCGGAAGGCTGGGAGCTGGGCCGCGCGCTTCGGGTGAAGGCGGGCGTAGAACTTGGGCAGTTCGTCACTACCCCGGAACGGAAGACGTTCACCTACACCAAACCGCTGTTGCATCGCGCCGGCCAGCCGCCGGAGGAACTCAGCCGGCTCGACCAGAAGAATTGGACCGCGACGCCGCCGACCGTGAGCGAAGCGATCATTCGTGCCGTCAAGGCGGTGGCGACGCAGGCCGACGCCCTGATCGTCATGGACCAAGTGGACTTGGCTGGCACGGGCGTGGTGACGGAATCAGTCCTGCGCGCGTTGGGGGAAGTAGCGGTGGCGCGGCCCGAACTGCCCATCATCGCCGACAGCCGGCGCGGGCTCGGCGGTTTCCCGGCCGTGATCTTCAAGATGAACGCGGCGGAACTGGCGGCGCTAGCCGGCCTGTCTCCGACCGCGGCGCTCGACGAGATCCAGCAGCGGGCCGGCGCCTTGGCGCGGAAAAACGGGCGGCCCGTGTTCATCACGTTGTCGGAGCGCGGCATCGTGGGCGCGGCCCCGGACGGCGAAGTGTGGCATCGGCCCTGCCTGCCAATCCGCGGACCGATCGACATTGTCGGGGCGGGGGACTCCGTTACGGCCAACCTGACCGCGGCGCTCGCGGCGGGCGCAACCATTCCCGAAGCAATGGAACTGGCGATGGCCGGGGCAAACCTCGTCATCCATCAGCTCGGCACCACCGGGACGGCAAGCGTCGGCCAGATCGGCGAACTCCTGTTCGGTGCCGGGAGCGCGGCTCTCTGAGCCGCCAGTCGGAAGTTTTCGCCTTCAAAATGTTCAGCGTATTTCCGCAATCGTTTGGCCGGTTCCAAACTCGTGGCTCGGAGAGCCGCGCTCCCGGCGTTTGGGCGCTGCTGGGCTTGCTGGCGCTGCTGGCTGCCGGTTGCGTCCACCGGGCTCCCTTGGCGCGTTACGAGTTCCAGCGTCCACAGATGGGGTTGCCGTTCCGCATCGTGCTGTATGCCACTGACGCGAAGCGGGCGACCAACGCCGCTGAGGCGGTTTGGACCCGGATTTCGAACCTGAATTCCAGCCTGAGTGACTACGACGAGAACTCCGAGCTGAGCCGGCTTTCGCGGACCAGCGGCTCGGGGCAGAATGTCTTGCTCGGTTGGGATCTCGGAATCGTGTTGCAGGCGGCCGGACGGATTTCACGCCTCAGCGAGGGGGCCTTCGACGTGACGGTCGGCCCCTACGTGCAGCTTTGGAAACGGGCCCGGCGCCAGCGGGAATTGCCGCCGGCGGACCGCCTGGCCGCAGCCGGAGCCGCAGTGGGTTGGCAAGCGGTGAGGTTGGAACGCACCGGCCTCTCGACGCATCCGCTTTCGGCCACATTGCTGCGCCCCAACATGCGCCTCGATCTCGGCGGAATCGCCAAGGGCTACGCCTTGGACGAGGCGGCCGATGTCCTACGCGATCAGGGCGTGGCCCGGTTCCTTGTCAGCGGTGGCGGCGACATGGTCGTGGGTGAACCGCCGCCGGGCGAGGTCGGCTGGCGAGTCGAGGTGGCAGCCTTGGACGTGCCCGGCGCGCCGCCCGCGCGGGTCCTGCGGTTGCGGCAGACGGCGCTGGTCACTTCCGGCGACTTCTTCCAGCGCGCGGAAATCGGCGGAGTCCGCTACTCGCACATCGTGGACCCACGCACGGGCATCGGCCTCACGGATCACAGTTTGGTCACCCTGATCGGGCCCAAGGCGATGACCGTCGATGCGCTGTCCAAGCTCGTCAGCGTGCTGGGGCCGGACCGGGGGTTGGGCTTGCTGCGTCAGCATTTTCCCGAAGTGGATGCGCTGGTGGTCCGTTATCCGAACGAAAAGTTGGAGCTCCGGGAGACGCCGGGTTTTTACCGTTGGGATGCCCGCTGATCCTTAGCCTCGCGGTGGCTCGGGAGTTGCGCGCGGGCGGTTCCTGCCGCAAAAGTGACGATCATGTTACGCCACATCCTCACCCTGCTGCTGCTGGCCCTTCGGCTTACGGCCGGAGCGGTGGAACCGGCGCTGATCGGCGTGGGGGAAACATGGGCCTTCCTGCCGGCCACCAACGAACCACCGGCGGGCTGGCGGGAACCTGGTTTTGACGATGCGGAGTGGCGCCACGGCGACTCCGGGTTCGGTTCCAGCAACCGCGGCGAAAACACGCCCTTTCACGGACTCGTGCGCGGCAGTGGCACGATCTATTTCCGGAAGGAGTTCCGGTTGGAGGATCCGGCCGAGGTCGCCGCGTTGGTGCTGCGGGCCGATTGGCAGGGGGGCTTCGTGGCGTATTTGAACGGCAGCGAAGTCGTGCGCCGCTCGTTGGGCGCGCCCGGGTCGCCGCTCACCTTCACCAACCGCTCGGAATGGCGCCCGGCCGGCTGGGCCGAGGACATCGTGCTGACGAACTTCGCGTCCCACTTGCGTCCCGGGACCAACGTGCTGGCAGTGCAGGTCCATCCGCCGGAACGGCCCGGATTCGATCTGGTTTTCGTGCCGGAGCTGCTGGCGAATTTCCACCGCGGCCCCTACGCGCAGAACCATGCGCCGGGGGTGCTGAGCATCCTGTGGCGGACGCCGCTGGCCGGCCCGGCCACGCTGGAGTTTGGTGTAACGCCGGAGTTGGGGCGCACCGTGCCCGGCGGCGTGATGACCAATTACAGCTTGGCCACGATCGAAGGGCTGCCGCCGGGAAGTCGTTGCTACTACCGAGTCCGCGTGGCCGGGTTGGCCGGGGATACGATTTCGCCGACCTACGAGTTCCGGATGCCCGCGGCGGAAGGCCCCGCGACCGTGCTCCTGATCGGGGATTCCGGTTCGGGAGCCCGCGCCCAATTTGAGGTCGGCCGGCAATTGGAACGGCTGGCCGGGGAAGCGGACGCATTCATCCACCTCGGCGACATCGTCTATCCGTGGCTGCATCCGGCGCAGACCGACACGCGGTGCCTGAGTGTTTACCGGGACATATTCCAATCGGTGCCCAGCTTCATGACCTGGGGCAATCACGACCTCATCTTCGGATCGTCGCACTTTCAGGCCGCCTTCCGGATGCCGACCAACAACGTGCCGGCGTTGGAGCACCTGCAGGACAAGACCCAGCCGGATTTCTACTATTCGTTCGACGTCGGCGACGCGCATTTCGCGGTGATGTATTGGCCCTGGAACTACCTCTACGTCATGAAATCCGACAGCCCGCAGGCACGCTGGCTTGAGGCGGACCTAGCCGCTTCGGCGAAACGATGGAAGTTCATCTGCCTGCATCATCCGGTGAACACCTCCAGTTCGCATCGGTTCGACGACTATGACTTGGACCGGGTCCCGGACCGGCTCCAGGTCGAGGCCGCGTTGCTGCCCATCGCGGCGCGGCAGGGGGTGCGCCTGATCTTTTCCGGTCATGATCACGCGTATGAGCGATTTCAACCGACCCAACGGGTTACGACCGTGGTCAGCGGCGGCGGCGGGACGAGCCTCTATGGTTTGGTCGAGAAGGACACCAACAGCGCCAGTTTTTACCCGCGCTGGCACCTTTCCCGGCTCGACATCCAAAGCGATACCCTGCGTCTGACCGCGGTCGGGGCCGACGGGAAGCCGCTCGATGCCCTCGAGTTCCGGGACACCCCGGCGGATTCGGCGGACCCGGATGGCGACGGCCTAGGGACGCTGGCGGAGGAGCTCACAGGCAGCGATCCGCAGAAGCCGGACACCGATGGCGATGGGTTGCCGGACGGTTGGGAATTCCTCCGGGGCCTAGACCCGGCCAAACCGATGGTCACCCCTTCGGCGGACGGCGTGACGGGTCCCGGCGATCCGCGCTGGCTGGCCGAGTTCTTGGCCGAACCAATTCCACGGCCACGGACTGAGCTGCGAGTCCACAACTTGGACGGCGTCCGCATGCAACTGCGCTGGCTCGGGGTGGTCGGATTCCGGCTGCTGGTGGAATCTTCGCCGGCACCCGACTCCGGTTTCCAACCCATCGAAGGATTGTCGCCCGGTGGGCTGGCGGAGGACCGGCAAGCGTTGGAACTGAAAATGGAACCGCTGGCCCGCTACTTCCGGGTTCGTTTGATCGCGGAATGAAGGCATTCGCCCGAATGTTAGTTCGCGGCGGATGCGTCCGGATGCGGGCATTCCTACTCCTGTGGCTGATGGCGTTGGCGCCGGTCGTGGCCATCGAGCCCGCGCTGATTTCAGTTGGCGAGACTTGGGCCTATCAGCCCGGCACAACGGCGTTGCCCTTTGGGTGGATGCAGCCCGGTTTTGACGATTCTGCATGGCGTCGTGGCCCCTCCGGCTTTGGCTTCACCTCTCGCGGCGAGAACACGCGGTTCTTCGACCTCCCGCGCGGTTACGTCACCATGTATTTCCGCAAGGAATTCGTCGTCACGGACGCGGCCGAGATTGAAGCCCTCGCGCTGCGTTTGGACTGGCATGGAGGCATTGTGGCGTATATGAACGGCGCCGAGTTCCATCGGTTTGGGCTGGGGACGCCGGGCAGTCCGGTGACCCATACGAATTTTGGTGGGCTGCGCATCGCCGGTGTTGCGGAGGAGTTTCCCGTTCCCCGGTTTCGCGAATGGCTGCGCACTGGCACCAACGTCTTGGCGATTGAGGCCCACCTGACGAACCCGTTTTTTGGCATCGTGCTGGTGCCGGAACTCTTGGCGAACTTCACGCGCGGCCCCTATGTCCAGGCACCGGTTCTCGGCTCGATGGATGTCGTTTGGCGAACTCCGCTGGCCGGTCCGGCAAAAGTCGAATACGGCCCCACCCCGGCCCTCGGTTTGATGGCAAACGCCCAATCCCATCCTGGCTACGCTTTTGCCACCCTGTCCAACCTCAACGCCGCCGCGGACTACCATTATCGGGTCACGGTCCAGACGGAACGGGGCACGGTGGCCTCGCCGATTTACCGCTGCCGCACGCTGCCTGCGTCCGGTCCCGTGACGGCGCTGCTCTTCGGCGACTCGGGATCAGGGGCGCGGAGCCAGTTTGAAGTCGCCCGTGAATTTGGCCGGCAGAGCGCCACCGCCGACCTGTTCGTGCATCTGGGCGACATCGTTTACGAAGACTTCACGATCGGCCAAACCGATACGCGCTGCCTCAGTGTGTATCGGGAAACGATGCGGTCGTTGCCGACCTTCTTCAGCTGGGGTAACCACGACCTGCCTTACGGCCCGGCGCCCTTCCAATCGGCCTTCCGGATGCCGACCAACAACACGTCTGCGCTGGACCACCTGGAGGACCATACCCAGCCGGATTTTTACTATTCGTTCGACGCGGGTGACGCGCACTTCGCCGTGCTATTCTGGCCCTACAGTTCGCTATACTCCATGCGCCCGGATTGTCCGCAATTGCGTTGGCTCGAAGCGGACCTCGCCGCCTCGGGCCAGCGCTGGAAGTTCCTGTGCCTGCATCATCCGGTGAACACCTCGGGCGCGCATCGGTGGGACGACATGGACCTCAATCGGGTCGAGGATCGGCTTGAAGTCCAGGCCCGGCTGTTGCCGCTGGCCGAGCGCTATGGCGTCCGGGCGATCTTCAGCGGGCACGATCACCATTACGAGCGTTTCCACCCGGTCGAGGGCGTTCACACCGTGATTTCCGGCGGTGGGGGAGTTGGACTCTACGGCTTGGCGGAACGGGACACCAACAGCGCTGCGTTCGTGTTGCGTTGGCACCTGACCCGATTGGAGATTCGTGATGATTTCCTGCGCCTAGTTGCCCTCGATACCTCGGGATCACCGCTGGATGTGCTGGAGTTCAGGGACACCCCGGCGGATTCGGCCGACCCGGACGGCGACGGCCTGGGGACGCTGGCGGAGGAACTGACGGGCAGCGATCCGTGGAAGCCGGACACTGACGGGGATGGGTTGCCCGACGGTTGGGAATTCCTCCGGGGCCTGGACCCGGCCAAGCCGATGGTCACCGCTTCGGCAGACGGCGTGACGGGACCCGGCGATCCACGTTGGCTGGCCGAACTTCTGGCCGAACCGATTCCACGGCCGGCAACCGAACTTAAGATTCACCGGTTGCCCGATGGCCGGGTGCAATTGCGCTGGCTGGGCGTAGTGGGGGCCCGGATTGAAGTGGAGACCGCCCCGTCGGCCGACGGGAAGTTCGCGCCGTTGGAGTCCGTTGCGCCGCGGGTGCTCGCAGAGGATCGCCAGGCGCTGGAACTGCCGGTCGGGCCAACGGCGCAATTCTTCCGTGTCCAGCCCCGCCCGGAGCCTTGAGGCACGCGAACCTTTGACCGGCGAGACGTCAGCCGTTACCGGGAGGGGCGTGCCGCTGCTTGCCTCCAGCTACCAGGCTCCGTTGCTGCTCCGCAACGGGCATGCCCACACGGTTTACCCGCACCTCAAGCGTTCCGTGCCGGAGGTGACCTACGGGCGCGAGCGCCTGGAACTCGACGATGGCGACTTCCTGGACCTCGACTGGTCGGAGGTGGGTTCGGCGAAGTGCGTCATCGTTTCCCACGGTTTGGAGGGCTCCTCGCAGGGTGTCTATGTGCGCGGAATGGTCCGGGCATTCAACCGGCGGGGATGGGATGCCGTGGCCTGGAACTTTCGTGGCTGCTCGGGCGAAGTGAACCGCAACTTCCGGCTCTACCACAGCGGTGCCACGGATGACCTGGGGCGGGTGGTTGCGGCGGTGAGCCAACATGGTTACGGCCGGATCGCTTTGGTTGGTTTCAGCCTCGGCGGGAATCTCACGCTTAAGTGGCTGGGCGAACTCGGGAGCGGCACGCCGGCCTGGCTCGCGGGCGCAGTGGCGATTTCGGTGCC
>JBEISV010000213.1:0-7596 GCA_040375265.1 Verrucomicrobiales bacterium
AGCAGGCTGCCCTCCACCGTGGCGCCGGTGGTGAGGGTGATGGAGGTGAGGGCCATGATGTTCCCGATGAAGCTGGAATCCGTTCCCAATGTCGCCGAGCTGCCGACCTGCCAGAACACATGGCACGCCTGCGCGCCGCCAATCAGGGAAATGACGCTGGCCGACGCGGTGATGAGCGTGGACCCCGTCTGGAAGATCCAGACGGCGTCGGGATTGCCCTGGGCATCAAGGGTCAGGGTGCCGGACAGGAACAGCGAACTGCTGCCGTTGTAAATGCCGGACGGCAAGGTCAGGCCGACGAGATCGAAACCGCCGCCGTAGGTCAGGTCATACGACAGGCCGGCCGCGACGTTGTAGGCGGTTACGAGATCGTCCTTCGCCAACTGGCTGACCGCATCGTCGGCATGGTTCGCGCCGGTCAGGGTCAGATTGGCCAGGCCGGTGATCGCCGGGGTGGGAAACGTGCCGATGTCGCCGGTGATGGTGGTCGGTCCCGTGATGGTGATGCCCGAACCGGCCAACACCGCGAAGTCGCCCGCGGTCCCGAGGTTGATCGGGGCCGGCACGGCGGCGGCCCGGGGTTGCAGGGCCATGGTCACCGCCAGGGCAAGCAGGAGGGAGAAGGGTTTGGGCCCGAACTGCAGGGCAGTCGGCAAGGATCTGGAGGGCATGGTAGATTGTTTCCGATTGTTTGACGCGGGGTTGCTGGCGTGTATCCGGCATGCTGAAGTGGCTTGGAAAGCGCCGCCATGGGGTGTTCACCCCATGGCCCGCCGCGGCGGGCTTTGGAACGATCCGCGGGGCTTGGAAATGAATCGTGAACTGGACTCCGCTCAACCTCACCGTCCGCGTCGGCTGCAACCTGTCCTACGACACGCCCGTGCCCACGGCCGGGCTATTCGTGCTCCGGCCGCGGCTGGAGGGACGCGTGCTGGTGATGCAGGAGAAACTGTCGTTCGGCATCGGGCAGCCTTCATATGAGTTCCAGGACAGCCACGGCAACATCACCTACCGCTCCACGCTCATGCCTAGTCGCAACGACATCCGGCACGATGCGCTGGTGGCAGTTTCCTCCGAGCCCGATACCCGGGCGGTGCGGGGGCGCCTGCTGCCCGTGGGAGAACTGCCGTCGGAGCTGCTGCGTTACACGTTGCCAAGCCGCTACTGCGATTCGGACAAACTCATGGATTTCGCCTGGCAGCAGTTCGGCCAAGTGCCGCACGGGCTGCCGCGGGTGCAAGCCATCTGCGACTGGGTCCACCGCCACATCGAATACCGCTTCGGTTCCGGGCGACCCGACCTGTCCGCTTCCGAGGTGATTGCCCGGCGGCACGGGGTCTGCCGGGACTTTGCGCACGCGGCCATCGCGCTGTGCCGAGCCTTCAACCTGCCGGCGCGATACGTCACCGGGCACCTGCCGGACATCGGTTACTTGGACCCCGGCTCGCCGATGGACTTCCACGCCTACTGCGAGGTGTATCTTGGCCAGGACTGGCTCACGTTTGATCCCCGCTTCAACGTCCCGCGGATCGGCCGGGTGAAAGTCGCGCACGGGGCGGATGCCGTGGACGGGGCGTTCGCCACCATCTACGGCGAAGCCAAGTTGTCGTTCTTCGAGGTCTGGGCCTACCAGGTGGACCCGCGGCAGGTATCGGTCGGCGACCCGATCGACCTCTCACGCCGGCTCGACGGAACGCCGTTGGTTCGGCTCCATTGAGCGGACGCGGCGGCACCGGACGCAGCCCGGCGCGGTCGCCTTGAATCATGAAGCCAAAGAAATCACCGACCCCGAAAATCACGCTCAGCGATTACCAAGTGCCGGCAGACAAGCCGGTTCGCCTCAAGGAATGGCCGACGGAGATTTCGCCGCTTTACCAGTCCAAGGAGCACTATCGGGAGCTATTGGCCACCGATGTCGCGGAACTGAGTTCACTCCAGCGGAAGCTCTACGCGGACAACCGCTTCTCCGTGCTGATCATCTTTCAGGCGACCGATGCCGCCGGGAAGGACGGCGCAATCCGGCACGTGTTGTCCGGCATCAATCCGCAGGGCTGCCAAGTTTACAGCTTCCAGCCGCCCAGTGCCGAGGAACTCGACCACGACTTCCTCTGGCGCACGAACTGCCGGCTGCCGGAGCGGGGCCGCATCGGCATCTTCAACCGGTCCTACTACGAGGAGGTCCTGATTGTCCGGGTTCATCCCGAGTTGCTCGCACGGCAGCGACTGCCCGCCGGCCTCACCGCCGGCCAGGAGCTTTGGCGGGGAAGGTATCGCTCCATCACGGAACTGGAGGCTCACCTCCACCGGAACGGGACGCGGGTCATCAAGTTCTTCCTCCACCAGTCCAGGGAAGAGCAGCGCCGACGGCTGCTGGCGCGGCTCGACGATCCGGAGAAGAACTGGAAGTTCAGCGAGGCCGACATCTCGGAACGGCAGTATTGGGGCCAATACCGGAAGGCCTATGAGCAGTGTCTCGCGGCGACCAGCACCGAGCTCGCGCCGTGGCACGTAGTGCCGGCCGACGACAAGCTCAATGCCCGGCTCATCGTGGCGCGGACCGTCATCGGTGTCCTGAAAAGCCTGGAACTGGAGTTTCCCCGGCCTTCCAAGGCGCGGCTGAAGGAGCTTCAGATGTTCCGCGATCAACTGGCGAAGTGACCCCGGGACTGCCCGCTCACCCCATCGCCGCCAGCAGGTCGGCGAGCGACACGGCGGCGAAGCTTGTGGCCGAGTCGCTCATGGCGTAGGGGATGATCAGTTGGTCGCCATGCACCAGCGCCCCGCAGGTGTAGACGACGTTCGGCACGTAGCCCTCGCGCTCCGATTCGTTGGGGCACAGCAGCGGCTCGCGCAGCCGGCCGATGACCTGCCCCGGATCGTTCAGGTCGAGCAGGAAGGCCCCGAGGCAGTATTTCCGCATCGCGCCCACGCCGTGGCTGAGCACGAGCCAGCCGGCCTCGGTCTCGATGGGCGAACCGCAGTTGCCCAGCTTGATGAATTCCCACGGCTGGTCGGGCACCAGCAGCACCTTGGGATCCCGCCAGTAGTGCAGGTTGTCCGAGAACATCAGGAGGATGTTTTCGTCGTCCTGCCGCGACAGCATCGCGTAGCGGCCGCCGATCTTGCGCGGGAACAGGGCCATGCCCTTGTTCTGCACGGCCGGCCCGTTCAGCGTGCTGAACTTGAAGCGCAGGAAGTCGGGCGTCTCCAGCAGCTGCGGTAGGATGATCTTCCCGTCGTAGGCCGTGTAGGTGGCGTAGTAGGTGAAGCTGCCGTCGTCCTGCCGGAACCGGACGAAGCGGGCGTCCTCGATGCCGTTGCTCTGGCTGGGCGCTGACGGGAAAAGGACCCGCTGCGACACCCGGCTGGCCGCCGGAAAGCCAACCTCGAAGTTCGACTCCGCGAGCAGCAGCAGGCCGCGCGCCGCCCAGATGGCCGCGGCATCGGACGTCTCGGTCAGGCCCGACGCGAGCAGGACCTGGTGCAGTTCCTTGAGCGTGAAATCCTCGTGCAACTTGTCCAGCACCCGCCGGCAGAACTCGTTCTGCACGCCGGCTTCCTCCAGCCGGTGGGTGAACAGCTCCTTGGTGAAGGCGACATTGCTCACCCGTTCCGGATCCAGCACGAACGGCACGGTCGGCGACAGCGTGATGCGTTGGTCGCGGTTGATGATCCCGGTGCGGAAAGTGATGGACGAAATGTGCCCCTCGCCCGTGGCCCGCAGGCTGAGGATGAACCGCAGCGAGTCGTCCGGCAGGCCGCTCTGGTCCGGGTCCGGAACGATGGACGGATTGAACAATGCGGCCGACTCGATGGCGTATTCGTTGGTGAAGTAGGCGCCGATCAGGAGCTGCCGTTCGACCGAAGGTTTCGCGTCCGGTTCGAGGTGAATCTTCACCTGGTCGAAGCGGTGGCGAAAGTTGACCTCCACATCCAGGTGGCGGTCCGCGAAACCGCCAAGCACACGGTTCAGCGATTCGACCACGGCCTCCTCGGGCAACGCCATCACCCGCGCGACGATCCGTCGCGAAATGTCGTCGGTGGACGGGCGGAAGGGGCGCATCAGCACCCGGTTGCGGTCGGGCAGCAGTGTGGGGCCGATGCGTTTGGCGTAGAGCAGCGATTGGGGAGAAGCGGTCATGGGAAGCGGGAAACGGAAACCCGCCGGGCGGCAGCTTACCGGCCGGCGGGCTCCTTGAAGCTGGTGAGCGAGTTTTGCAGCGCCTGCATCTCGGCCAGGGCGATGAGGAAGGCCAGCGTGGACTCCGCTCCCTGGTTTTGGCTGAGCCGGTCCATGTGCAGGCCGTCACGGCAGCCGCCGGTGGTGGAGTCGTAAACGGCCAGCCCGAGATCGTTGCGTCCGAGGAACCATTCGAAGGCCCGCCACGCCTCGGTCACCCAGAAGGTGTCGCCCGTCGCGCGGTGCGCCTCGATGCAGGCGGACACGGTGACCTGGGCCTCGATGGGCTGCTGATCGAACAACGCCCGTTCCTGTCCGCGCCGGTAGAAGCCGTTCGACCCGACCGGCCGGAAGGAGCCGGCGTCGGAGGTCTGCACGCCGACCAGCCAGCGCAGGGTCCGCAGGCCGAGTTCCAGCATCGGGCCGTTGCCGAGGCAACGCCCGTTCAGGATCATCGCGTGCGGCAGCCGGGCATTGGCGTAGGAGACGCTCTCCTCGAACCAGAACCACTCGTCCGTGGCGGCGTCGGCGTAACGTTGCAGGAGCTTGGCCGTGAGGGTTTCCCGGATCTGCCCCGCGCGCCGGTCGCCGCCGAACCGGCGCAGGTATTCGTCGATGCCGATCAGCGTGAGCGCCCACGCGCGCGGCGAGGCGAAGTCGGCCGCGACCGGCAGCGCCCGCTCGAAAAGTTCCGCCGCCAGCATCTGGAAGCTGCCGTGTCCGGCCTGGGACACACACAATCCGAGCGCCCAGAGCGCGTGCCCCTGGCAGTCTTCCGAGCCGACTTCCTCCAGCCAGTTCCGGCCGAAGCCCATGAAGTTGCGGAAGCGGCCCCGCGCCCGGTCGAAGGCGTGGTTCACGAACGCCATGTAGGTCGCGGCGTGGGCGCACAGTTGCGGCGAATCATGCCCGAGCTGCTGCAACATCACCGTCAGCACCAGCGCCCGGGTGTTGTCGTCGGTGCAGTAGCCCTGCGAGAAGTTGGGCACGGTAAAACTGGCGTGCTGGAAGATGCCGGTGGAGTCGCTCAGCCGGAACAGATGGTCCAGCTTCAGCTCCGGCAACTGCCGCGGCGTCTCGTCCAGCGTCTTGATCGGCGACGCCCGCCGGCCGATGAAGCTGTGATCCTGCCGCGCCTGCTCGAACGAACGGCCGTAGAGCTGCGCCACGTGGCTCCACACCATGTCGCGGCCCAGCCGGTAGGCCTGCTTGCGGAGGGAATGGCGGGTCGGTTCGTCGCGCAGCAGTTCCACCACCGCGGTGGAGATGGCCGCCGAATCCCGGAATGGCACCAGGCGGCCGCGGTCGCCGGCGAGCAGTTCCGTCGCGTGCCAGTAGGGCGTCGAGACCACAGCGTTGCCCGCGCCGAAGGCATACGCCAGCGTGCCGGACGTGATCTGCGCCTCGGTCAGGTAAGGCGTCAGGTAGATGTCGGCGGCGCCGATGAACCGCATCAGCTCCTCCAGTTCGACGAACCGGTTGAAGAACACGACGTGCCGCTGCACGCCGAGATCCTTCGCGAGGCGTTCGAGGTTCAGGCGATAGGCTTCGCCCTCGTCCCGCAGCAGGTTCGGATGGGTCTGGCCGAGGACGATGTAAACGACATTGGGAAACTCGCGGATGATTTCCGGCAGCGCGCGAAGGGCGAACTCGATGCCTTTGTTCGGCGACAGCAGGCCGAACGTCAGCAGGACCTGCTTGCCCACCACGCCGAACTCGTCCTTGAAGTAGTTGGGGTCGGCAAACGGCATGTCCGGGATGCCGTGGGCGATGAGATCGATCTTGGCCGGCGGCGCCTGGTAGATGTCCCGGAGGAATTCCGCGCCGCGTTCGGTCATCACCACCAGCCGGGTCGAGAGCCGGATCAGCTCGCGCATCACGCGACGCTGGTCGGGGTTGGGCTCGCGCAACACCGTGTGCAGCGTGGTGATGATCGGCATCTGCAACTCACGGAGCAGCGCCAGCAGATGACTGCCGGCCGGGCCGCCGTAAATGCCGAATTCGTGCTGCACGCAGACGGCGTCCGCGTCGGTGATGTTGAGGAAGTCCGCTGCCCGTAGGTAGGCCGGCAGGTCCTGCTCCGCGATCTCGAAACGCACTTCCGGCGGGTAATCGTAACCGGCCGTGAGGTCGTTGACCGGCACCACCGGGCACTGCATCGCCGGAAACGCCTTGGCCACCGCGCAGCGCAGGTCCGTGGTGAACGTCGCGATGCCGCACTTCCGCGGCAGGTAGTCGCCGAGGAAGGCAACCCGGTGGAGGGCGGTGGCGGAGGACATGGGGAAAAGGGAGGTTTGGGCGAAGGGGCTTTCCAACGAACCATCAGCTTGCCCCCCGCGGGAGCGGTCACCAAGGACCAACTGCGGTTGCCGGCCGGAAAGTGCTGCCGGCGTCCCGCCGGCAGTCAGCAGCACGCAAACAAGCAGTGAACAGCAACCTCACGGCCGCTGGGTTGCTGGCTGGCTACCGCCGGCGGGACGCCGACAGCACTTTGAGGAATCATGGACCGGGGATGGGCCCGAGTCCGGATTCCGTGGGCAGTTCGCCGGGATCGAAGCCTTCGCCCAGCACGGAGAGCTCCACGATCTGCTGCGGCACGAGGCCGAGCGTCTGGGCGCCGGGCAGGCCGGCGTAGTCCCAAACCCAGTAGCGGTTCAGCCCGTCGCTTGAGTCGGCGCCCGGACCGTAGTCCAAGGGCGCACAAACCCGGTCGAGCACCCCACTGTCCGGGGCGGAATAGAAGCGCACGGTCACTTTCACGTGGGCTTGGATCGCTTCGAGGAATCGGGCGTGGTTCGGGATCATGCGAAGAGGGGTTGGAGTGGATTCAACTCTGCCGGGAGTTGCGAAGGGTGAGCGCCAGGCCGACGACCGTGGCGACCGCCCCGCCGAGCAGCATCCAGACCGCCTTGTTGGTGGGCGAGCCGGTGAAGAAGCGGGACACGTCGGAGCTGAAGGAATCCGTGGCGAAGATTCCGAAGACGAGCAGCAGCACGCCGCCGGAAAGCAGCGCGAGGGGAAGGATCTTGTTCATGGGCAGGGCGGTGGGGTGGTTCAGGCGCGTTTTCGGCCGGAGATGAAATTGACCAGAATCATGACCGCCGCGATGACCAGCAGGACATGGATGAAACCGCCCATCGTGTAGGCGCTCACCAGGCCGAGCAGCCAGAGGACGATCAGGATGACCGCAATAGTGTATAACATGGGAAAAGGGGATTGGGGTTCAGGGGATTCTGGATTCTGGGCTTGCGACGCTTCAGGGCTCCGAACGCTTTAGGGTCCAGGGCTTCAGGGCCTCCGGGCGTTGAACCCCAGCACATTAGGATCCTTGGCAGGAGGCCCACTGCAGTTGTAGAACTAGCCCCAAAGGTGACCCCCAGCCGTGGTCCAGGCCGTTGCCGGGCGGGCGCTGGCCG
>JBEISV010000141.1:0-10000 GCA_040375265.1 Verrucomicrobiales bacterium
CGAGGATCACCGCCACCGGCGTCACGACGCTGATCAGCAGGAAGTAAGGCAAGCCGAGCACGACCAACGCCCAGACGGGCGGCCGGCCGGGCGCGGTGACGGATCCGGCACGAAGCTTGGCCGCGCGTTGGTTCCACGCCAAGGCAGCGAAGCCGAAGTGGGCCAGCGCGACACTGAACAGCAGCAGGCCGAGCACACCGAGCAGGAACACCGGGAGGTCGGCGCCGGCCTGGATCCTCACCAGCAGCGCCACCGCGAGTGCTGGCAACGCGCACAGCACCGGCGCCGCCAACACGATGCCGAGCGGGAACGACTGATCAGGCTTGGGCTGCCAGCGGCGGAGTCCGGGCCAGAGATAACGCTGCTCATGGAGCCAGCAGTAGAAACGGGTGGGTGTCATGGACGGGAAAGGATCAAGGAGCTGTGAGCCAAGGAGGCGAAAGGATCAGACAATGGAAATTGAATCCGGGGCGGGCAGATGGCCGAACCCGTCATCCCGCGACCGGCGCCGGTCGCCTCGGGGACGGGGTGGCACGGCCGGCGTAGGTGCGACCGGACGATGCCCGAAGTTCGCCACCGGAGCGTCTTCCAGGCCGGCGAGTTGGCGGAGTTCGGCCCGTTCTGCCTTGGCCCGCGCCACTTGCTCTGCGGAAACCCGGACCGGCGCGGCGGCCACCGGGCCGTTGAGCCAGCGATCCGCCGAGCCCCCCAGCCACGCCATCAGCCAGCAGGCCGCAAGTCCGCCGGTGGCGAGCGGGAAGCGGGTGAAGAAATGTTCCCACCACGACGGCGGGGCGGAGGGAACGGACGCCGCAGCGGGCGGGCGGGCAGGCTGCCCAGCCTTGGTCGCGGCCCGAAGCACGGCGGCCCGCAGCTCGGCCGGCGCCGGGCGCGGCGAAGTCCCGGCCAGACGTCGTTCCAAGGCGTCGGGCTCGGCGGAGGGTTCTTGGGCATTCATGGGCGGATTCTCCGTTCAGCGGATTTCGTCATAGAGGGGACGCAGCCGGGCGCGCAATTTGTCTAGCCCGTAGCGGTAGCGGCTGGCGGCGGTGTTCAGCGGCACGTCGAGCACCTCGGCGATGCGTTCAAACGTGAACCCGGACCACAGCTTCAGGTGGACCACGGCGCGCTGGTCCGCGGGCAATTCGCCCAAGGCTTCGGCCAGCTCCCGCCGGAAGGCCGTTTCGTCGGGGTCCGCCGTCCGGGCGAAGAGTTCCACCGTTTCCGCGGCCAAGGCGTCATGCGCCCGGCTCCGGGTGTCGCGGCGGCGCATCTGGTCGATGGCGTGGTTGTGCGCGAGCCGGAGCAGGAAGCCCCGTTCGTCGCGCACGGCCCGGAGCAAGTCGGGTTTCGCGGCGAGGCGGCAGAAGACTTCCTGCAACGCGTCCCGGGTGTCCGCCTCCGAACGGGTGAGGTTGAGCAGGAACGCGAACAGCGCATCGGCGTGCGTGTCGTAGAGGCGTTCCAGCTCGGCGGAAGACATGTGGCTGGGACAAGGACGCAGCCCGGCCGCACTTTTGTCTAGGCCGGCTCCATTCGCCGCCACGGTTCCGCGGTTGCCGGGCGGGTTTCGCTGGGCAAAGTTCCCCGGACTTACGCCATGCACCTGCGTCTCCTGCGCCTGTTCCTCGGTTTCGCGGCCTTCGCCTGGGGCGTCTCGGTGGTCGGCGTATTCCTGAGCTGGAATGCCGCCGTGCAGGCCCTGGAAGGACTCGGCGCGCGACCGTTGGCCCACGATCCCATGCTGGATTACTGGCTGCGCATGGCGTCCGGCGCCCTTGCCCTCGTGGGCGGATGGTATTTGGTCCTGGCACTCTGGCCGCAGAAGTTCCACTTCGCCATCCCATGGTTCGGCGGCCTGATGGTGGTGGAAGGGATCATCCTGCTGGTCCACGGCCTGCGGCTGGCGCTCCCGCCGTTCCCCTTCTACTGCGATACGCTCGCGTGCCTCGTCGGGGGCGGCGCCATCATGGCCCTGGCCCGTCACGCACGTCCGGTCGCGACGGACGGCACCCGGTCGGCCACCCATCCCGAATCCTGAATCATGCCCCACATTTCCCAACGGTCCCAACCTCCCGCCGGCGACCCGAACACCGTCCGCGTGCGGCTTATCTGCGAAGGATTGCCGGCCAATCAGTTTGAAGGCTTTGACGGCCGCCAACGCATCCTGGTGACGTTGCAAACCAAGGACGGTTTCGTGACCGGCACCCCGCACGGCGACGAAGCCTTGGCGTGGACCACGGAAATCACCGCGAAGCCCGGCGCGGACGGGACGCCGGACTTCGCCGGCCCGGCGGTGCACGGCAAACGGGGCGAGCGCTTCTTCTACCTGAGCTGGTCCGGCGAACGGGCCGGTCGCCGTGAAATGTTTCGGCGGCTCAAGCTCCACCTCCGCGACCTGACGCCCGCGCAGATCGATCGCGCCCGGAAATTTGGCGGCATCCTGGAAGCGCGGGTTCACGCCGTGGCCAAGGACGGCGGCCCGGCGTGTGCGTCGGTGCCGTTGTTGGGAGGCTGGAAACTCAGTGAATGATCCACGTCCAATCCGGGGTCGGCGCCTGTTCGCGCCGCTCAAGCCCACGTTTCGGGATTTTTTCCGGAAGCTCGCCTTCGTGCCGGTGTTCCTGAGCGGGGCATACGCCGCGTTCATGGCTCAGGCGACTGCGCTGAACTACCATTGGCTGTTTCGGTTTGTGTTGGTCTTGACGCTGATCCACTTCGGGCTCGCCGGGCTCTACTTCCGGTTCGTGTCCGGCTGGCTTCGGTGGTTTGGCCTGGCGGTGTCGCTGCTGGCTGGGTTGTCCCTCGCCGAGCTCGGCCTGCGAGTCTACGGCTGAAGCCACCGCTTTGGCATCGGGGCGAGGCGGCCAACCCAATGTCCCGCCACGCGGTGCGCCTACGGAACCGCCGAACCTCGCGGCTTCCCGTCCCGGCGCGGGACGGTTTAACTCGCGGCCCTCACCATGCCTTGGCCGCAGAATTATGATCCGTTGGGCAATCCGTGGGCCTCGACCGCCGTGGCGGCGTTGCCAGTCGTCGTGCTGCTCGGGTTGCTGGCGTGGGGTCGCCTGCGGGCGTGGCTGGCAGCGCTGCTCGCGCTGGGTTCCGCGCTCGGCGTGGCGCTGTTCGCCTTCGGGATGCCGGTTTCCGCGGCCGCCGGGGCGGCGGGTTACGGGGCGGCCTACGGCCTGTTTCCCATCGGCTGGATCGTGCTAAACGTGATGTTCCTGCACGCGCTCACGGTGAAGTCCGGCCAGTTCGAGGCGCTGAAGGGCCAGTTGGTCACGCTGGCGCCGGATCCGCGGGTGCAGGTGATCCTCATCGCGTTCTGCTTCGGCGCGTTCATCGAGGGCGCGGCGGGATTCGGCGCGCCGGTGGCCATCACCGCGGCGTTGCTCATGCAACTCGGCTTCTCGCCGCTGCACGCCAGCGGGCTTTCGCTGATCGCCAACACGGCACCCGTCGCCTTCGGCAGCATCGGTATCCCCATCACCACGCTGGCGCAGGTGACCGATTTGGACGTGCTCAAGCTGTCGGCGATGGCCGGACGGCAACTGCCGGTGTTCTCCGCGATCATCCCGCTGTGGATAGTCGGGGCGATGGCCGGCTGGCGGGGCATCCGGGCCGTCTGGCCGGTGGCGGTGGCGGCCGGCGTCTCGTTCGCGGGGGTGCAGTTCCTGGTGAGCAATTTCCACGGGCCGTGGCTCGTGGATTCCGTGGCGGCGCTCGCGAGCATCGGGACCGTGATGCTGGTGCTGCGGTGGCGCCGGCGCGGCGAACCCACCGGGGCGCCCCTGTCCGGGCCCAGAACTGTCGGCAGCCGATTCGCCGCGTGGCGGCCGTGGCTGATCCTGACGGTGTGCATCTTCGCGTGGGGCACGCGGCCGGTGAAGCAGGCGCTCGACGGGATCGCGGCGCCCTCGTTCAAGGTGCCGGGCATCCACGAACAGGTGCTGCGCACGCCGCCGGTCGTCGCGGTGGCGAAGCCGGAGAAGGTGGAATTCAAGCTCAACGTCCTGTCCGCGACCGGCACCGGCATCCTGCTGGCCGGCGTGCTGAGCGGGCTGTGGATGGGCCTGTCCTTGCGCGAGCTGGCCGGCACCTGGTGGGACACCCTGCTGAAAGTCCGCAGCTCGCTGCTGACCATCGCCGCGATGCTGGCGCTCGGGAACGTGACGAAGTTGTCCGGTGCCGACGCCACGCTCGGCCTGGCGCTGGCGAAGACAGGAGTTTTCTACCCGTTCTGCGGCACGTTGCTCGGCTGGCTGGGGGTGGCGCTAACCGGTTCGGACACGGCCTCGAACGTCCTGTTCGGCTCGCTGCAACGGATCACTTCCGAACAGCTCGGCCTGAGCCCCTACCTGATGTGCGCCGCGAACTCCACCGGCGGCGTGATGGGCAAGATGGTGGACGCGCAGAGCATCGTGGTGGCCGGCGTGGCGACGAAGTTCCACGGCCAGGAAGGCAAGATCCTGCGGTTCGTCTTCTGGCATTCGCTCGTGCTGGCAGTGCTCATCGGGCTGTGGGTGGCGGCACAGGCGTATTGGCCGCCGTTGCAGGGCACCGTCGTGCGCTGAAAATAACTTCGATTTCGTGAAAGAAACGGCGGGACTGGCGCGTGGTCCCTGCGACCGCCCGGGGTGTGTTCCGGGTCGGCCCGAAAATCGTCCGCATGCGCCGCAATGCCCCCTTGCCGTCTGCCTGGACCGGATTGGCCCTGCGCCGTCCGGGCCGCCTGGGGATTTTCCGCTTGGGCTTGAGCCGGGCCCCGGCGTCGCGGCTCAATTGCGGCATGGCCGCCTCGCCCAATCCGCCCGAAGATTCCCTGCGCACCCGCTCCAGCCTGCTCCGCCGGGTAGCCCGCCTGGATTCTGACAGCTGGGACGAATTCCACGCCACCTACCGGCCGCTGGTCCTGGCGCTGGCGTTGCGCACCGGGCTCAACCCCACTGAGGCCGAGGAAGCCGTGCAGGACGTCTTCACGCGGCTGACGACGCTGCTGCCGCAGTTTGATCCCGACAAGGCGAAGGGCTCCTTCCGCAGCTGGCTGCTGGGCCAGGCGCGCTGGCGGATCGCCGACAAGTTGCGGGAACGCCAGCGGGCTGTTCCCGCCGCCGAGGCCAGCGCCACCGGCACCGCGCCGGCGGAACAGCTGCCGTCCGAGCCGGAATTCGAGCGCATCTGGAACGAGGAATGGCGCCAGCATGTGTTGCAGGAGGGGCTGCGCCTCCTCCAGGAGACCGCCTCTGCCCGCCATTATCAGGTCTTCGACCTCTACTTCCGCCAGGACTGGTCCGTGCCCCGGATCGCGCTCGAACTGGGCATGAACCCGGTCACGGTTTACGTCGTCACCCACCGGCTCACCCGCCAACTCAAGGCCGAGGTGGCGCGACTCACGGAGGAAATGGGGTGACCGCCGGCGCGTTCATCCCGGAAACCGCGGCCGAAGCCAGCCGGCTTCGCCGTCGCCATCCCGAACGGATGGCGCGCACCTACCGGGACCTCTTCTGGCTCCGGGCCTGTTTCTGGCCGCACATCGACCGGCTGAACGGCAGTTGCGGCTGCTTCCTCGGCTTCCGCTGGGATGGCGAGGCCCGCCGCGTGGACCGCACCAAGCCGGCCGTGGTCGTGCTCATGCCGCCGGATCGCGACCGGGCGAATGCCGAAACCGCCCTCGGCGGCCCGGGCCTGATGCTGTTTGCGCCGGCAACGCCGTGGGACGGCCAGCCGCTTTGGTGCTGGACCGATGCGCTGGTGGTGCGGCGGCAGCCCGCCCCCAAGCCAGCCCCGGCGGCGCGCTGGCTCGATGGGCAACCCGCGCGATACGGTCGCCTGCTCAGCGGCGAAGGGATCACGGGCCAGTTGGCCGGCACCATTGCCTGTGCCTGGGAAGAATCCGGCCGCCGCTTCGCCGCGACCGCCGCCCACGTCGCCGGCGCGGCGGGCGCCCGGATCAAGTCCGCCGGCAAGCCGGCGAAAATCTGGGGCAAGGTCGTCCGCGCCTGCTCCCCGGCCGAGGACGAAACGCTGGCGACTTATCTCGGCGGGGAGTTTGCCGCGGACTGTCCGCAACTGGCCGAAGTCGGTGCCCGGTTCGAGCTGGATGCCGCCCTCGTGGAACTCACCGCCAAGGCGCTGCAACCGGAGAACGCCGTGGTGGGAATGCCGGGCATTGCTCCGGTCTGGCCGGCCATCGGCCTGCAACCCGACACCCCGCTCGCCGCGCTCCTCGGTCGCCAGGTAGCCGGAGTCGGGGCGCAGTCCGGCCCACAGGCCGGGGAACTCATCGGCCTGTCAGTCCAATACCGCGACGCCGAGGACGACCCCAGCGTGCCGCCCGTGTTCGCCGACTACCTGATCAAGCCCGCCCGCGGCACCGATTTCGGCGTCGTCAGCGATAGCGGCAAATTGGTCTGCACCGCGGACAACTGCCGCGCCCTCGGCCTTTATGGCGGCCTGGGCAATTTCACCGCCGACTTCGGGCCGGCGACCGAACGCTGGCGCCGGGCCAACGACCTGCGCCGCGTCTTCGCCGCGCTCGGCTGCCGCGGCCCCGTGCCTCCGCCTTTACCCCCTGTCCCATGAGCATCCTGAAAGTCATCAAGGGCAAGAACTACGCCCTGGTCTACACCCAGACCAACGGCCCCGATTACCGGGCCGTCGTGGTCTTCGCGCGCGGCGCCAGCCAACTGGGCAAGCCGGCGGTCAACCTCCAGCTCACCGTCAAGTTCGGTGCGGTCACCGTCACCAAACCCGACGGTTCCCAACGTCAGCTCGCCGCCGGCGGCAAGCTGGTGATCCCCGCGGGGCAGGGCCCCTACTCCTTTGAGAACACCGACTCTGAACCCTGTGTCTGCCTGACCCAAAATGGCGACCACGGCGGACCGCCCTACCAGCCTCCCAAGCCACCGGGCTGAGCGGCCGCGAACCAACACGGTGGCTCGCCGCGACGGTTCCCAAAGCTGTCGCGGCGCTTTCTTTTTTGCATCCGGCCGGCTCTCACCGGCGGAACCCGGTGGTTGGCAGCGCCCGCGCCAACCTCGGCGCCCCAGGGCCGAGTTGTTTCGTGGGGGATAAAAGTCCCCTCACCCGGTCCCGGCTCCCGTGGAGGAAGCGGAGCCAGCCGACCGGGTGAGGGGCACATCGGCGGGAGCGGGAAGACGCCGGTTCATTCCCGTCGCCAGACCCGCAGACGGCCATCCTGCCGGAGCAACACCAGCGAACGTTCGTCGGGCGCCAGGCGCAGCGCCGCCACGCCCTGTTCGCCGCCGGTCGCAGGCGTTTCGAGGAAGCTCCACTCTACCAGCCGGCGGAAGTCGGCCAGCGACCAGAACACGAGCTGGCCGTCCGCGCCCGCGCTGATCAGCCGCTGCCCGTCCGCCGTCACGCACAGGCCGTAAACGAATCGGCTGTGGGCCGGGAAGGTGGCGAGGCGCCGTCCGACGGCCCAGTCCCACACCGCGATGGAACCGTCCTGCCCACCGGCGAAGAGCCATCGGCTGTCCGCGCTGAACGCCAGCGCCATGATCCCTTCGGCGCCCGGCAGCCGGGTCCGGACCGCGCCGTCCTGGGCCATCCGCACGGTGATCTCGCCGTCCACGCCCGCGGCCGCGTGCCATTGGTCGTCGGGCGAAAACGCCACGGCGTAGAGCAGCGCCGCGACGTTGGTGCTTTCCCACAGGCGCCGGCCGGCGGTGAGGTCGAAGGCCAGCACACCGCCCGCGCCGGCCAGGCTGACCCGAGTCTGGGCCCGGTTCGCAGTCCACGCGCCCGGCCGCCCGCGCTCTGCGGGCCAGAGGTTCGGGGCAATGACTTCGGCCGGTCCGCCGGCGGCCTGACGCAACAGTCCAAACGCCCGGCCGAGGCCCACCAACACGTCGGGCGCGGGATTCGCCAACGGATGGAACACCCCCGGAAAACGCGCCCGAACCGCGAGGGAATCCAACGCCCGCACCTCCACTTCGCCGCCCTGGCCGGTCACGAACAGGCGCCGGCTGTCGGTCGCGGGCAGCGCATCACCAAAACTCTCGTCGCCCCACGCCAGGGGCGGCGCCGGGTCCGGCAGCCGGAAGAGCCGGACCGATCCGTCTTCCGCGCCGGCCAAGAGACGTTGTCCGTCGGGCAGCCAAGCCACCTTCAGCCACGGAGACGTTCCGCCCTTGAGCCGGTGCAGCTCGCGGCCGGACGCCCAGTCCCACACGCGGATCGACTGGTCGCTGCCGGCGCTCACGAGCGAGCGTTGATCCGGGGAAAAGTGATGATCCTGCACGGTCGCCAGGTGGCCCATGAGGCGGGCGGCGACGTTCGTGGCGCGGTTGGTCAGCACCAGCACCGAGCCCAGGCGGTCGGTGAACGCCAGCAAGGCACCCGCCGAACTGAGGCGTGGCAGGTAAGTCGGCGGCACCCGTTCCCAGGTCCACGGCGCGGCTTCGCCCAACGGCGCCCAACGAGTGACCCGGTAAACGCGCCCGCCGCCTTCGCCCCGGTGCCAGACGGCCGCCACTTCCCGGCCCGCCGCGTCGGACGTTGCCTGGTAAAGTTCCCAGCCGAGGAACTCCGGTCCGGCGGTCCACGTCGCGGTCACCTGCCGTGCCGCTTCGTCCCACAGCCGGACTGTCCAGCCGCTCGTCGCGGAACCGTCGAATACGGCAAAACGGTCGGCGGGCGGTCCGTCGGCGATTTCGCCGCGCAACGGCAGGACTTCCAGCCGGCCGTCCGGGAACCAGCGTTGCAGGACGTGGTCGAGGGTTCGCAGCACGTGGGCGGAACCATCCGCCGTGAAGCGGCCCGCCTCCACCGCGTTGGTCAGCCGGGCGCGTTCGGTGCCGTCGAGCCGGAGCCAGCGGGCCGTGTGATCGTAGTGGGTCCCGACCCATTCGGTGCCCGCGGCGTTCACCGCCAACCCGCCGATCTGGGAAACCGGCCCGGGGAAAACCGCCTCGGCCGGATCCGCGAACTCGCGCCGCAGGAAGTGCCATTCGGGACCACGCAGATCCGGTCCGCCCGGCGTCGGTTCCTGCCGGCGCAGCGCCGCGAGGCCGCCGCGGAAATCGTCCACCGCCAGCGCGTTCACCGCGGTCCGCAGGTCCGAAGCGTAGCGGGCCTGGCGTTCCTCTCGTTCGGCCAGTTCCCGGCCGGCCTGTTCCTCCTGCCGCGCCCACAGGGCGAAACCCGCCACCAGCACCGCCGCGATCCCCGCGACGACGAGGCTGCCGCGCGCGAGCCGGGCGACCCGTCGGCGCAACGCGGCCAGTTCCTTCAGCGAACGCCCGGCCTGGATGAGCCGCAGTTCCTCAAGCACCGTGGCGGCGTCCGGCTGGCGGCGCTCGGGATTCCCATCCGCCGCCCGCACGAAGACCTCGTTGAGCTCAAGCACGAGCGCCTTGTCCGGGCGCGTGGTCAGGTCGGCAGGCAGGCGCGGGAACTCAGTCTGCGGCTGGCCGGTGGCGAGTTCGAAGAGCACGCGGCCGAGGCTGTAAAGGTCGCCACGCGGCGTGCCGGCGCCCTCCGGCGGCAGGTAAGCCGGGGTGCCGACCGACGTGATGGTGTTCTCCGCAGAGGAAACCAGCCCCACGTCGGCGAGCTTGGGCACGCCCTGCACGAAGATGATGTTGGACGGCTTGATGTCGCGGTGGACGAGCCCGCGGGCGTGCAGGCCGACGAGCGCCCGCGTGAGTTCGGTCCCGATCCGGAGCGCCTCCGCCGCCGGCAGCGGATTGCGCCGCCGAAACAGCTCCTTCAGCGTCAGCGGCACGTAGGTCGCCGGATCGACCTCGGAACCGCCCCCGACGTCGTCCGCCAGTTCCATGACGTAGTAGAACGCGCCGGTGCCCAGTTGGCCTACGTGGAGCAGGGCGAGTTGCCGGGTCTCGCCCAGGACGGACTGCTGGAACCGGGTGATGCCGGCCAACTCGCGCTCGAACGGCCGGTCATCGGCGAAGCCGTCCCGCCGCACGATCTTGAGGGCGCGCCAGACGCCGGTCATCGACCGGGCCAGCCA
>JBEISV010000479.1:0-3736 GCA_040375265.1 Verrucomicrobiales bacterium
CACACGGTGTCCAGTTGCGCCCGGTTTGCACCGATCGGGGCCGGCTTCATTCCGAGCCCGAACGTTCACTCCGCGAGGTTGTGCTCCGCCACGTAGCGCATCAGCTCCGCGGTGGTGCCGAGGCGCATCTTCTCCAGCAGCCGCGAGCGGTAAGTGCTCACCGTCTTGGCGCTCAGGGAAAGCCGGGCGCCGATCTCGGATACCGTCCGGCCCGAGCCGAGCTGGACGAGGACCTGGAACTCCCGGGCGGAAAGCTGTTCGTGCGGCGGCCCGTCGGTGCGTTCGCCAAGCCCTTGGACCAAGCGTTGGGTGAGGGCGCCGGAGATGTGCTTCTGGCCGGCCACGGCCTTGCGCACGGCCTCGACCACCTCGGCCAGGCCACCGGATTTGCCCAAGTAGCCAAACGCCCCCGCCTTGAGGGCCGGCACGCCGAAGTCCTGCTCGGACTTGCCGCTCAGGATCAGCACGGGCAGGCCGGGGGCGAGCACACGGATGTCGTGCAGCAGGTCCAAGCCGTTCCGGTCCGGGAGGTTCATGTCCAGGATCGCGACGTCCCAGGCGGATTCGGCCACCAACTGGAGGCACTCCCGGCCGCTCATGGCCTCGGCCACCTCGGCCTCGGGGAAATGCCAGTTCAGGGTCCGCCTCAGTCCGGCCAACACCAGCTCATGATCGTCAACGATGACAATACGCATGGCTCGGGACAGCTAGGCACGGTCACGGTTGGGTTACAAGGAGGCTCTGTCCGGACACAAAAAGAATCCGCCGCCGGCAGCTCGGCTGCCGGCGGCGGACGGGGGCGAGTCCTGCGTTCAGAAATCCTTGAACGCGTCTTCGCCGGGCAGCGGCAACCCGGCCCGCTGGCCGGAGTGGCCGTTGGCTCCCGAACTGCGGGGTGTCACCGGACGAACAGGGGCGGCGCCGGCGAATGGACTTGCCTTCCGGGCATGGGAGTGGCCACCCGCGGTGGCTCCGAACCTTTGTGGCGCCTCGGTGGGAGCCGGCATCCCCGCGCCCTTGGCGCCGCCGACCAGCTGTTCGAGTTCGGCGACGGTCTGGCCGACGCTGCCAACCTGGGAGTTCAACTCTTCGCTGGCGGAGGCCGCCTCCTCGGCGGCGGCGGCGTTGGACTGGGTGATCTTGTCCATCTGCGAGACCGCGATGCTGACCTGCTGGATCCCCTGGGACTGCTCGTTGGACGCGAGGGCGATCTCGGCGACGAACTGATCCACCTCGCGCGTCTTGCCGGCGATCTGGCTGAAGCTGGTGGCTACCCGGGCACTGATCTCGACGCCGCGCTGGCTCTTGCTGATGGCGTCCTCGATCTTGAACGCCGTTTCCTTGGCGGACTTGGCGCTGCGCTGGGCGAGGTTGCGGACCTCGTCGGCGACGACGGCGAAGCCCATGCCGGCCTCGCCGGCGCGGGCGGCCTCGACGGCGGCGTTGAGCGCCAGGATGTTGGTCTGGAAGGCGATCTCGTCGATGTCCTTCACGATCTTGGCCACCTCGGCGCTGGAGGTGCGGATGTCGTTCATGGCGGATTCCATCTCGACCATGTCATTGGTGCCGACATCGGCGGCGGTCCGGGTTTGCCCGGCGACTTCCTTGGCCTTGGCGGCGGCCTCGGCGTTGCGCTTCACCATGCTGGTGATCTCCTCCAGCGACGCGCTGGTCTCCTCCAGGCTGGCCGCCTGTTCGCTGGCACCCTCGGCCAGGCTCTGGCTGGACGAGGCGATCTCGCCGGCGGCCCCGTTGGTCTGGGCACTGGCTTCGCGGAGTGACTCGATGATGCGCTTGATCGGCGCCACGATGTTGCGCTGGCTGACGATGGAGAAGCCGACGCAGACGAGCACCGCGAGGGGCACCATCCAGCCCAGCACCGCCAGCATGCCCGCCTTCTGGATCTTCTCGACCCGCTCCATGGTGGTGCTGAGGACAAAGGCGCCCCGGACGTCGCCGGCTTTCCAACCTTCCATGGTGAAGCCCAGGATGTCCTTGCCGTCGCCGGTCGGGCTGTTCTTGGGGTCGCCGTGACAGGCGAGGCAATCGCTACTCAGGACGATAGGGCGGGCATAGGTAATCCGGTTGCGGGTGGTATCCACTTCAAAGAACTCGTTGGTGGTGCCGCTTTCGAACGCGGAGAGGATGCGAATTTCCTCCGGGGTTGGCAGGTTCTTCGGATTGCGTGCCTGGTGCTTGGGGATGCGGAAGTCGTAGCCTTCCACCTCCGCCACTTTTTCGATGGAGCGCCAGGCGGCGACGACCGGCACCGTCTCGTAGAGGGCCGAGCCGCGCAGATCGCCGGAGGCCTTGAAGTCCGCGATGAGTTTTTCCCGGTTGAAGGCTTCGCGCCGGTTGAGGTTGGAGACGGTGGCCCGGGTGGCTTCCGCCTCAATGATGGCGGCCTTCATGGTGCTGCGCACCTGTTCAATGCCCTGCTGACGGATCAGGCGGTGCTGGACCAGCACGGCGACCAGCACGGTCAGCAAGATGGCGGCGGCCGCGGTAATCACCAGCTTGGTGCCGATGGTTTTGGTGAATTTCATGGATTCTGTCGGGTTGGATGCTTGGCGTTGGGAACGGATGTCAGCGGGGGCTTTCGAGAGCTGCCTGGAACCCCGCGAGGGTTTCGGCGGCGACGACCCGATCGATGTCGAGCAGGGTCTTGACCAAGTCCTTGACCTTGGCCATGCCGAGGATGCACTCGGTGCGCAGTCCGGCCCCAAAGTAGGGCGGGGCCTCGATGTCGGTGTCGCTCAGGTTGATGACTTCCTCGACGCCATCCACGACGAGCCCCATCTGGAGTGAGGTGTCGCCGGGCAGGGCGACTTGCACCACGACGATGCAGGTGCGTTCGGTGGTTTCGGCCGCGGCGAGGGCAAAGCGGAGCCGCAGGTCGATCACGGGGATGATGCGCCCGCGGAGGTTGATCACACCTTTGACGTAGTCGGGCATCTGGGGCACCTCGGTGATGTCAACGAGGCGAATGATTTCCCGGGTCTTGAGCACATCGATCCCGTAGGCCGCCCGGCCCAGGGCGAAGGTCAGGAATTTGCGGTCCGGGGAGCGCGGCTGAGTGGTTTTGGGTTGAGCGTTTTGCATGGTGGACGAATTGGTGCTGCCCCCCTCCGGCGACCGTGACCGGTTAGACGCCGGGGGCGCGGTGGAATCACCCGGATTCACGGAGAGAACAGGCGCCGGGATGGATGCCGGAGGGAGCATGAACTTGTGATAAGTAGTCGGCGTGCGGCCGATTAGCTTGAGGTCAGCCCGTGTCGTCCGGCGGACGATTTTCTTGTAGGCCGAACACCTACAGTTGCGGGACCGGCCGGGTCAGAGCCCGAGCAACAGCTTGCGCAATTCCGCCATCCGGGCCTTGGCCTCACGCTTCGCGAGGCGCGGGAAATAGCCGCCGATCGTGATCGGCTCGCGGCCGCGGAAGAGCTTCACCTTGTCCTCCGCGACCTCGACTGCCGTGACCTGCTTCGCGGCGGCCAGCACGCGGAGTTCGTGGACGCTGACCAGCAATTCCACGGACGTGGGCAGTGGGCCGAAGCGGTCTCGCAGTTCGCGCTGCAAGGCCTCCAGCTCGGTCCGCTGGGTGGCCTGGGCGAGCTTGCGGTAGATTTCGAGCCGATGCTCGGACTCGCGCACGTAGTCGAGCGGCAGGTAGGCCGGCGTCTTGGGCGGTTCGGTGCCCGGGGTCCGGCGCTTCGCGGCCGCGGTTCCGGAGTCG
>JBEISV010000684.1:0-1628 GCA_040375265.1 Verrucomicrobiales bacterium
CCCACCATTGCTCGTGTCGAAAGTTGCCGAAATTGCCGGCGCCGTCCTCAGGTCGGTCGAGGTCGCCGACCGCAATGTTCAAACCCACGGTCGCCGTCCCAGCCGCGGGCGAATAGGGCCGGCCGGAAGCCACTTCCACGCAGGGATCAAACCGGACCGACCATTCGACGACATAACCGTGGCCGTCGGGCTTGGGCCGGGCGAACGCCCGCTGGACGCCGCGTTCGATCCAGTCGCGGTAAGTATTCCAGGCCGCCGGCTCGCTGCGCGGTTCGCCCTCCAGCAGCCCGCCAATCCCGAGGCCGCCGAGCCGTGACTTGGTGAGGTTGCAGACCATCTGCCAGGAGGCCGCGCAGCCCTCCGCGCTTTCGTCGCCAGCCCAACGATGGGAGCCGTTGAGCAGGATCTCGATCTCGTCACCGAACCACGGAAATCCCTCCCGGCCCAGTTCGTGGGCCCGGGGATTCTCCGGCGGTAACCAACGTTCGGTGGCGAGCCCGTAGAGCCGGTCGTCCGTGACCTCAAAGGCGAAGTGAAGCCACTCGGCGTCGTGTTTCACCCAGCCCCGCAACGCCAGGTCCCGTTCGTCCGTGACCGGGGAGAATTCAGCCACCCAATCGCGGACGCCGCGGAACTCCGTGGCGTCGGTCCATTCGCCGGGAGCGATCACGCCATCCAGCACCGGCGTCGAACCGAACCAGGACACCAGCTCCGGCCGGCGCAGCCCCGGCGAGGGCCCATCGACGGGGCGGCTGCCGGTGGTGCAGCCCAGAAGCAGCCCGGCCCCGAGCGCGGCCCACGCCGCGACGCGTCGCGGGTTCCCTGCGCCGATGGCACGCACCGGGCTCAACTGAGGCTCCAGCCCGGCCGGTATTCGCGCCGGATGAACGGCGCGGCCTCGGGCGCGTTCGTGGCGCGCAGGTTGGCCGAGTCCCATTCCAGCTTCTTGCCGACCCGGTAGGCGACGTTGCCGAGGTGGTTCGCCTCAGTGAGCCAGCCGGCGTAGTCGAAGTTGCACGTCGTCGGCGCGCCCGTCTTGCAGGCGTGGATCCATTCGGCGTGATGGCCGAGTGACTTCGGGATGAACGGCTCGGGCGGCTTGAACCCGGCAAAATCCTTTTCGGGCAGCAGCACAAGTTTTTCGTAGCTGGCCAGCAGCATCCGGCCTTGAGTGCCGACAAACAGCACCCCGCTTTCCCATTTCGGGATGCCGCCGCGGGTCCAGATCTCCGGCTTGTCCTCGCCCTGATGCCACGTCAGGCGGACCGGAGGCAATTCGCCACGCGCGCCGTAGGTGTAGGTGGCGCGCATGGAGGCCGGGGCGATTTCCGGGTGCGGCGGCGGGCCGCCCGGCTCGATCGTGAGCGGCACCTGGAGCTTCAGCGCCCAGAAGGGCAGGTCGTTCCAGTGCGAACCGAGGTCGCTCATCGTGCCGTTGCCGAAATCCCACCAGCGATACCATTTCGGTCCCGGGTAATAGACTTCGTGGAACGGCCGGAACGGCGCCGGGCCCAGCCAGAGATCCCAGTCCAGTCCCGCCGGCACGGGCGACGTGCCAGCCGGGCGTTCCTGCGCGGTGACGATGTCGTGATTACGCGCCGCCGCCTCGGCCGATTGGCGGCCCCAGG
>JBEISV010000586.1:0-2728 GCA_040375265.1 Verrucomicrobiales bacterium
GCCACGCCCGCACTCCCTGCCTGCCTTCGCCCTTGCGGCGATTCTGTCCACCACCGCCGCGCTGTTCGCGCAGGACGCCCAACCATCGCCCGTCCAGCCGGGCGGCAAGCTCTCCGGCAACGTCGCCATCCAGCTCGTCAAGGTGGCTGACGGGCTCGTGGACCCGGTGCATGTTTCCGCGCCGAACGACGGTTCGGGCCGTCTGTTCGTATGCGAACGGCCGGGCGTCGTCCAGATCATCAAGGACGGTAAGGCGCTCAAGAAGCCGTTCCTCGACCTCAAGGACAAGACGCTCAGCTCCTTCTTGGAGGAAGGGCTCTACTGCCTGGAGTTCCATCCCAAGTTCAAGGAAAACGGCCTGTTCTACGTGGCCTACGCCGATCTCTGGTTCAACGGCGCCACGCTCATTACTGAATACCGCGTGTCCAAGGACGACCCGAACAAGGCCGACATGGACAGCGCCCGGGTGGTCATGCACATCGACTTTCCCTACTGCAACCATCATGGCGGCAAGATTGCCTTCGGCCCGGACGGTTACCTCTACGTGGGCGTGGGCGACGGCGGCTGGGAAGGCGACGTCATCAGCGCCGGCCAGGATCTCCACACCTGGCTCGGCAAGATGCTCCGCATCGACGTGAACTCCCGCACCCCGGACCGGCCCTACAACATCCCGGCCAGCAACCCGTTCATCACGCTGCCGCAGCAGATGACGCTGTTCGGCGTGAGCGAACTCGAATTCTCCAAGATCCATCCCAAGGCCAAGCCCGAGATCTGGGCCTATGGCCTGCGCAATCCGTGGACCTTCTCCTTCGACCGCCAGACGGGCGACTTCTACATCGCCGACATCGGGCAAAACCACTGGGAGGAGATCGACTTCCAGCCCGCGTCCAGCAAAGGCGGCGAGAACTACGGCTGGAAGCTCATGGGCGGCAGCCACCCGTTCCCAATCGAGTTGGAGAAAGGCGCCCCGCGCATCGGCGTGCTGCCCATCGCGGAATACAGCCACGTGGACCAGGGCATCTGCGTCATCGGCCTCGGCGTCTATCGCGGCAAGGCCTACCCGTCGCTCGACGGCGTCTATTTCGCGTCCGACTGGGGCTCCGGCAAAGTCTGGGGCATGAAGCGTGATGCGGCCGGGAAGTGGCAAATGCAGGAACTGCTCGACCTCGACACCCCGCTGCGCCCGACTGGCGGCGGCGAAGATCCCGAGGGCAATCTCTACGTCACCCACGCGACGGCCAACTACGGCGGCCCCGTGGACCCCTACACCAGCGAGCGCGGCGCCGTGTGGAAGATCGTCGCGGCCGACAAGGTGCCGGCAGGGGCAACACTGGCGCCGTTGCAGAAGTAGTCCTTCGCCCAAGTTTCAGATTGAACCGGGGCTGCTTGGTTTAGAAATCCGGCCCCATCCAGTGTCATTGTTCATGAAGACTTCCTGCGGCTTGCTGCTGCTAAGCGCGTTGTTGGTGACAACTCACCTCAACGCCCAAGACAAACCCGCCTCGCCCGCACCACCCGCCGCCGATCCGCACGCCGGACATGCCGCCTCGGGCATCAAGAAGGAGCTGATCGAAGGCATCACCCCGACCGATTTCCTGAAGCTCGGCGACCAGCCGAAGACGGCGAAGGTCACGTTGGTGTCCGCGTTCTCGCAGGACAACTACGGCATGAACTTCAACGGCTATTCCAAGGGCAAGGCCACCTACACGATCCCCAAGGGCTGGACCGTGGACGTCACCTTCATCAACCCTAGCCCGGTGCCGCACAGCGTCATCGTGGTGGAGCGGGAAATGGTGCGGAAGTTCCAGCTGGGCCAACCCGCGTTCCCGGGGGCCTCGGTCCCGAACCCCTCGGTCGGCATGGCGCTGAAGAAGGCGGCGTTCACCTTTGTGGCCGAGGAGGCGGGTGATTATGTGTTCGCCTGTGGTTTTCCCGCCCATGCGGTGAATGGCCACTGGCTGTCCCTCAAGGTCAGCGAGGACGCCAAGGTGCCCACGCTGAAGCTCGGGGAGGCGGAGCCGGTCGAGGCGAAGTAGCCCCCAGTGTTTAGTCGGGTGCCTCGGGCGCGGAGCATCACCGCGGGGCCGTCACGGGCGCGGGCGACTTGGCTGCGTTGAACAGCGGCATTGACCGCTTCACAGAGTGGAAAACGCCCCACGCCAGCGGGACTCCGATCATCAGCCAGGCCACGGTCAGCTTCAGTGGTTTCATGCGGTCAGTGCGTTGGGGTTTCGGCGAGGTGATGCTGCTCGTGGACCGGCTTCACCATCAGGTTCGCCAGGAGTCCGACGATCAGCAGTCCGGCCATGAGGTAGAGCGTCAGGTTATAGGCCTCGGCCTTCGGCACGCCGGCGGCCTTCTGTGCCGTCGAGATGTAGTTGATGAGTGTCGGACCGAGCACCGCGGCGATGGACCACGAAGTGATCAACCGGCCGTGAATGGCGCCGACCTGATAGGTGCCGAACAGGTCGCGGAGGTAGGCGGGAATCGTCGCGAAACCGCCGCCATACATGGAGATGATCACCGCGGTGACCGCGACGAACAGGGCCTGGTTGCCCGTTTTCTGCGTAAAGGGGATCAGGCAATAGAGCACCGCGCCGAGCAGGAAAAAGATGCAGTAGACCGCCTTGCGCCCGGTGTGATCCGACACCGATGACCACACGAAACGGCCGCCCATGTTGAAGATCGAAAGCAGCCCCGCAAAGCCGCCGCCGATCGCCGCGCTCAC
>JBEISV010000267.1:0-6468 GCA_040375265.1 Verrucomicrobiales bacterium
AGAGGGCGGCCGCGATGTCGCTCTGGAAGGCGACAAACTGGACTCGGGATTCCAGCTTCTCGGTCCGAATGAAGTCCCGCAGTGCTGCCTCGAACGGGGCATCCTCGTTGAAGGCACGACCGATGATGACGAAACGTCCTGGGCGGTTTTGTCCGGCCCATTCTTTGGCGATTCGCACAAAGAGGCCTTGTCCCTTCCAAGGCGTTATACGGCCGGCAAGCCCGATTACCGGTTCGCCGGGACGGATTTTCAACTGGTCGCGCAGGAGCGTGGATGCGGAGCGCCGGTAGCGATCGAGGGGAATGCCGTTCAGGATCGGCACGATGCGGTCCGCGGGGATGCCTTCGCGAATCAGGGCTTCCCGGCCGAAGGCGGAGACCGGGATGAGGCGGGTTGCCCGCTGGCACGCCTGTCGCGCGAACACCCGGCGCACGGGCCAGGAGAAAAAGTCGGCCGAGAGGATGTCGTTCACCCACCAGAGGCTGGGAATGCCGGCGGCTTGGCCCACCTGTCCGGCGGCAAAGTGGTCCTTGTTGGTGCAGCTCAGCAACCGGTCCGGCCGGACGTCGGCGGCGATTTGGGCGAGGCGGCAGGTTGCCCGGCGGAGTTCCTGCCAACCGCGCAGTTTCGCAAACAGGTTGAAGCCGCGGCCCACCACGCGCAGTTCATTCAGGGCAGGGGCAAAGCTAAAGGTATGGCGGCGAATCCCCAGGCGCCCGAGCGCATCGTCCAGCGGGCTGCCCGGGGCGCAGGCGATGTGGATGTCCCAGTGTTCCTTGGCGGCCGGCAGGGCGAGCAACTCGAGCAGGTTCACCTCTGCCCCGCCCAGCACCTTGCTGACGTGGTCCACGAACAGAATGCGACGGCGTTCCGGCATCAGGATCCTGAGCGTAGCGGGCAGGCGGTGAGGGGCGGAAGCGGGAAGCGCGATTTTGAATCAAGGTTTGACCTTCGGGCGTGAAATTCCCAGTTTCTCGGCCGAGGAGTTCTGTTCCCAAGGAGTCTATGAAGTCTATTTTGCTGCCCACATGCTTTGCCGGCACGGTTGCCGGACTGCTACTTTCTGCCCCGGCAGCCTATGCCCAGTCACATGATGACGAGGATCACGCTCATGGATTCTACGCGCCCGGCACCTTAGTGGAAGATGAGTTCTCGCTGGGCACGACCAGCTCTGCCCCGGGAGTAACCGGGAAATGGGGCCCGCCAATTTTGGGGACAGGCGCAACGGTAACTTGGAGCATAATGGATGGTGGAAAATCCTTGGCCGGCTCCCTCTATGGCGGCTTCACTTATTCCGGGACGTCGGTTGACCTGAACACGATCATGCCGAGCGGTTACGTTTCCGCCATCCAGGCGGCCTTCGACGCTTGGTCCTCCGTCGCCAACATCAAGTTTCAGTATGTGGTGGACAGCGGTTCGGCCTTCAATGTCATCGATTTTCCCGCTGGCACACAACCGAACATCCGGATCAGTGCCTTCCCGATGACGGGTAGCGATGGAACCCTCGCGGTGGGTTATTATCCGCCCAAGAACGGTAACACCGCTGCCGGGGACATCCACTTCAACTCGAACAAGCGATGGGAGATCGGTTACGCCGGTTCCGGCTACGACGTATTCCAAGTGGTGGCGCATGAAATCGGCCACGCGATCGGTTTGGCGCATTCCGCGACTTCTGCGGCGCTGATGTATGCGTTCTACAATGAAGCGTTCGCAGGACCGCAGGCCGATGACATCGCGGGTGCCCAATACATCTACGGTGCGCCGGTCGCCGTGCCGGAAGCCACGGCGTGGGCGGCGGGATTGGTCTTGGTTTTTGGCGGGCTCGGAGTTTGGCGGAACCGGCGGCAGTCGTAACCGCAAAGTCCAGATCAACTTTCAGTGAAGGCGGCCGTTGGGTCGCCATTTTTGTTCCGGGAGATTTGGGCGGGCGGCGTCCGGAAGGTTAGAACGAGCGAAGCCCGCTTGCTTCTTCAGCCCGCTTCGCCGGAGCCTCCGTCCTGCCACATGACGTCGGAATACAAAGCCACCCGCCGGGTCGAGTTCAGCGAGACCGACATGGCCGGCATCGTCCATTTCTCCAATTTCTTCCGCTACATGGAGACGGTGGAGCACGCCTTCTGGCGTTCGCAGGGGACCTCGGTGGTGATGACCCAGTTTGAGCCGCCGCTGGGGTTGCCGCGGGTCCACGCCGCCTGCGATTACAAGCGTCCGCTCCGATTCGAGGACACCGTTGAGATGCACCTGCGCGTGGTCGAGAAGCGCGCCCGGTCGTTGGCCTTTGAGATTCGTTTCACCCGGATTTCACCGGGGCCGGCCGAGGTGGTGGCGACGGGCAAGCTGGTGGTCGTCTGCGTGCAGAAGAATCCGGACGGAACCTTTCTGGCGGTGCCCCTGCCGGAGGCGATTTCCAACCAGATTGAAGTGGCGGCACCCGCAGAATCGTAGTCGCGGCGTGGCTACTGGCTCTGCGCCGGAAAGCCAGGGGCCGGCGAGTAGATCGTGTTGGCGCCCGGTTTGGGCAGCATCCGCCAACTGAGCAGCTTGCCGTCGGTGAACACCAGTTCGGCGCTCACGTAATCGCGGAAGTTGTAGTCGCGGTCCAAGAAGCGTTCGAGAAACACCGTGCCGTCCTTGCGGGGAACTTCGCGGTAACGCCAAAACAGGTATTCGTCCGTCGTGCTGTTCTGGAAGAGCCACGTGACCCGCTCTCCGCTGGCGTCGCCGCTGCGCAGGACCTGCGCCGCCGGCCCCCAGGCGATGTAGACTGCGTCCTCGTTCATTCCCACCTTGATCTGGCCGACGTCCACTTGGGCCCGGTGTTCCTCGCTGAGGTTGGCGTAGGCCGCCGCACGTTCGGTGCGCCGCTTGGCAATCAGCTTGGGATCAGTGGCGGCAGGGGTCGCGCAGCCGACCAGGCAGGAAAGGACGGCGGCGAGGACGGAAAGTTGGGAAAAACGGTTCACGATCATGCGACGCAGGGCAGCAGCGAAGATTCAGCCCCTTCGTCCGGCGAGTATGCGGTTGCGACGCCCGGGGACAACCCCATACTCCGCACACGTATGAATTCTGCGCCAGCCGCTGCGGCCGCCCCGGGGAATGCCTGGATTTACTTTGCCCTTCTGACCGTAATCTCGTGGGGAGTCTACGGCGTGATCCTGCACAAGGCCCGGGGCTATATGCCGATGGGGCCGGAAACGCCGCACGCCGGGCTCAAGGCATTCCTGTTCGTCTGCGTGGCCTATGCGCTGATTGGCGTCGCGTCGGCGGCACTGCTGAAGGTTCGCGGGTCCAACTGGAGCTTCACGCCCGATGGCATTCGCTGGAGCCTGATCGCGGGTGCGGCCGGGGCGGTCGGCGCGTTCACGCTCGTGCTCGCCCTCGGCGCGGCGGCACCGATCTACAAGGGCGCCGCCGCGGCCGCCGTCATGCCGATCGTTTTCGGCGGTGCGCCGGTGATCAACACCCTGACGGCGATGCTGTTGCATCCGCCGACCGGCGGCTTGAAGGCCATCCCGCTCCCGTTCGTGCTCGGCTGCGTGTTGGCAGCCGTGGGAGCTTTCATGGTGGCGAAGTATGCCCCGTCCAATACCGGTGGCCCGTCCAAGCCGCCGGGCGCCCAGGTTACGCCGGGCGCACCCGCGAGGTAAGCCGGATTGGGTTTCATGGCCGCCGAACCTTGCCAGCTTCAGGGAAGTGTTGCGGATCCGCTGGAGGCGATTCGGCAACTGCTCGGTGTTGTCGGTCGCCAAAATCCGTTCTACGGGCGCAAACTGGCGGGCGTCGGCTGCCCCGCGGAGCCGTCGTCATTGGCCGATTTTTCCTCGCGATTCCCGTTCACGACCAAGGCGGAACTGGTCGCCGATCAGGCAGCGCATCCGCCTTACGGCAGCAATCTGACATATCCCCTCGCGCTTTACACTCGCTGCCACCAGACCAGCGGCACGACCGGTGCGCCGTTGCGCTGGCTGGACACCGCGGAATCGTGGAGCGCGATGACGGACGACTGGGTGCAGGTCTTCCGCGCGGCCGGCGTCACCGCCGGCGACCGGGTGCTGTTCGCCTTCAGCTTTGGTCCTTTCCTTGGCTTCTGGCTCGCCTTTGAGGCGGGACAACGTCTCGGCGCCCTTTGTTTTGCCGGCGGTGGCATGAGCAGCAGCGTCCGCCTGCGGTTGCTGTTCGAAAACGGCTGCACGGCGATCTGCTGCACGCCCACTTACGCGCTGCACCTGGCCGAAGTGGCGGCCCAGGAAGGGCTCGATCTCCGGCAATGCCAGGTCCGAACCCTCGTTGTGGCCGGCGAACCCGGCGGCAGCCAACCCGTCCTCCGGGCCAAGCTGAGCGCACTTTGGAACGGAGCCCGGGTCGTTGATCATCATGGCATGACGGAGACCGGACCGGTCACCCATGAGATTCCCGACCGGCCGGGAAACCTTTGCGTTCTGACCCGGAGCTTTTATGCGGAAATCGTGAACCCCGGCACCGGAGTTCCCGTTGAAGCTGGCCAGGCGGGCGAATTGGTGCTGACGACGCTGCGCCGGATCGGTTCGCCGCTGATCCGTTACCGCACGGGTGACCTGGTTTGCGGTGCCGCCGATCCGGGACTGGTGACGGTGCTGGAAGGCGGCATCCTCGGCCGGGTGGACGACATGGTCATCGTCCGCGGCGTTAACGTGTATCCCAGCGCGCTCGACCAGTTGGTCCGTGAAGTCCCGGAAATCGCGGAATACCGGGTTACCTACGACACGCGGGACGCGATGGCGGAGCTGAGCCTGGAAGTGGAAGCGTCGCCTGCGGCTGCCGCCACCCTGAGTCACCGCATCCATGATGCGCTGGCCCTGCGGGTGCCCGTGCGCGACGTGGCGCCGGGATCGCTGCCCCGGTTTGAGCTGAAGGCCCGGCGTTGGCGTCGCCTCTGACCCGCGGCCGTCCCGGCCACTGCGGGGTTGATCTCAACCGTTTTCGGGCTATTCGTCTCGGCGTTCAATGCGCCCGGCACTCGGGATCGACCGGCGTCCGGCCGCGGAGCGATGTAACCGCTCCCCGGTCGGCCCAGTCTCCTCCTACGATTCCGAATTCGCCTTGGGATCAACATTTAGCACCACATGAAAAAACTCATCGCCCTCCTCTCCACCCTGGTCATCGCCGCGACCGCGTTCGCGGGCGATTTTCCCGACATCAGCATCGCCGAAGTGAAGGCGCTGCTCGGCACCAAGAAAGCCACCATCATCGACGTCAACGGCACCGATTCCTACGCCAAGGGCCACGTCCCGGGCGCACTCGACTTCGACGCGATCGAGAAGGATTTCGCCAAGTCCCTGCCGGCCGACAAGAATGCGCTGGTCATCGCCTATTGCGGCAATCCCCGCTGCAGCGCCTACCAGGCCGCCGCGAAGGCTGCCGAGAAGCTCGGCTACAAGAACGTGAAGCACATGTCCGCCGGAATCTCCGGCTGGAATAAGGCGGGTGAAGCCGTCGAGAAGGCCAAGTAAGCCAGTCTCAATCTTGCGACGGGCGCTCCGGTGACGGGCGCCCGTTCTTCATTTTTCGCGGAAGCCAATTTCACCTGCCGGACGGCAGGTCCGGCACTGTGCCGCGCAGGATTTTCCGGATCGCGGCCTTCTCGCCGGCCGGCAAGTAGGCAAATTCGGGCGCGGGCGATGATTCCGCGAGGGCGGCTCCCAATCGTCCGTAAACCCGCTGCTTCAGTTCTGGCGGCAGTCCGGTGAACGCGGCGCCGTAGATCATGTAGCTGCACCGGTGGCGGAACAGCCGGGTGCCCAGCTCGAAGTCCTTCAGTGAAATCCCGTCCACGGCCCGGCTGTGGCGGAGGAAGGCGTCCTTGAATTCAGTGCTGCCTTGGATTCCACCGGCGGGCAACGGCACTTCGTCGGCGAACAGCAGATAACGGGTCAGTAGCCGCGCCTGCTCATCCAGTTCCGCCACGTGGGCGGGTGTCAGTCGGCCTTGGCCGTGATGCAGATGGGTGCGGGCCCGGTAACCGGCCTCGACCGCCCGGTTGACGAAACCGGCCTGGTGTTCGTGCAAAAGCTGGGGCAGCAGATCGCTCGTGGCGACGGGATAGCGATCGAAACGGAAGCGGGAGCCGGGCGGATTGGGCACCTTCGAAAGCACCCCGGCGACCTGTTGCCCGAGGGCGTTGCCCCAGTGGTTCGTGAAGGTGTCGGCCCCGGTCACGTGCCAGCCGCCGAAGCGTTCGGCGAGCGGGATTCCGTGGCCGGTGAGACCGCGGCGGAACGAATCAAGGCTTCCCCCGGTGAGCCCCGGGGCGACCGATTTCACGACCAATCCCGGCACGAACCCGGTGTCCTCGCCCGCGTGGCAGTTCATGCAACGCTGCGACCGCTCGACTTTCGCCGGAGCGTCGCCGCGCGGGATGTCGAAGATGTAGAAAATCCCGCCGAGTTCCGGGTCGATCGAAACGATTTCGAGCCGCCCGCCCGGAATGTA
>JBEISV010000089.1:0-13032 GCA_040375265.1 Verrucomicrobiales bacterium
ACGGCTGACGAACTTGGTGAACCAAGCGGCGCAGATTTCCGAGCAGGCCGAGGCCACCGAACCGCTCGTCTCGCGGCAGCTTTATGACTCCGTCCGCAAGCTCACCATGGACGACGGCGCCGCCCTCAAGCAGACGCAGGAGGAACTGATCCAGCGCGGCACCATGACGCGCGGGCTGTTCGAAAATCTCCAACAACTGGCGAAGGACGAAAACGGCAAGGCCCTGGGCTCCGCCGAGGCGATCCTCCGCGAGGGTTTCGTCCCGCCCGCCCGCGACGCCGAACGCCGAGCCCGCGCGACGCTCGACCAGCTGCGCAAGGGCGTGGAGCGCGCCACCGAAAACGTGCTGGGCGACGACACCGAAGCGCTCCGGTTGGCGGAAAAGGAACTGGAAGCCCTCGCCGGCCAGTTGGAACGCGAACTCGGCCCCACCGGCGCCGGTCAACCCGGTGAGCGCGGCACCAATCAGCTAGCCGGCGCCCAGGGTGGACAGGCTCGTTCAGGTCCACGGGACGGTTCCCGCACCAATTCCACAGCCCGTGCCAGCGGTGGCCAAGCCGGGGAGCCAAAACCGGGACAGCAACTTCAGCCAGGCGAAGGCGAACAGCCGGGCAACCAGCAGGCCCAAGCCGGGCAAACTGGCGAACAAAACCAACCTGGCGATGGGCAGCAACCGGGGCAGGGACAACCGGGACAACGCGGCCGACAAGGAGACCGCGGCGACCAAAACGCCCAGCAACAAGCGCGCAACGAAAGGCAGCCGAATTCGCCGGAAGGCCAACCGGGTTCTCAGCCCGGAGGCCAGCAACCTGGTCAACCTTCCGACCCGCAAGGCCAACAGTCGGCCCAAGCGGGACAGCAGCCGGGGCAGCAACCCGGCCAAGGGCAGGGCGGTCAGGGGGGACGCGGCGACCGGCGTCAGCAGGCCGGTCAACGTGGCCAGCGGCCGGGTCTTGACCTCAGCAGCCTTGATCCGTCGTTGGCCAATGAAGGCGGGGCCGCCAACGGCCGTGGCTCGCGCGGCGGCCCCATCACCGGCGAGCAGTTCGCCGAATGGTCCGATCGCCTCCGGGATGTCGAGGAGATGGTGGATATGCCCGACCTGCGCACCGAGGTCTCCGTCGCCCGCGAACGCGCCCGGCTGATGCGGCAGGAGTTCAAGGGCGAGCGCACCAAGCCCGACTGGGCCAAGGTCGAGTTGCAGGTCGTGAAGCCGCTCGTCGAAGTCCGCCGGAAGCTGCAGGAGGAAATCGCCCGCCGGGACGTGAAGGACTCGCTCGTGCCCATCGATCGCGACCCGGTGCCTGCCCGCTACTCCGAACTCGTGCGCCGCTACTACGAAAACCTCGGCAAGGAGAAGTAGGTCTCGTTCCGGGAGGACAACGCCGGCGCATCGGGCAGGCTCGCGGGTAACCTGTTGAAAACCGAGTCGCCCGCGGAATACCGATCCGCGACACCGCAGGCTGACAGTCTCCGCTACCGGCTACGCTGCGCCCGAAAATTCCGTGGCGGCCGGGCTAGGATGCCGATTCGCGCCCGGTGTCTCGGCCGGCCCTTCCCGGACTTCCCATCGTCGGTCTGTCGGGTAGAGTTTCGGCATGAGCGCGACGCTTCCCCCGCCGGCGGACGAGGCTGCGCGGCAGCGTCGGCTGGCGCTGGCGCAGCAGGCGTATCGTGACTTCTTTGCGCAGTGTTTCTGGTCGTATCGGGAGGATGCCGAGATCACGGAGGCCAAGATTCCGTTCGTGATCAGCGGACTCCGCGAGAATGGTGGCCACGCCGGCTATCGCATCGCCGCCGAGTTATGCCGCTAGGAGATTTTGAACGCGCGGTGCTGCACGCGCTCGCGGCCAATCGGAATCCCGACAGCTTCGTCGCCGGGGCCACCGTGCTGCATCAGTCGCCCGATTCCCCTCGTTCTTCACGGGACGTGGATATCTTTCACGACACCACGGAAAGCTTGGCCGACTCGGTGAAACGGGATGTCGCCACGTTGTTGGCCGCCGGGTTCGAAGTCGAGATGGGGCGGCCGCAGGACACCTTTCAGCGCGCCCGTGTGCGCCGGGATGGCCGCGAGACCAAGGTCGAGTGGGTTTTCGACAGCGTCTATCGCTTCTTCCCCATCAGCCCCGACCCCGAACTCGGCTGGCGCCTGAGTTTCTGGGACGCGGCGACCAACAAGGTGTTGGCGCTCGCCGGTCGCTCCAAGGTGCGGGATCTGCTCGACGTGCTCTACCTCCACCAAAGTCACCTCCATCTGGGAGCGCTCGCTTGGGCGGCCGGCGGCAAGGACCCCGGCCTGACCCCGGAGGCCATCATCCTTTGGGCCCGGCGCAACGCCGTCTTCCGTCCCGAAGCGTTGGATGATCTCCAGTTGAACCATCCCGTCTCGCTGACCGAAGTTAAGCAACGCTGGATGGAGGCTTCCCATGCCGCGCTGGAACTCATCGCCCAACTCCCGCCTGCTGAACTTGGCTGCTTCTATCTCGACGCTGGCGGCCAACCCGTGTGTCCCGATCCGGCCGCGCCGGAATTCCCGCGGCTTACCCGCCACTACGGCAGCGTGAAGGGCGCCTGGCCGCGCATCGTCGAGGAATAGGCCGCCGCGCCGGCGGGTTCAGCCGCGCTTAACCCGGGCGACGTGCCGGGCCATGCGTTCGATGGCGATCTGGATCTGGTCGAACGCAGTCGCGAAGCAGCAGCGCAGGAACTTCTCGCCGCTCGCGCCGAACGCGCCGCCGGGCACGCAGGCGACCTTCTCCTCTTTCAGCAGGCCGAGGGCGAATTCCTTCGCCGGGATGCCAACGCTCTCGATGCTCGGGAACGCGTAGAACGAACCGCGGGGCAGGTGGCACTTTAGCCCCATGTCGTTCAGCGATTTCACGATGTAGTTCCGGCGCAGCTTGTATTGCTCGCGCATCTCGGCGGTCGCGGATTCGCCGTTCTGGAGCGCCTCGATCGCGGCTTCCTGCGCGATGATGCTGGCGCAGAGCATCGAGTATTGGTGGATCTTCATCATGGCCTCGATGAGGTCCGTGGGGCCGCAGGCGTAGCCGATGCGGAAACCGGTCATCGCGTAGGCCTTGGAGAAGCCATGCAGGAAGATGGTGCGCTCGGCCATGCCGGGCAGGCTGGCGATGGAGACGTGTTCGCCCTCGAAGGTCAGCTCGCTGTAAATCTCGTCGGTGAGCACCAGCAGGTTGTGGCGCTGGGCGACCGCGGCGATCTCCAGCAACTGCGCCCGGGTCATCGTGCCGCCGGTGGGATTGGTCGGGAAATTCAGCATCAGCACCTTGCTGCGCGGCGTGATGACGGCCTCGATGGCCTGCGCGGTCACCGCAAAGCCGTCCTCCGCCTTGCACGCGACAGGAACCGGGACGCCGTGGGCGAGCACGACGCTGGGCGAATAGCTCACGTAGCAGGGCTCGTGGTAGATGACCTCGTCGCCGGGGTTCAGCACGGCACGCAGGGCGAGGTCGAGCGCCTCGCTGACGCCGACGGCCACCAGGATCTGGTTCTTGGGGTCGTAATGGACGCCGAAGTTCTTGGCGACGTTGCGCGAGATGGCCTCGCGCAGCTTCAGCAGGCCGAGGTTCGAGGTGTATTGGGTGCGGCCGCGTTCGAGCGCGTAGATGGCGGCCTCGCGGATGTGCCAGGGCGTGGCGAAGTCGGGTTCACCGACGCCGAGGGAGATTACTCCGGTGGTGTTCTGGACGAGCTCGAAGAAGTCGCGGATGCCCGAGCGGGGAATGCCGGCGACGTGGTTCGCGATGTAGCTGGGACGAATCGAGGACATGGACTGCGGCGGGGAGATAAGCGGACGCGCCGACACGCGGGAAGCGGATTCCCACGGGCCGTCTGCGTTCGCGCTGGTTGAGATTGCTAGGCGAGGGGCAGACGACCGGAACGCGCGGCGGCGGCGGCTCGGGCCGTGAGGGCCAGGGCTGCGGCTGCAAAAGCGGACGACGCGCGGTTCATGTCGGACGAGAGTGGGCCGGAACCGGCCGGGGCGAGTCAAGCGCGGGGAAGGCGCGCGCTGACGAAACGTGAATCGGGAAAGCAGGAAGGCAGGAAAACGGGAACGGCGGTTCCGGCTTTCCTGCCTGCCAAATTGTCCGGTCGCGCTCAGCCGCCAGCAAACGCCGGGATGATGCTCACTTCGTCGCCGGGCTTGAGCGGCGTGTCCTGTTCGCGGAGGAAGCGGATGTCCTCCTCGTTCACGAACACGAGCACGGAGCCGCGGATGCGTCCGCCGCCGTCGCACAGGCGGTCCCGGATGCCGTTGTAGCGGTCGTGCAATTGCGAGATGGCGTCGCCCACAGTGCCGGGGCGGACGGTCACGGTATCCTCGCCGCCGCAGAGCTTGCGGAGGGTCGGGGGTATGGAAACGCGGACCATGACGCTCAGGCGGTGACCAGTTCCGGCTTGTCGTGGGCGAGGAGCGCCTCGAATTCGCGCAGGCTCGGGCGGATGTCACGGGTGGCGCCGACGTGACCGGTCATGGCCTCAATGGTCTTGAGGCCGTTGCCGGTGATGCAGAGCACGGCGCTGGAATCGGCCGCGATTTTGCCCGCGGCGATCAGCTTCTTGGCCACGCCCACGGTCACGCCGCCGGCCGTCTCGGCGAAGATGCCTTCGCACTCCGACAGCAGGCGGATGCCCTCGCGGATCTCGTCGTCGGTCACGTCGTCGGCATGGCCGCCGGTTTCCTTCATCACCTTGAGCGAATAGAAGCCGTCGGCGGGCGTGCCGATGGCGAGCGACTTGGCGATGGTGTTCGGCTTCACCGGCTTGAAGAAGTCGAGTCCCGCCTTCTGCGCGGAGCTGATGGGCGAGCAGCCGGTCGCCTGGGCGCCGTGCATCTTCCACTTGGTTTCGCCAACGAGGCCAACCTTGATGAATTCCTGGTAGGCCTTGTGGACCTTGGTGAGCAGCGAACCGGACGCCATCGGCACGACCGTGTGTTCGGGCACGCGCCAGCCGAGCTGCTCGATGATCTCGTAGCCCATGCTCTTGCTGCCCTCGGCGTAGTAGGGGCGCATGTTCACGTTCACGAAGGCCCAGCCATATTTGCCGGCGATCTCGGCGCAGAGACGGTTCACCTCGTCGTAGTGGCCCTTGATGCCGATGACGTTGGCGCCGTAGACGAGCGAGTTGATCACCTTGCCGAGTTCGAGGTCGGACGGGATGAAGACGTAGGCGTCGAGGCCGGCGGCGGCGGCGTTGGCGGCGACCGCATTCGCGAGGTTGCCGGTCGAGGCGCAGGCGACGGTCTTGAAGCCGAGTTCGACCGAGCGGCTGAGCGCGACGCTGACCACGCGGTCCTTGAACGAGAGCGTCGGGTAATTGACGGCGTCGTTCTTGATCCAGAGTTCGCGGATGCCGAGGCGTTTGGCGAGCCGGTCGGCCTTCACCAACGGCGTGTAGCCGACCTGGCGGCCGACGGTCGGTTCGCCGGCGACGGGCAGCAATTCGCGGTAACGCCACATGGTCTGCGGGCGGGAGCAGATCGCGTCGCGAGTGAGCGACTTCTTGATGCGGTCGTAGTCGTAGGCGACTTCGAGCGGGCCGAAGTCGAACTCGCAGACGTGCGTGGCGGCGAGCGGGTATTCCCGGCCGCACTCGCGGCACTTCAACGCCTTCATGTATCCGTGGCTCTGGCTCATAAAATTGTTCCGTTCATCGGCGGCAAACGCCGAAGGCTTCAGCCAGAGGGGCGGGGAAAACAAACGACCCCTGCCCGCGAAGCGAGAAGGGGTCTGAAAATCAGGACCGGCACTTCTCATCTTCGCCGGGATTTCGTCGCCGAAACCCCGACCGGATTTGGCACCTGGTCATCGGACTGCCCGTCCGACCGGTTGCCGTGGTTTCATCGGGCCGTGCCCTCCGCCACTCTGGATGAGTGCCCTGGTCGCCCAAGGCGCTGGAATGGATGGCGGAAGGGCCCCGGGGGTGTCAAAAGGTTTTTCTGTCCCAAGTTCCGCCGAGAGCGGTCGATCCTGGAAAGGCGTGTGGTCGGGGACGGGGTCCCAGCGGATTGGGCCAGGCTGGCGCCCGACCGTTATTTTTAGGGATGGGGCGCCGCGGCCCGTCCCCCGTAGGTTTCCGGCATGAAGGGAATTTCACCAAGCGTCCGTCGGCCCGTTGCCCTGCTCGTCCTCGCGGTCGTCTTGTCGGGCTGTTCACCGCAGGATGAGATCCCCGTCGCGTTTCAGGGCAATTTCGTCTCGGATCGGGCCAAGACGGAGCACTATCTGCGCGGCGACTCAGGCATCGCCAAGCCGGTCGTCGATCAAATGGTGCCGATACTTGGGCAGATGGAGCTGATGGTCGATGGGCGTTCCGTGACGGTCTATCCGCGAGGCTCGGCGCCGGTGAAATCCACCCCGACCATTTTGGAGAAGGCTCCGAAGGTGTTGGTCGTGGAAGAGTATCACGAGACGTTCAAAAGGAATCTCACGACCCGCATGATCGCCGACGAGAGCGGCTTTTGGTCCATGGCCGACTATCCCGTGCCGGGCTATCGGGAGTATTTTCGGCGGATCAAATGATGGCGTTGGTTTCCGGGCCGTGCCCCGGACCTACGCCTCGACATTGCGGGCTAGGCGAGGGACCGCGCAATTCCCCGCGCCCAAGCTAGGATTTGTTCCCGAGCGAGCGGGTGGATCTGTTCGGCCACCCCACGGTTCCGCCGCCCGACCGCGGCTCAGGGGAGGCGCGGCTGAAACTTCGACGCGGCAGCCAGTTTTTCCCACAGGCCGCGTTCCTCGTCGGTGAGCTGGGTGGGAAGCTTGACGAGCAGCTTGGCGTAGAGGTCGCCGCGTTCCGTGCCCTGTCCCTTGGGCAGGCCGTGTCCGCGCAGGCGGAGCTGCTGTCCGGAGTTCGTGCCGGCGGCGACGCGCACGGTCACGGGCCCGGTCAGGGTCGGCACACTGAGCGTGGTGCCGAGGACCGCCTCCCAGGGGGCCAGGTCCAGTTCGGTCACGAGGTCTTCGCCCTGCACGGTGAAGTCCGGATGTGGCGACAGGCGCACGCGCAGGAGCAGGTCGCCGGCCCCGCCGTTGCCGGCCCCGGCTTCGCCCTTGCCCGCCACGCGGATCAGTTGGCCCTCGTGGACGCCGGCCGGCAGGCGGACCTTGAAGCTGTGCGATTCGGTCTCGCCGGTCCGGGAATTCGCGCGCCGGAACGAAACTTGACGCACCGACCCGTTGAGGACCTCGTCGAGGCTGACGGCGAGGTCGCCCTCCACGTCGGCGCCCCGGCTGGACTGCGGTCGCCGGCCCGGCCCCGCCTCTTGGAACGGTTCGAAGCCGCCCGCGCCGCGGGCGCCGAAAAATTGCTCGAAGAAGTCGCTGAAGCCGGTGCCGCCGAACTGGAACTCCGAGTCGTCACCCTCAGTGGGGCGCCGCGAACGTCGCCGGCCGCCAGCACCGGAGGGATCCCAGCCCGGCGGGGGCTGGAAGCCGGCGCCCTGCTTCCAGTTTGCGCCGAGGGTGTCGTATTTCTTGCGGTTACCGGCGTCACCGAGGACCTCGTAGGCCTCGTTGATCTCCTTGAAGCGGTCTTCCGCGACCTTCTTGTCGGTCGCCACGTCCGGGTGATACTTCCGCGCCAGTTGCCGATACGCCTTCTTGAGCTCATCGGCCGACGCGGTGCGGGGCACCCCGAGGATGGCGTAGTAGTCTTTGAATTCCGGACCCATGCTTGTGCCCAAGCAATAGCCGTGCGGACGGCCCGCGTAAAACCGGAGTTCAGGCGCCAGGGGACCGGGTTGCTTCCGGGCCCGATTTTCCTGCGGCCAAGGCGGATGCCTGCCGGCGATAGGGGTGTTCACGTTGGTGCAATTTGTTCGCCCGATCGCCCCGGGTTCGGGCCGGTGCGCCACGGGTTTCCCGCGTGTCACAACCTAACGCTCCAGTTTGTCGCGGGCGGGCACTATCCGTTGCCATGGCGGCGCGGCTGGGATCGCCAAAAGTGCGGAAAATCGGGCGGATGGGCGGCTGCGGAGTCCCGGCATTGGGTGTGCGATACGAATGGCAGAGGGTGCGATGGGCGCACCCACCGACAAGAAAGGAAACATCATGACTGCCAATGTGCCTGTTCGTCGTAGCCAGACCTATCCCGTGAGCCCGTTCGCCACGCTGCTGAACCTGAGCCGGGACTTTGACCGGCTCCTGGAAACACCCTTCACCGCCCTCGGGCGTGAAGGTTTGCCCGCGGCCTTTGCGCCGGCCCTCGAGGTCCGTGAAGACGCCGACAATGTCACCGTGACCGTGGAGTTGCCGGGTGTGGACCGGAAAGACGTGAGCGTCACGTTCCACGACGGCGTGCTGACGGTCGCCGGTGAGCGGAAGCAGGAACGCGAAGTCAAAGAGGGTGAGTATCTGCGTTCCGAGCGCCAATACGGACGCTTCGAACGTCAGGTGGGCGTGTCCTTGCCCATCGACGCCGACAAAATCAAAGCCGCCTGCAAAGACGGCGTGCTGACGGTGACGCTCCCGAAGAGCGTCTTGGCGAAACCCAAGACCATCGACATCGGTGTCAACTGAGCGTCGCGGCTGGGACAACCCAGCGGACGGCCGCCGTAGTGGAATCCGTGGGGTGATTCACCCCGCGGGTTTTTGCGTTTCGGGCCGAGGTTCGAAATAGGGAACGACCGGATCGCTTAGCCCAGCACCGCGTCGCGCATCACGCCGTAGATTTGCGTGGAGGTCAGTTCGTCGCCCGGTAGCGGGCCGGGGGCGATCACCAACGGCCAGTCTTCTCGGCTGGCCGGACGGCAGCCGTGGGAACCCTTCACCAGCGACGCGTCGAGCGGGATGACGTCCATGAGCATCCGGAAGCCGAGTTTCTTCTGCAGCAGCCGCCACGCGATCTTCAGCTTCACGGCCGGAATGGCGGGATCGAGGAACAGCTCGACCGGGTCGTAGCCGGGCTTCCGGTGGATGTCCACGCACCGGGCGAAGTCGGGCGCCTTCGCGTCAACGAGCCAGTAATAGTAGGTGAACCAGGCATTCTCCTGCGCGACGGCGACCAGGTTGCCGGTGCGGGGATGCGCCAGTCCGCGTTCCACCTGGTCGGCGAAATCCCACACCTCGGCCACGCCGGGCGTGTTTTCCAGGAGCGCCTGCACTTCGCCGAGGATCGCGCGGTCGTTCACGTAGACGTGCGCCAGTTGATGGTCCGCGACGGCGAAGGCCTTCGAATTGCCGGTGTCGAGCAACTCCAGCCCAAGTTCCTCCCGGACGGTGATCCAGCCGCGTTTCCGGAATTCGCGGTTCAGGTGGACCGGCGTGTCCACCGGAGTGATGCCGTATTCGCTGAGCACGAGCACCTGCACACCGCGCCCGCCGAAGAAGTCCAGCAGGTCGCCGACGATGGCATCGATGCGCCGCAGGTCGTCCACCACGGCGGGATGCTTCGGACCAACCCGCTGGAGATTGTAGTCGAGGTGCGGCAGGTAGACGAGGTTCAGCGTCGGCCTGTGTTTTTCCTCCACCCACTTCGCCGAATTCGCGATCCAGCGGGTGGCGGCGTCCGGTTCGCCCTGCGGTGACCTCACGCCGGCGGCCGGACCCCAAAAGGTGGCGAAAGGAAAGTCGCCGAGGTCGGCCTTCAGCGCGGGCCGCAGGTCGGCCGGCCAGGAATAGATGTCGAAGAACTTCCGCCCGTCCGCCGGATACATGGGGCGCGGCGTGACCGACCAGTCGGCGCCGGAATACATGTTGAACCACCAGAACAGCTTCGCGCAGGTGAAGCTGGTGTCGTTCGCCCGGAGCTCGTCCCAGAGCTTGGGCGCGGTGACGACGTGGTTCGACTGCTTCCAGAAATGGACCTCGCTGAGCTCCCGGTTGAACCAGCCGTTGGCCACCACGCCGTGCGCCTCGGGGCGCTGTCCGGTGAGGTAGTCGGACTGCGCGGTGCATGTCACCGCCGGCAAGGCCGGATCGATGACGGCGTGGCGGTGGGCCTGGAGGAAGGCGCGCAGGCGCGGCGTGTGTTCGCCGATCAGCCCGCGCGTGAGGCCGACGACATTGAGGACTGCGGTGCGTGTCACGGGCGGTCATCGGAAGACGAATTCGCGCCGCGGTAAAGCCGCCCGTTGGGAAAAGCGCGATACGGCGCGGACACATCCGGGGAGACCGAGGCGAAGAGTCCGGCTTCCCGGACGGGCGGAGGTTGAACCGGCACGCCGGGTAGATCACGGTTTGCGTCCCGAACGTGAATTCCGGCGGCGGGGGACCTTGGGAATTCCGGCACGGGACTAGAACCTATGGACTTCGACGAGATTCGCGCTGACATCGACGCGGTAAGGACGAACGGAATGTATCTGCGGGAGGCGTTCGCCAACGAAGACATCGTCCGCGCATTCAATGATGAAGGCTATGCCCGCTGGTCCCGTGAAATCGGGGTGAGCCATCTGCTGAGGCAGTGGGATGGGGATGAACACCACATCCAGGTGCGCCCAGTGCCGAAACTATGGACTCATCTCGATCATGGCCGGCTAGCCAGTATCGCGTATTCGGGGGTGGTTGGTTGGTGGAGCATGCTAGCCCTGAAATTACCGGAGACCTCCTCGCAAGAGCCGCAGCTTTTTGTTTCGCATGGGTCTGGCTTGAAACGGTTGAACCAAACCTTCGCTCAGTGGCTGGGCGATCAATACCGCATTCACCGAAACCGGTATGGGGTGTGCCGTTGGAAATACCTGATGGCTGGTCCGAAGCCGTTCACTCCGGAAGAAGAGGCGATTGTGGCCAATCGCCTTCAATGGTCGGTGAAGATCCTGCCGGACCAGACGGCAGCGCCCTTCGGACGAATTCTTGCGGAGGTCACGAACGGGAGCCAGCACCACCTGGACTGGTTGACCACCACGACGGTCGAACCCAAAGAGTGGCTGGGCGACAATTGGTTTGATGTGAAGGACATCGCCCCCGGCCAGACTGCCGTTCGGAGCAAATGGTCCAATGAAGGAAAAATCCGGGCGGACGAACTCATCCTGAAGCTAAAGCCCATCAACGGCCCCGAAGACCGGCGGTATGCGAAAGAATTGGAGGGTTTGGTCAAGGAACCGTAGTCCCACGCAGCCCGGCACTTCGCCGAAGTGGACACCGCCAAAGCCAGTTGAACTTCCGCCGCCGCCGTTGCGTCCGAGCCTCCGTGTTCACGCTGTCCCGTCTTGTCGCCGCCGGTTGCCTGGGGTTGATCGCGTCCGCCGCCGAACTACCGCCGCCCTTCCCATTGGATCCAGCGCAGGTCCAGGAACGCACCTGCTTCCAGACCGGCGCGGCGTGGAGCGGCGCCGGCAACCTACGATCCGACGTCGCCATCGTTTACGGCATCGACGCCAAGCTGCCCGAGCGCATCGCCACCTGGCGCGACCGCGGCTATCGCATCCATGTGATGACTGGCGTCTCGTGGGGCCAGTATCAGGATTACCTCTACGGGCGCTTCGACGGCATCAACCACGAGGACGAGGCCCAGACCGACCGCAACGGGAAGAAGATCAGCCACGGCGGCGACGTGTATTACATGTGCCCCGGCACGAACTTCGGGAAGTTCCTCAGCGTCGGCGTGCAACGCGCGCTCGATGCCGGGGCGGAGGCGATCCACCTGGAGGAACCCGAGTTCTGGGTGCGCGGCGGTTACTCGGAGGGCTTCAAGCGCGAGTGGAAGGCCTTCTACGGCGAGGAGTGGCAGCCGCCGCACAGCTCGGTGGACGCCCAGTGGCGCGCGTCGAAGCTGAAATACTTCCTCTACGGCCGCGCGCTCCAGCAAGTCTTCGATCACGTCAATGCCTTCAACGACCGCACCGGCAAACACGTCCGCTGCTATGTGCCCACGCACAGCCTGCTGAACTACGCGCACTGGAAAATCGTCAGCCCGGAATCCAGCCTCGCCCGCCTCCGCGGCTGCGACGGCTACATCGCGCAGGTGTGGACCGGCACCTCGCGCACGCCCAACGTCTATCGCGGTGTCCGGCGCGAGCGGACCTTCGAGACCGCCTTCCTCGAATACGGCGCGATGCAGAACCTCGTCCGCGCCACCGGCCGCACGGTCTGGTATCTGAACGATCCCATCGAGGACAACCCAGACCATGACTGGACCGACTACCGCACGAACTGGGAATCGACGCTCGTCGCGTCGCTCTTCCAGCCCGAGGTGTCGCAGTTCGAGGTCGCGCCCTGGCCGGAACGCATCTTCAACGGCAAGTATCCGGCGAACGTTCCCGCGGAAAAACGTCAGGGCATTCCCGCGCCCTACGCGACCGAACTTCAGGTGGTGATGAACGCCCTGAACGCCCTGAAGCAGCCCGACGTGGACTGGCACGGCGCGACCGAAGGCATCGGCCTGTTCGTGAGCGATTCGCTGATGTTCCAACGGGGTGACCCGACTCCCAGCGACGGCAACCTGAGCCACGTTTACGGGCTCGCCCTGCCGTTCCTCAAGCGCGGCGTGCCGATCCAGCCGGTGCAGTTGGAGAACCTCACCGTGCCTGGCGCGCTCGATCGCTTCCGCGTGTTGCTCCTCAGCTATCACGGCCAGAAGCCGCTCGAACCCGCCGTGCATCCGCCGCTCGCCGCCTGGGTGCGCGCCGGCGGCACGCTCGTGGTCTGCGACGACGATTCCGATCCCTACAATCGCGTCCGCGACTGGTGGAACTCCGACGGCCGTCAACTCGCGACGCCGCGGGCACATCTCTTCGCCGAACTGGGCCTGAACGGCTCGGCCACGGAAGCCAAGGTCGGCTCCGGCCGAGTGCTGTGGCTGAAGCGCAACCCGGCAGACTTCGCCAAGGCGGCCGACGGGGATAACGAACTGGTTTCCGCCGTGAAGGCGGTCGCGCCGGCTACGGTGAAGTGGCGGGAGGGCAACGCGCTGCTCCTGCGGAGAGGCCCCTACGTCATCGCCGCGGGCCTGGACGAATCCGTGACGGGCGAGCCGCGTTCGCTCCAAGGCAAGTTCGTCAGCTTGTTCGATCCGGAGTTGAAGGTTCAGTCGTCCGTCTCGTTGACGCCCGGCTCACGTCACTTC
>JBEISV010000327.1:0-5515 GCA_040375265.1 Verrucomicrobiales bacterium
GCGCGGACCGCGAGTTGGGCCAGCGGGCGCTGCGCGTCGAAGCGCATCTCGGACAGGACCCCGGCGGTGGACTCACGCGGTGGTTCGAGCCGGCCGACACGGTGTTCGTGCGCATCTACGTGAAGTTCGCCGCCGACTGCGACTACGTGCACCACTTCGTCACCCTGCGCGCGAACAAGGGCTTGAAGGGCGGCGACAAGTGGAGCGGATTCGGCGGCGCTGGACTGAAGCCCGACGGCGGCGAACGGTTTTCGACCGCACTGGAGCCGTGGGGCGATTGGGGCCGCAATCCCTCGCCTGGGCGCTGGAATTTCTACAGCTATTGGCACGAGATGACCGCGTCGCCCGATGGCAAGTTCTGGGGCAACTCCTTCGCCGTGCCCGCCGCGCCGGTCATTCCGCGCGACCGCTGGATCTGCGCGGAATTCATGCTCAAGCACAACACGCCGGGCCAACCCGACGGCGAACAGGCCTTCTGGATCGACGGCGTCCTGCAAGGCCACTGGCAGGGCGTCAACTGGCGGAAGACCGAGGCGCTTAAGGCCAACGCCCTGACGTTGGAGAGCTACTTCACCGACCGCTGGACGAAGCACGCCACCAACGTCGTCTGGTTCGACAACGTGGTGGTCGCCAAGGCCTACATCGGTCCGGCCGGGCAGTAGACCGGAGGTTCAGGGGAGCTGGTCCGCCAGTTCCTCGGCGGGATAGGTCCAGATCTCCGCCAAGGTCGGGTGGTAATGAGGCAGCGCCGCGAGCTCCCGGACCGTCATGCGCCGGCCCATCGCGACGGCGATCTCGTGGATCAGTTCGCCGCCCTGCGGCCCGACGCACGCGCCGCCGACGATCTCGCCGGTGGCCGCGTCGGCGAGCAGCTTCACGAAGCCATCCTGGCAGCCGAGGATCATCGACTTACCGTGGTCGTTGAAGGGATACGTGGCGACCAGGACCTTGCGTCCCTCGGCGCGGGCCGCCTTTTCGCTCAGGCCCACGGTGGCGACCGCCGGATCGGTGAACACCACGCTCAACAGGATGCGGTAGTCCATCTCGGACCCGGCCGTCGGATTGAGGATGTTTCGCGCGGCGGTTTCCCCCTGCTGGATGGCGACGTGCACGATTTCGTGCGGTCCGCAGCAATCCCCGGCGGCGTAGATGAGCGGGGCCGACGTGCGCTGCCGCGGGTCAGTGAGAATCCGGCCGGCTTCGGTGACCACCTTGGCTTGGGCGAGGTCCAGCGAATCGGTATTCGGTCGTCGGCCGAGCCCGTGCAGCACGGCGGCAACGTCCACGGGTTGGCTCGTTCCCTGATGTTCGAAGGTTAGCCGGACGCCCGTTCCCAGCCGTTCGGCCCGCAGGTTTTGGGTCCCGGTAAACAGCCGGATTCCTTCGCGGCAGAGGGCCTTCTCCAGTTCGCGCGCCACGTCTTCGTCGGTGTCGCGCAGCACTTGGGCGCTGCGTTGGATCACGGTGACTTCCGAGCCGAGCCGCGCGAAGAACTGGGCGAATTCGAGCGCCACGGCGCCGCCCCCCAAGACGGCGACCGATGCCGGCAACTCCGGAAGACGTAAGGCGTCGTCGCTGGTCAGGTAACCCGCCTCAACCAACCCGGGAATCGGCGGCGGCGGAACTACCGAACCGGTCGCGATCACGAAATGGGCGGCGCTCAGGCGGCTTCCGTCATTCAGTTCCAGGGTGTGGGTGTCCGTGAACCGGACACGTGAGCGGATGAGCCGGAACTTCCCCGCCTCCAATTGCTGGCGCCGGTAACCGGCGAAGTCAGCGATCAGCTCGTCCTTGCGGGCCAGCAGCTTCGCCAAGTCCACCCGGACATTGTCGGCCGTGATGCCCCAACGCCCGGCCTCGCGGAACGCATGCCGCAACTCGGCGGCGTGCAACAAGGCCTTGGTCGGCATGCACCCGCGCAGGATGCACAGCCCGCCCAGTTCGGGACCGCTTTCCACCAACGCGGTCCGGGCACCGCCGGCGGCCAAGGTCCGGGCCGCGGCGTAGCCTGCACTGCCCCCACCGATCACTACCGCATCGTAGTCGAAGCTCATGCGGCAGCTTCGCCCGGGAATCCGACGTTGTCATTCCTTCCGCAGTGGTTGCCGGGCTGGCCGACCGCCCGGACCGCCGCTATTGTTGAGCATGAACCGCGAGGACTGGGAAATGTGGAGTTACGTGGTGACCGTGATCGGCCTGCCCTTTGCCATCGGCGTCTTCATCTGGGAACAGCGGAAGGAGCGCGCCAACGAGGACGAGGAGGTTTACCAGCGTCTGTCGGACGAATACGCCGAGTTCCTCAAACTTGTGCTGCAAAATCCCGACCTGCACCTCACCGCGTCGCGCGTGCATGAACTCACGGAAGGCCAGCAGGAGCGCAAGCTGGTGCTGCTCGACATCCTTGTGTCGCTGTTCGAACGCGCCTACCTCCTAGTTTACGAGGAGGACATGGCGAGCCAGCAGCAACGCCTGTGGAAGTCTTGGGAGGACTACATGCGCGAGTGGTGCCGGCGGGAGGACTTCCGGGCCCTGCTTCCGCACTTGCTGCGCGGGGAGGACCCGGAGTTCGCCGCTTACATCTGCCGCTTGGCCGCGGAACAGACGTCAGGCCCCGAGCATCCGGCACCAGCGGCGCCGGCGAGTTCGGCTGGTGGTTGAAGCCGCCTGGCACCGGCCGGCGAAGGCACTCAGAGCAATCCCTCGGTGGCGAGCCGCAGGATGGCCAGCGTGTTCAACGCGGCCTTGGGCACGAACGAGCTGACCTCACAATACTCGGGCAGTTTCGAGCCGTCGGCGCTGCGCTCGGAACAATGGTCGTTGTCGCCGGCCGGTCCGAGTCCGTCGATCGTGGGGAGGGCGTCCCACAGGTAGTTGCCGTCGCTAAGGCCGCCGCGGGCCTCGCCCTCGATCGCCTGGCCCAAGGATTGTCCGGCCGCCTTGAACACCGTCAGTAGGCGGTCCGTGCCGGCGTTGACCGGCCAGGGACGGCTCTCGCTGAGAATTTCGGCCTGCACCGAGCACGGATACCCGTCCACCGGGCTGACCACGTCGCCCGGCCCAGCAAGTCCCAGCAAGGCTGCCTTGCCGGCGGCGTAAATCGTCGGATCGAAGGCCCGTATCTCACCCTCCGCCACCGCCTCGTGCGGCACCCGGTTCAGCCCGCCGCCGCCACGGACGACGCCGGGATTGAAGGTGAGCTCCTGCGAGTAGTCGGTGAGCGACGCGACCCGTTCCAGAGTCCGGGCGAGTTGCACGATGGCGTTGGCCCCGCGTCCGTGCTTAACCCCGGCGTGGGCGCCCCGGCCTGTGGCCGTCAGCCGCCACGTCGCGCGCCCTTTGCGGCACCGCACCAACCGGCGGCCGCCCGCCAGCTTGCCTTCCGCCTCGAACACCAGCGCCGCGAGCGCGTTCGGGCCGAAGCGGGTCCGGCACATCTCGCCGAAATCGGGTGAAAGCAGTTCCTCGGAAGAATTGAGATAAAGCTGCCAATTCACGGCGGCGAACGCCGCGGGGGCGAATTCCCGCAGGGCGTGCAGCACCAGCCACATCATCACCGTGCCGCCCTTGATGTCATGGGTGCCGGGACCGAAAATCCGGTCGCCCTCGGGCTGCCAGCGAAAACCGTTCCGGAGTTCCTCCTCGGGCGGAAACACCGTGTCCAGGTGCGAAACCAAGGCCAGCCCCGGTCCGCCGGCCGGTCCCCGGGTCAGCACCAGGTGATCACCAAACTCCGGATTGGTGGACGGAACGAATTCAGCGGCGAAGCCAAGCGGGGCGAACGCCTCGGCGGTCAGGCGGGCGACGGCGTTCACGCCATCCCGGTTCAGGGTCCACGAATTGACCCCAACCATGCGCCGCAGCAGTTCCAGCGCGGCGGGCAATTGGCGTTCGAGATACCCGCTCAATTGGAGGTGATCGATCACGGCGCGAGCGTGACGCGGTGCAGGAAATCCTTCAATCGGCGCGTGCACTGCCGCCCAATCCCGGGCACGGACGTAGCATGCGGCCAAGATACCGCGCCCGGCGGCGGCGCGTTGGTCAGCGCCAGGTGATTTCGCTGATGTCGATGTGCCAGTCGCTGCCGTCGGTGACCCTCAGGCCATTGGCTTCCTGCCGGTAGCGGACCTTGTCCAGCTTCACCGACGGCGGCAGCACGTTGATGATCACCTCGCCGGAGACGGCGGAGACGATCCGGGTGCGGGCATCGGCCCGGCGGACGAATTGGAACGTCATCGGGTCCACGGCGTAAACGTGCCCGGTCACCCGCACCACGCCGGCGTCATACGCCTCGACCGTGCCCACAAAGTGGCGGTGCGGATCGTGTTCAAACAACCGGCGATGGATGATGTGAACTTTTTCGCCGGGACTGAGAATCACCTGTTTCACCGCGCGGATTCTGGGGACGGCACCGGTGCGAAGCAAAGCCCCGTTTCAACAAACGGGCGCCAACACCACTTCCCGGACCGTGTCGGCGGGATCGAACCGCACCGGGGAAAACTCCACGGCCTCGCCGTCAGTCAGCGGCCGGTAGGCGTGGGCCACACCGGCGGCGAGATAAACCAAGTCACCCGCGACCACGCTCAGGATGGCTCGATCACCCGTGCTCCCGTCCTGCACCGCCAACTCCACCTCGCCGGCGATGAGGTAGAAATACTCGTGCTTGCGCCGGTGGACGTGGTTGCCGCGGACCGTGCCAAATCGCAACTCCAGCCACGCGAGGTAACGGATGCCTTCGTCGCCGTCGTAGACTTGAGCCAGCGCGCCCTGGGGCAGCCGCAGGCGCTTCAGCAGCGGGGCGCCGGGAACGCCCGGCTCCGCGACGGGCAACGAGGTCTTCGTCACCCGGCCGGCCAAGTAGCGGACAAGTTCCATGCGCTGATCATCGCAACCCCGGGGAATCCCCCGAAGCTGGCTACTTCATCGCAGGATAGGTGGTCCACCACTTCACCATCTCATCCACGCTGGCCGGCGGCTTGATCTGCCGCACGACCCGGAAGCCGAGGAACTGCGCGTCGGTCAGGTAAAACTTCGACTTGGGCAACTGCGGGTCGCGCATCTTCCAAGTCTGGTCGCTCGGCTTACGCTGGGCGATGCGAAGCTGGTCCACTTCATCGTCCCACGAGCCGCCCCGGGCCACGTGCGGATACTCGGCGAAGCCGGGCAACGCCGGGTTCTCCGCCCCAAGTGTCTTGTAGGCGTCCGCCTTGTAGCCGTCGTAGGTCCACTCGGCCACGTTGCCGAGAATGTCATGCAGGCCCCACGGATTCGGCTTCAGCTTGCCGACTTTTTGGTATTTGCCGTCGGCGTTGATGAACGACCAGGCATATTCGTCGGCCTGTTTCGGATCGTCGCCCCAGAAGAACTTGGTCGTGGTGCCGGCGCGGGCCGCGTATTCCCATTCCGCCTCGGTCGGCAGGCGGTAGAAATGGCCGGTCTTGGCGGAAATCCAGCGGCAATACAACAGCGCCGCGTAATGGGTCATGCTGATGGCCGGGAACCCGTTCTTGCCCATGCC
>JBEISV010000423.1:0-4327 GCA_040375265.1 Verrucomicrobiales bacterium
GGGACGATCCTGCGCATCAACCAAACCGCGCTGACGTGGTTGGGATACGAACGGGCCGAAGTGGAGGGGAAAGTCCGTCTCCCCGAACTCCTGACGCCGGAAAGCCGGGAGGTTTTCGAGGCCAATTTCCCGAGGTTCAAGGAGTCCGGATTCGTCCGGGATGTGGAAGTGACGCTGATTCGGAAAGACGGTCAGCCCTTGCCAATCTTGGTGTCCGCGGTCGCCGTCCGGGACCCGGCGGGCAACTATGTTTCCAGCCGCTCCATCGCCTACGACGTCACCGAACTCAAGAAGGTGGAGGCCGCCCAAGTTCGCCTGATGGATCGGTATCGAAACCTGCTCCAGACCGCGACGGACGGGATTCATGTGCTCAACCAGAACGGAGACCTTGTGGAGGCCAGCCCATCGTTCTACCGCCTGCTGGGTTACGAGGTGGGGGACGCGTGGCTGAAGAATGTCGCAGACTGGGATGTCCGGTGGTCGGCCGACGAGCTGATCGGCAAGATCAAGGAAATGGCAACCGATTCGAAGCAGTTTGAAACCCGACACCGGCGCCGGGATGGAACCCTGATCGAGGTCGAAGTCACGGCCCGGGGAATCGACCTCGATGGTTCCACGCACCTCTACGCCTCGGCACGGGACATCACCGAACGAAAGGGGGTGGAAGAACACCTTCGCCGCGTCCACAAACTCGATGGGATTGCCCATCTGGCGGGGGGCTTGGCCCATGAATTCAACAACATCCTCGCGGCGCAGAGCCTCAGCCTTTCGTTGCTGAAGTCGATGGTGACCGAACCGCACGCGTTGGAGCTGCTGGGTGAGCTGGACGGGCTCTCCCTCCGCGCCGCCAAACTGGTCAAGCAAGTGCTGGCGTGTGCGCGGCAATCCCAGCTCGAACCCCACCCGCTCAATTTGGCCACGTTCCTGGAGGAACAGCGCAACCTCGTGGCCCACGTGCTGGGCGGGCAGGTGACGCCGATCTTTTCGGCCGGAGATGTGCCGGCGTGGGTCAACGCCGATGCCCACGCCCTGAACCAAGTTCTCCTCAGCCTCAGCCTGAACGCCCGGGATGCCATGCCGGACGGCGGCGTCTTCCGGTCTACCATCGCGGTGGTGGAGGCAACCCCGGGGACGGTGGGGGCACCCGCGCACCCAGTGGGGGGGCGCTACGTCCGGTGGTCGGTTGCCGATACCGGCTGCGGGATGGCCCCACGCACCCAGGAACACCTCTTCGAGCCGTTCTTCACCACCAAGCAGATTGGCGCCGGCGCCGGCATGGGACTCGCCACCGCCTTGGGCGTGGTCGAGCAGCATCAGGGCTGGATTGACTTCGAAAGCACGCTGGGGAAGGGCACGACGTTCCACATCTTTCTCCCGGCCATCGAGGCTCCGGGTCCCCGACCGGCTCCGCCGACGGCGGTTGCCCAGGCCAATGGCGCGACCGTTCTCGTGGTGGAGGACGAGGCCATCGTCCGAAAGCTCGTCCAGCGCGTGCTTGCCTGGCAAGGATACCGGGTGCTGGAGGCCCGCACCGGCGACGAGGCGCTCGAAGTCTGGGCGCGGCACCGGGCGGAAATCCGTCTCCTCTACACCGATGTGGTCATGCCCGGAGCCTTGAACGGATTCCAATTGGCGGAGCTACTCCTCGCCCAGGCGCCTCAGCTGAAGGTGATCATTACCAGCGGCTACAACGCGGAAGCCCACGGTCAGATTTCGCTCCCGCCCGAATCCTATCGTTATCTGCCCAAACCGTGTGATCTGCCGACGTTGGTCGCCACAATCCAGGGCTGCCTGCACGGCTAGGAGGAGGATCCGGCTCTCACGTGCCAGGACGCTCCAACGGGCCGTCAACGGGTGGTGGCGCGGAACGTTGCGAAACAAGCCTGCCCTTGCGCAAACCGTTCACCGTGCATTAGTTCCACGGCATGGGATGGAAAGAATGTCCGCGGTTGCCTTATGAAAGCCGGGTGGTGGAATGGGACTCCGCCGGCGCACCCGCCGTGGAGGAAATAGAGATCCCGGAATCCGAAAAGCAGGCCTACCTGGATGAACATTTTCCGTTCGCGCCCACCCCTCGGCTGGACGAACGACGCTTCGACGTGCGGGCCCGCAAGGTTTTCCGGGTCGGCGAGTTCCGAGTGATTCGGAAGGACAGCCACAACCTCATGTGCAGTCCCTACTACTGGGACAGCGGTGGAACCATCCTCGATTGGCGCGTGCCGATGTGGCTCTACGAGATCTGAAGGATCGGGCGTGGGAGGAGAACAGCGGTCCGGCGCCCGCTAAGTCTACGCGCCATCGGCCGGCGCCGGCCGGCAAGACCGGCTGATTCGCTTTCAGCCCCGCAGCACTTCGCAGATTCGGAGGCGGTAGTCCGCATACCAAACCCGCTTTCCGGTTTCCTGCGCGACGCGATGTTCGGCGTGTTCGCGCCAGGCCCGGATGTTGTCCCGGGTGCGCCAGTAGGAAACCGTGATGCCGAGTCCGCCGGCGTCGCGCACGCTCTCGACGCCGAGGAAACCCGGCTGCGCGGCGGCCAGTTCCACCATGCGGGCCGCCATGACGTCGTAGCCGCGGTCTTCCCCCGTGCGCTGGGAGGTGAAGATCACCGCAAAGTAGGGTGGCTCGGGTGTGGCGGCGAAGGCGGTGGCATTCATCGGATCTCGGAACGCGATAGAATCGTGCTGCCGGGCGGACCGCCGGCGAATTACGCGGCCGGCGGCGGGGAATCGGGGGCCGCGGCTTCCGGCGGCGCCTCCGCGGCGGGTGTGGCCGACGGGGCTTCGGCCTCCTCCAAGGTGAGTTGGGCGGGGGGCGGCGTGGCAAGCCCGGCTTCGGCGGTCACCAATTGCTCCGGGCGTTGCACGGGGATGCGCCGGAGTTCGTCCGCGGCGGGCAAATCGGCCAGCGACTTGAGGCCGAAGTATTCGAGGAAGGCCGGCGTGGTGGCGTATTGCATCGGCCGGCCGATGACTTCGGCGCGGCCCGCCTCGCAGATGAGGCCGCGTTCCTTGAGGGTGAGCACCACGGCATCCACGGCCACACCGCGGACCTGCTCGACCTCCGAGCGGGTGGCGGGCTGGCGGTAGGCGATGACGGCGAGGGTCTCCAGCGCCGGCTGCGACAGCTTGGGCGGCCGGCTCTTCACGCCCACGAAGGCGCGCAGCCACGGGCCGAACTCCGGCTTGGTCACGAACTGCCAGGAGCCGGCGACGCACGCCAGGGTGTAGCTCCGCCCGGCCGCCTCGTGTTCGGCGGCGAGCCCGGTGAGCGTTTCCTCCAGCTTCTCGGGCGGCAGCTTGCGGCAGGCCTTGACGTGCTCGGGCGCGCCTTCCTCGTCGGCCGCCTTGGTCAGGGTGTCACGCAGTTCGGCCACCGAAAGCGGCTTCGGCGAGGCGATGAGCAGCGATTCGAGGATGAACTTCAGTTCCATGAAGAAGAGCTGTTGGACCATCGGAAAGGGGCGTTCATGGCGGACCGGCTAGACGGGCTGCGGGGCGTCGTCGCCGGCGAGCGGGATGGCGGCGGGCAGGCCGGACGGATCGGCGGGCGCCTCCGCAGGGGGCGGGGTGAGGACCGGCGGCGGCGCGGGTTCGACCTCGATCTCGCCGAACTCGTCGCCCTGGGTGAGCACGATCTGCTTCATGCGGGTGAGCTCCAGCATGGCGAGGAAGATGCACACGACCTCGGTGCGGGAGCCGGCGCGCTCGAACAGTTCACCGAAGCGGACCCGGCCACGGTCGAGCAATAAGGCGCGCAGGACCTCGATCTTTTCGCTGACGGTGTGGGGATCGGCGTTGATCTCGCGCACGTCATCGCGGGCCCCGAAGCGCTTGAGGATCTGGCTGACGGCGTTGACCAGCTCGAATATGGAGACCTCGCCGGGCTTGGGCCCGAGGTCCTCGACGGTGAATTCCAGCTTGCCGGGCCGGCGTTCGTAGATGTTCTCCATCTCGCCCTCGCGCACCTGCAACTGGGCGGCGGCGTCCTTGAACTTCTTGTATTCGACCAGCCGCCGGATGAGCTCGAACCGGGGATCATCCTCGTCGGTGTCGTCGCCCTCGGGCTTCACCTGCTGGTCCACCGGCAGCAGTTCGCGACTCTTGATGTAGATGAGCGTGGCGGCCATCACGAGGAACTCGCCGGCGACCTCCAGGTCGAGGTCGCGCATCTGGTCGATGTAGGCGACGAACTCGGTGGCGATCTTCGTCAGGTTGACCTGATAGATGTCCACCTCCTGCTTCTTCACGAGGTGAAGCAGCAGGTCGAGCGGTCCTTCGAAGACCTCAAACTGGACGCGATATTCGCTCATTGGCGCCGGGACCGA
>JBEISV010000284.1:0-6183 GCA_040375265.1 Verrucomicrobiales bacterium
AACGACAGGAGCGTGGCGGCGACGGCGGCAGGCAGGAACCGGTTCCAAGGCATGGCCGCAAGGCGACGAAGTGGCATGGGCCGAGTATTCAATGACTCTGCCCGAGCGGCCAATCGCCAAATGGCGGTTGGTCGGCGAAATGTTGCGGAGCCGGCCAGTGGTGCCGGGGCCGGTCAGGTATTGAGCACCTTCAGGGCTTTCTTGCTGTCGTTGGTCCGGAGGACCAGCAGGCCCGTCTTGGCGTTCGGGGCGGTGGCGCAGTAGGCGTATTCGATGTTCACCTTCGCGGCGGCAAGCTTCTTGGCGATGTTGGCCAGGGAACCAGGCTTGTTGTCGCCGGGCACGAGCAGGATGTCGCTTTCCACGACCATCGCGCCGCGCTTTTCAAAGACAGCGACAGCCTTGTGCGGGTCGTCCACGACCATGCGGACGACCGAATGGTCCACGGTGTCGCTCGTGGAAAAGGCCTGGATGTTGATCTTGGCCTCGGCCAACGCCTCACACACGCGGGCCAGGGTGCCGGGGCGATTGTCGAGGAACAGGGCGAGCTGGGTGGCAAGATGCACAGGCGTTCTGTGCCGCCAACCGGCACCGAAGGCGAGCCGGGAGTTTTCGAAGTGCGCAGTCGGACTGGCGACGGGCGCCTTGCCCGCAACTGCCAGCGGGACGCCCGCAGCACTTTCAGGCGCCTACTTCACCATGACGACTTCCGCTTCGCCGGACTCGGCGGGCGGCGTTGCCGCGGCTGGCGACGTTTCGCGGTTCGGGGCCACCGGCGTCTCCTCGCGGTCGGCAACCGCGGCGTGGAGCGGCCGGGCAGGGGACTCGGTCCGGCTTTCCGGGGCGCCCTCGGCCTTGTTGAACTTCACGCTCACGATCCGGCTGACGCCCTGTTCCTGCATGGTCACGCCGTAGAGCACGTTGGCCATGGAGATGGTGCGCTTGTTGTGCGTGATGACGACGAACTGGCTCTGCTCCAGGAAGCGGTGCAGCACCTTCACGAAGCGGTTGATGTTCGACTCGTCGAGCGGGGCGTCCAACTCGTCCAGCACGCAGAATGGCGAGGGCTTCACCTGGTAGATGGAGAACAGCAGCGCCACGGCGGTCATGGTCTGCTCGCCGCCGGACAGCAGCGTGATGCTCTGGAGCTGTTTGCCGGGCGGGCGGGCATAGATGTCGATGCCGGCTTCCAGCGGGTCCTCGCCCTCGACGAGCGTGATGTCGGCCTTACCGCCGCCGAACAGCTCGACGAACATCGCGCGGAAGTTGTCGCGGATCTTCTCGAAGGTCTCGACGAACATCGTCTTCGTCTCGCCGTTGATCTTGCCGATGATGTCCATCAGCTCGCTCTTGGCCTTCACGAGGTCCTCGTATTGAGTGTTGAGGAAGTTGTAGCGCTGCTCGGTCTCCTCGTATTCCTCGATCGCCACGAGATTCACCGGGCCGATCTCGTCCACCCGCTTCTGGAGGGCGGCGACCTGGAGCTGCACGGCGTCCCAATCTGTCGTCAGGCCGGCGGAAGCCATCTCGTCGAGCGATACGGTCTCGACCTTCGCGGGACCTTCGTCGGCGAACGTGATCTTGATGCCCTCGCCGCGGATGTCCTCGAGGCTGACCTGATACTTGGACTGGATGCGTTCGCGCAGGTTCTGCACGGACATCGTCTTCTGGGCGACCTCGACTTCCAAGGTGCCGCGGCGGCTCTGAAGCGTGTTCAACTGCCCGCGACGCTCGCGCAACTGCTCCTCGCGGGCGTGGATTTCGCCTTCCTGGAAACGCTTCTCCTCGAACAGGTGGGCAATCTGGCCCGACAACGTCTCGCGTTCCTGCGTCAGGCGTTCGATCTCGCGCCGGCTCTGCGCGATGCCGGCCTCGAAGTTGCCGCGGCGGTCCCCGAAGGCGCCCATCTCCGCGGTCAGGCGGTCGATCAACGCAGTGAGTTCACGGATGCGGTTCTCCAAGGGCGGTCCCTGGCGGCCGTGGCTGGCGAGAAGCTGTTCCTCGGTGGCGAGGGAAACGCGGGCCTCCGAAACGGCGGCGTTGGCGGAATCGCGATGGGTGCGGAGTTCCTCCAGTTCGGAGGTCAGTTGGGTGACATAGGCGGTCGCGTCCTGTTCCGCCGCCTCGGAATCGGTAACCTGGGCGGCCAGCCGGTTGCGCTTGTCGATGCCTTCGGCCTCATGCGCGCTGAGGCTTTCGAGCTCGTAGGTAACGGTCTCCAGCTTGTGGCTGAGCGTGCGTTTCGAGTTTTCGAGGGCGCGGAATTCTCCCTCGCGCGAAGCGATGGCGACCTCGACTTGCCGTAATTCGGTGCGGGCTTCCTCGAGGCTCGCCTGCAACGTGGTCTGTTCCGACTGGAGGGCGCCCTTCTGGCGGCTGGCCTCGGTGACCTGTTCGCCCAGCGCGGCGAGCTCGCCCTGGAGTTCGGCAATCTGGTTCTTGCGGCCAAGGATGCTGGCCGGCGCCTTCCCCGAACTGCCACCCGAACCGCCGGTGAAAACCCCGGACCGGGTGAGAAGGTCGCCAGCCAGCGTCACGTAGTCGAACGCTCCCTGGGCCTCGCGGAAGGCGGTGGTCGCAATCGCGAGGTCGGGAACGATTCGAAAGCTGCCCAGCAGCGCCTGCACGAGCGGCGCCACTTCGGGCGATGACTCGGTGACGCTGAGCGCGGAAATGCCTGCCGTGCCCTCGGGCACCGTGCTGTCGGCAACGGGCCGGGCGGTCGTGATCAGGCCCAGGCTCGCGATGCTGGCGCGGCCCTTCTTGTTGGCGCTGAGTTCGGCGATGATTGCTGTCGCGGCTTCCGGCTGCTCGGTGAGGACCAGCTGGAGGTGGTGGCCGAGGGCCGCCTCGACCGCGAGGACGTAGTCGGAAGGCACCCGGATTTTGTCGGCGAGCGAGCCGAGGACGTCCTGCGACTGCTTCAAGGCCGCCAAGGTGCCGGCACTGAAGCCTTCATGCTGGGTGTCGAGCTGTTCGAGCACCGTCAGCCGGCTCCGTTTCTCGGCCTGCTGGCGGACCACGGCGTCGAGTGCGTGCTGGGCGGCGTGGATCTCCTGCTGGATTTCACGAAGGCGGGCCTGGCGTTCCTCCAACGTGCCGCGGCTGGTGGCGACGTGAAGTTTCTCGGTTTCGACCTGGAGCTTGAATTCGTCCAGGCGGGCATCGAGGCGGATGTTTTCCTCGGTCAACGACGCCCGTTCGGCGTGCAGTTTTTCCAGGCGGACGATGTTGCCCTGCTTCTGGAGGTCGAGCTGGTTGATCTCGTTGCGCGCGCGGCTGACCTGCTGGGCGGCGCTGAATGCCTGCGACTGGGCCACCCGCAGCGATTCCTGTTTCTGGAAGACTTCCCGTTCAACCGCGCTCAGTGCCTGCTGCTTTTCGGCCAACGCCGACCGGAGGGACTGCACGCGTTCCTGCGACTCGGCGAGCTTCACCTGGACGAGTTCCAACTCTTGTTCGGCGATGCTGCGGCGTTCCTCGGACTGCGTGATATCGTGCAGGGCGCGCTCATTCTGCGATGTCAGCTCCTGGAGCCGCTGTTCGTTGAACTCGATCTTGTTCTGGTGGCGGTCCACCTCGGCCTTCAGCTCCAGTCCGCGTTGTTGCTGGAGCGAAATGTTCTGGTCGAGCTCCGACAGCTGGGTGCGGAGCAGCAAGATTTCGTCCTCCAGGCGCAGCACGGTTTCCTGGCCAACTTCCAAGTCGAGCCGCGCCCGGCCGAGCTCGGTTTCGCGGTTCTGGATTTCCTCCTGCAACACGTCGAACTGATGCCGGGCGAGCTGCGTTTCGAGGCTCTGCAACTCTGCCGCAATCGCCTTGAACCGCCGCGCCTTGCCGGCCTGCCGTTGGAGCGAGCCGATCTGGCGTTTGACCTCCTTGATGGTGTCCTCGACGCGCAGGAGGTTCTGCTCGGTGTTCTCCAGTTTCCGCAGCGCTTCCTTCTTCTGCTGCTTGAACTTGGTGATGCCCGCCGCCTCCTCGAACACCAGCCGCCGGTCGTCGGGCTTGCTGGAAAGAATCTGCGTGATGTTGCCCTGGGCCATGACCGAGTAGCTGGCCTTGCCCATGCCGGTGCCGGCGAAGAGTTGCTGGATGTCCCGCAGGCGGCAGCCGGTCTTGTTGATGAAATACTCCGAGCCACCGTCGCGGAACACCCGCCGGGTGATCGTCACCTCGTTGTATTCCACGTCGATGCCCGCCGCCCGCAGATGATCGGCATCCACGTCACCGATGGTGATGCTCACCTCCGCCATGCCGAGCGCCTTGCGGGTGTCGGTGCCGTTGAAGATCACGTCGGCCATCTCGCCGCCGCGGAGGGCCTTGGCGGACTGCTCGCCCAGCACCCAGCGGATCGCGTCCGACACGTTCGACTTGCCGCAGCCGTTCGGCCCGACGATGGCCGTCATGCCGGGCTGGAAGTTCAGCGACGTCTTGTCGGCAAACGACTTGAACCCGAGCGCGGTGAGGTTTTTGAGATACATCGCGGACTGGATTGAAGGAATCCGCCCGGCGGCCGGCAAGGTGAAACCCACAACTAATGGGGGTAAGTTATTCACAATGCCGCAAGATGTAGGGCGGTGAATCCTAAGGGGACAACGGATTTGCGCCAAGCTGGCACGAATGAGATTTGGGGCGCTGACTTGGCGTTCGGCGATTGCCGGCACCTGCCTTGGTTCGGATGGGGGCGCGTCGGGCTGACCTGAAGATGCGGCAGGGGCGCGGACGGTCTTCGTCCGCGAGATGTAAAACCGACGCATGAACACTATCGACCTTGAGGCCTGCCGAATGGACCGACTGGTCTGCTCTGCGCGCCGGCCCTCCCTTTCGTCGTTCGCGGGGGTGCACGCGCGGACGTGACCGTCCGCGCCCCGCTCGGGTGCATCATTCCGGCGGGGAACGGGCGCAACGTTTCGGCCGGTTGGCCAAGGATGCGGTCTATTTCGGCGCTTCCCACGCTTCGAGGGCGTGGCCGGGCGCGATGTGCATGAATCCGGCATCGTCCGCGGTGAAACGCATCCAATTACGCGGAGCGGGCACACTCACCCGCAGGCGTTCGCGGCGGACTTCGCCGGGCCGCGGGCTGGCCGCCCAAAAGGTTATCGTCCGGTCGCCGGAACTCGCCACGACCTCCCCCGCGGCGGAAACCGCTAGCGCAGTGACCGCCCCGGATTGCGCCCGCCAGGCTTCGCCGGGCAATTCCCGGTGGGTATTCACGTCAAACACCCGGACGTGGCCGTCCTTGTTGCCCACGAAAAGACGCCGGCCATCGGGATGAAACGCCACCGCCGTGTCGTAGTCTTCCGCGTCGCCGAGCGAAACGAAGCCGCCATTGAGATTGCCGGCCTGATACAGGCGAACCCGGCGCCCGATGAATCCGGTGACCGCGACGAGGCGTCCGTCCGGCGAAAGGTCCATGCAGTTGACCGCGCTGGCACCGTAAAGCATCCGCTGGTCTTCGGTCCCGGCGGTGGTTTGGTCCGCCAAGTTCACGTGCAGCAGCTTGCCGGGAATCAGGCCGACCAACGTCTTTTCGTCGCGGGAAAGGGCGCCGCGGATCACGAAACCATAGCCGGGAAAAGATGGGATGCCTTTCACCCGCCAGCGCGGTTCCGGTGGTTTGCCATGCTCGCCTGGCGGGTTCCAGCAGATGATTTCGCCGGTGTCGAAATGCCGGGTCAAGGCGCTGCCGTCCCGCAGGATCGCCAATGGCTGATGCATTTCGGCCAGCGGCAGGCGCCGTCGGTTCAGGCGATCCCAGAGCCAGGTGTGGTTCATTGGCGCCCGGTAGAGGGCAAATCGGCCGTCCGCGGACATCGCGGGGTGCTCCCAGTAATTCCAGCTCCAGACCTCGCCGACGCGGTGGTCCGCCACGGCCGGTCGGTCGGGCCAGGTTCGCAGGGTGCTGTCGTCGCTCACGCTGGCCAGCAGGCCCGGATCCGGGACGTGAGTCAGGTCGCGGATGCGTTCGCCGTGGCCCAACCGGAACTGGACCTGGCCTTCCAGCGCGGAGCGGGTGAGCAAGTTGGCCGGCGGAAGCCGCGGTCCGGAGTCCGGCACGGGCTGGGCTTCGCCGCCAAACGTGTCGTCGTCGTAGGTGCGAACGTCCGGGGTCGGTTGCAGGAACCGGAACAGCCGCAGCGGCGAATCGTCGGTGGCCACCGCGAGCGCGGATTCCTTCGG
>JBEISV010000638.1:0-2302 GCA_040375265.1 Verrucomicrobiales bacterium
GCGATCTTCGTCAGGTTGACCTGATAGATGTCCACCTCCTGCTTCTTCACGAGGTGAAGCAGCAGGTCGAGCGGTCCTTCGAAGACCTCAAACTGGACGCGATATTCGCTCATTGGCGCCGGGACCGAGAAGTTCCGGGTCCCTCCAGCCTAGGGAAGCCCACGGATGCTTGGCAACGGCGCGTTGCTCACCGCGGGGCCGACCCCGGGCGTGCCCCGAAAGGCGTTCGCCGCCCGACCGCGGCCGGAATCTCACCGGCGCAAGGGGTTCCAATCAACACGCACCGCCGCGTCGTCCTCGGGGAGGGTTTCGGCGTCGACATCGCGGCCGAAGTATTTGACCTTCGTAACTGTGGGTGGTGGAGATTTCATGGCTTTCCGGGGGATCTGTTCTGGGCTTTGTTCGGACGAACCACCGTTTTGGGGCAAGGCGCAGAGCCTCAGCGCCCGACAACCGACACAACCGCTCCCGTTCCACATCGCTCCTTCAACCCAACTCGCCCGAACGGCTTGCATGAGCCATAGGGTCGAAGCGCATGAACGCTCGTATGCCTCGTAATCCGCTTAAAGTTTCCATCAGCCTGACCTTTCTCGCGTTCGCCTGCGCTACGATTTTGGTGTGAAGGTCAATCCGGGAGGACCGTTTGTCTCGGTCCGCGGGGATATTCTCCCACACGTTTTCACTTTGGCCGCGGTGGGGTTTGCTTTGGTGCGTTACTCTTCCTTTTCTGCTCAGCGGAGGGTGTTCGCCATCCTCACAGCCGGACTCGCGCTTACCGTTTCAACAGCGGTAGCGTTGAACACATGGTCATTCTTTCATGACCCTTATGCTCGTGGTCGCCTATTCGCGTGGTGACACCAATGGAACTGCTAAGAAACCACTCGTGGAAGTCATTGGATTGGAACGAGGGTGAAGGCGATGGCGCCGGCTGAATGCTGGAGGCGGGCGACTTTTGCATCTCGGCCGGGCCTCCGCCTGGGCGGAGACTTCCGGGTGACGGCTTCATTGAACTTGGGCCGGTGTCCGAAGATACGCGCCAGCATGGACGCCATCACCGCGATGGCGATGGGCGTTCCCAGCCGGACCTGCCAACGCCGGAGTGGGATCCATTTTGGCAGACGCTCTTCCGCCCAGTCCGCCGTCGCCCTTCATTCCGCCGCCCAGAGCCGGCCCGATTGGAGCCATTCGGCCATCAGGGCGCGGAAGGCGAGCGACGGTGGTTCCTCGCGCGGGCCTTTCCACACCAGCACCAGCGGTATCGTCTGCGCCGGCAGCAGCGGGACGGGTTGCCAGCGCCCGGAGCGGTCCGATTCACCGAGGCATTCCGGCACCACGCCGATGCCGACGCCGCTCTCCACGTAACGCAGCACGGTGCCGATCAGGCTCGGGGTGTGGCCGAGCTTGGGCGTGAACCCCGCCTGCCGGCAGGCGGCCAGGATCTCATCGTGCAGGCCGCCGCCTTCCCGGCGGGCGAGAACCACCAGCGTCTGGTCCGCGAGTTCCCGCCAGCGCAGGGATTTCCGGCCGGCCAGCGGATGACCGCTGGGCACGGCGGCGCACAGGCGTTCGTCCCGCAGTCGCAACGTGTCCATGCGCAGGGCCGAATGGGCCAGCACCGGACGGGTCAGCCCAAGGTCCAGCCGCCCGCTGGCGACCATTTCCCAGACCCGTTCCGGCGTGCGCTCTTCCAGGTAAACCGTCACGTCGGGGCAGCGCCGACGGTATTCCTCCAGCACCCGGCCAAGGAACGGCAGCGTGGGCGGCCCAATGTAGCCGAGGCGCAATTCGCCCAACTGGCCCGCCGCCGCCCGGCGCACCCGGCGCACGGTGCCGTCGAGGCGTTCCAGCAGGAGGCCCGTGTCTTCGAGGAGCAGCTTGCCGGCGGCGGTCAGGCTCACGACCCGGCGAGTGCGCGCGACCAACTCGACGCCCAGTTCAGCTTCCAGCTCCTTGAGCGCCCGGCTGAGGGCCGGTTGGACGACGTTCAGCCGGCGCGCGGCGCGGGAGAAGCTGAGGTCCTCGGCGATGGCCTGGAAGTAGCGCAGGTGGCGGAGGTCCATGCGCGGATTATCGCGGCCCGCTAATGCGATAGGGAAATGCTATTTCCGCGAACAGCGGCGGCGTGGTTCACTGGCGCGGTCGCCGATGAACAATCTCCACTTGGCCGTCCAGTTCTTCCTGCAGATCGCCGTGATCCTGCTGTTTTGCCGGCTGGTCGGGGCCGTCGCGGCGCGCTTCGGGCAGCCGCAGGTGGTGGCCGAGATGATCGCCGGCGTGTTCCTCGGACCTTCGCTGTTCGGCC
>JBEISV010000439.1:0-4145 GCA_040375265.1 Verrucomicrobiales bacterium
GCCTGCCGGCGCTCAGGCCGTGGCGGCGGTGGCCTCGAGGTCGGCCAAGGCCCGGTTCACGGCGCCCTCGAGGTCCGCCAGCCGCGTGGGTTTGGTGATGTAGTCGTTCATCCCGATGCCAAGGCAACGCTCCCGGTCGCCGTTCATGGCGCTGGCGGTCATCGCGACGATCTTCACACGGGGCCGGCCGTTCTCGAGTTCCCGGATCCGACGGGTCGTTTCGAAGCCGTCCAGCTCCGGCATGTGGCAGTCCATGAGGATGAGGTCGTAGGGAGTCCGGCGCAGGGCTTCGAGGACTTCCTGGCCGTTGGCCACGCAGTCGGCGCGGTGGCCCAGCAGTTGGAGCTGCCGCAGGGCGACCTTCTGGTTCACCACGTTGTCCTCGGCGAGCAGGATGCGGGCGTTTTGCGCAGGGAGGGCTTCCGTCGGCTTTGGTGGCCTGGGCCTCCGTTGGGACAGCCGAGGCAGGATGGGTGTCGGAGAAGACTTTCAGGAGCGTGCCGAACAGCTGGGTCTGCCGAACCGGCTTCACGAGGCAGGCGGCGACGCCGGCCTGGCGGAGTTCCTCGTGCTTCATGCGGTCGCAGAGCGACGTCAGCACCACGAGCCGGGTGCCGGCGAGGGCGGGATCGGTGCGGATGGCCTGGGCGAGCTGGAGGCCGTTCATTTCCGGCATGTCCATGTCAAGCAGGGCGAGTTGGTAGGGATCGCCCTTGTGGAGGCCTTCGCGCAGCAGCTTGAGCGCGGCGGGGCCGCCGTCCGCGAGCCCGCCGTTGCGCATGCGCCAGCCGAGGATCTGATGGTGGAGAATGGTGCGGTTGGTCGCGTTGTCGTCCACGATCAGCACGCGTTTGCCGACCAGCTTCTCCGCGTGGGTGAGGCTCACCGTGGGCTCGGACTGGGCCAGCGGCAGGCGCAGGGTGAACCAGAAGACCGAGCCGTGGCCAAGTTCGCTCTGCACGCCGATCCGGCCGTTCATCAGCTCGACTAGCCGCCGGGAAATCGCCAGTCCGAGGCCGGTGCCGCCGAAGCGCCGGGTCGTGGAACCGTCGGCCTGCACGAAGGCCTGGAAAAGTTGCGCCTGCACTTCCGGCGTTATGCCGATGCCGGTATCCCGCACTTCGACGCGGATCTCATTGCCGGAAACCATCTCGACGCCGTTGGACACGTTCACGACGACTTCGCCCTGGGCGGTGAACTTGATGGCGTTGCCGACGAGGTTGAACAGCACCTGGCGGATGCGGCCGGAGTCGCCGCGGAAGCGGGTTGGCAAGTCGGGCGGCAGATTGCACGCCAGCTCGATGCCCTTCGCCTGCGCCTGACCGGCGAGCACCTCGATGGTGCCTTCCACGACGTCCCGCAGGTCGAAATCGAGCTGCTCGAAGACCAGCTTGCCGGCCTCGATCTTGGAGAAGTCGAGGATGTCGTTGATGATCGTGAGGAGGGCCTCACCGGAGTTGCGGACGGTTTCGGCAAACTCACGTTGCTCCGAATCCAACGGGGTCTGGAGCAGCAGGTTGGTCATGCCGATCACCCCATTCATGGGCGTGCGGATTTCGTGGCTCATCGCCGCGAGGAATTCGCTCTTGGCGCGGGTGGCGGCCTCGGCGGCCTCCTTGGCCTGCTGAAGCCGGAGATTGGCCTCCTCCAGTTCCGCGGTGCGGACGGCCACCCGACCTTCGAGCTCCGCGTTGGCGCGCTCCAGGGCGAGCTGGGCCTCGACCCGCTCGGTGATGTCCACCGCGAACACAATGACGCCTACCGCCTTCCCGTGGGAATTGCGGTAGGGCAGTTTGTCGGCGGAGATCCAACGGGCGGCGCTGCCGGTGGGGGTTAGGCGTTCCACGATGCCGAGCTTGGGCTGGCCCGAACGGATCACCTCGAGGTCATCCTGGTAGAAATGATCGGCGTGTTCCGGGTCCAGCTCCCAAGCCGTGTGGCCTTCGATGTCGGCGGCCTTTACGCCCATCATTTCGGCACCGGCACGGTTGATGGCGAGGTGGCGGTTCTTGTCGTCCTTGAACAGGACCATCGCGGGCACGGCGTCGAAGATGGTCTTGTATTCCTGGGTCTGCTTGGCGAGCGAGCCTTCGATGCGCTGGCGTTCCTCGACCTCCCGTTGGAGCTTCCGGTAGGCGAAATACAGGCCGACGAGGGCGAACAGCGCGAGGAGCAGGAACAGCGCGAAGCTGCCCGCGACCCGGCGGGTGCGGTCGGCATTCCACCACGGGGGCGCCTGCAGCAGCCGGACGTCCTCCGCGGACCGGAGGAGCAACTGGAGGTCCCGCGTTCCGTCGACATTAACGGTTGCCAGCGTGATGCCGGTCACTTCGAGCACGCTCCCGGGCTGGAGTTCGGGCAGCCGAGGGAGCGCTTCTTGCCCGAACCGGGCGGTGAAAACCGCGTTGCTCGACTGGAGCAGCAGGCGCGGGCGGCCATTGTGGGATTCGAAACCTAGCAGCACCGCCGACAGCCGCGCCAACGCGCCGTAGGCATCGTCGGACACAGCGGCCGCGAGGTCGACACTGGTCGGCTCGGGGGCCGGGCCGGTGGCGACGCGCCGAATCTCGGCGTTTTCAAGGGCGGCGTGGGCGAACCGGCTGCGGGTCGGAAAGCCGACCGCATCCACGATGTCGCCGGGTTCCAACGTGATCACCCGGTCCGTCCTGAGCTGGATGTCGTCCGATTCGTCGCGGAGGTAAACTTGGTTGCCCGACTGATGGAGCACCGTGCCGTGCAGGCGCACGCGGTGTCCCGATTCGACGTTGGGCCGGAACCGCAGGAGCTCGGCGACCCGTTGGGCGGGCAGCGAGAATGGGTCGGCGGCGCCCCGTCTCACGATTTCCAGGTCCCCGCCGGGCGTGACCCGGAGGACCAGCTTGGAAAACTGGCCCTTGGAGTTCCAATCAGACCCGCAGGCACCTAGAAACCGGATCTCGGCATCTACCAACTGGGCGGCCGCCTCGGGCGAAAAATTCTCCAGGATGGCGTCAAACCGGAAACCGTCGCCGGTAACATCGAGGACCACTTCCAGATTGGCGGGGTCGAACCGGGTGGAGTGAACGGTTCCGACCAGTTCGACCCACTGGCTATCCAATGAGCCAGATAAGAGCTGCCGCTGCTTCGGTTGTAGCGGTGCCGGGAGAACGCCCGCGCCTGTGCCGGTGATCTTCCGGGCGCGGACCATCGGGGCGTAGTCGCCGGGATCGGTGACGCCCTCGACAATGACCTGTTCGCCGCGCCGGACCTTCGGGGGATTGCCATCGTCGCACAGCACGAAGATTCCGCCCGATCCATCGACGACGAAAAACCACGGATTTCGCAGCGAGGCGTAGGTGACGACCGCTTCGAGGCGCACCGGCAGAGACTGGGCGGCAGTCTCGCGGCTTAGGCCGCGGACCACGCTGACGGACTGCAACCGCTGCGGTTGCTCGCGGACGGGTTCCGCGGCGGGGCCGGACCACGCGAAAACCGCGGCCAGAATCCAGGGCCAAAACAGGCCCGGCAGGCGAAGGCTGGGCCTGGACCCCGGGGCCGGCTTGGAAAATGTCCGCTCAGGACCAGCAGTGGCGATTGGAAGGCGCGGCGTCATCTGGGGCTCTGTGCAGGCAACAACCCCTGCATCGGCGCGCCATAGCGGCACTTGAGGCGGACCCGCCGATCCGACAGTCGTTCCGGGTGCGCCGGGCGGGGGGATTGGTCCGGAAAATCTCCTGAAACCTTTGGCCGTTCACCGGGTGATCACTGCGTTCGTCTGGATTCGGGCCGCCGGGGAAATTTCGGCGAACAATTTGAACTCGGGCGGCGTTGAACGGTCGGAGCGGGCGGTCAGGGGCGCTGTGTTGCCAGTTGGGTGTCGGTCCATTCTGGGAGGAACCGAGGCTGGCACCTCAGTAGTTCGTGTGTGGGTTGGCTTCGAGTGAAGCCGATGGCAGCACGGCGCCCCTGGCCGGCCGGCCTGGAATCTGCCTGCGGACCGCCAGAACTGTTCACGCTCAGGCGCCGGCCACGAAACTACTGCTGGATGAAGTAACTGAGGTTCTCCAGCTCAATGGCGAGGTTTACGCTGTTGACCGTCACCGTGTCGGGCACGGTCAGCATGGCCGGGGAAAAATTCAGGATCCCGCCGATGCCGGCCTCGACCA
>JBEISV010000492.1:0-3566 GCA_040375265.1 Verrucomicrobiales bacterium
ACTGGTCGACCAACTTCTGGAGGTCTTCGGGCAGGACCAGCTTGGACGGGATGCCGAGGTTCGGAACATCAGCGATCCGGCCGGGCCGGCCATGCTGTCCGCGTTCAGGTTTTTCGCCGACCGGACGGGTGTTGTCGTCCGCCGTGAGGCGGGTGGCGGTCCCGAGGAGCAGGGCGCAGGCGGAGAGGCAGATGAGTTTGCTGAGCTTCATACAGGTGTGTTGTTGATTTTCTCGTTTCCGAAGATGCCGGCCTGTTTTGCCGTCACCTCCGTCTGCCCCGACTTCTGCTTCCGGCATGCCAACTGGTGAACACGGCATTTCCGGCCAATTTCAACGAATTTTCCCCGGTTAACTTCGGCGATGCCGGCGAATGGGATTGGGTTTGGGGGCAGGGCGCCCGACGGGTTGGGGAGAGTCACCCAAGGCTTAGGCGGCCGCTGGTTCGGTTGTGGCGGATTCGCCCGATTCCGGCGAGGCGACCGGCTTGGAACCGTCTTTCCAACCACCCAAGCGATAGCGGAGGTAGTCGCGCGAAACGCCGAGCATCCGGCCCGCGGCCGAGACGTTGCCGTTCGTCTGCGCCAACGCGTGATTGATCAGGCGCAGGACGGTTTCCTCGAGGGAAAAGCCGCTCTCGGGAAACCGGAAGTTGGGATTGAACCAGTCGTCGATGGGCACCGGCACCGTCACCCCGGCGTCGCCCGGCTGCGGAGCGGCGGCGCCCAGGAGTTGCTCGAAGTTCACCTCGGCGCCGTCCTCGAACACCAGGGCGCGCTCCACTTCGTGCGCGAGTTCCCGGACGTTGCCGGGCCACCCGTAACCGAGCAGCCGCCGTTTGCCGGTCGCGGAAACGGTCCGGGGCGGCAGGCGATGACGTTTCGCGAGCCGGGCGATCAAGGAATCGGCGAGGGCAAGGATGTCGGCGCCCCGTTCGCGGAGGGCGGGCAAGGGCACGCGGAAGAGATCAAGGCGATGGTAGAGGTCCTCGCGGAAGCGGCCCTCGCGGACCAATTCCCGGAGGTCCCGGTTCGAGGCGGTGATGACCCGGACGTCCACGGGCAAATCGCGGCTGCCGCCGACGCGCCGAATCCGGCGGTCTTCGAGCGTGGTGAGGAGCTTGGCCTGCAAGGCCAGTGGCAGCGACGGCAGCTCGTCGAGGAATAGGGTCCCGCCATTGGCCGCCTCGAAGAGACCGAGCCGGGAGGTGCGCGCATCGGTGAAGGCGCCGCGTTCGTGGCCGAAGAGCTCGGATTCCGCGAGCGATTCCGGGATTGAGGCGCAGTTTGCTTCGACCAGCGGTCCTTGGCTGCGGGGGCCGTGCGCGTGAATCCAGCGCGCGATCGTGGTCTTGCCGGTGCCGGTCTCGCCCTGGATGAGCACGGGCGGCAGGGCGGCGCCGGTGCCCTCGAGGCGCTCGTCGGCCTGGAGGATCTTGCGGAGCTGGTTTTCCAGCCCGCTCAGGGAGCCGCCGAAAAAGAAGTGATTTTCCGGCGCGTCGGCCTGCTTGTGTTCGGTCGCCCGGGCGGATTGCCGGGAGCGGCGGGCCCGGGCCAGCACGAGGGCCAGCGCTTCGGGCTCGAACGGCTTCGCGAGGTAATCCAGCGCGCCCAGCTTGATCGCCTCCACGGCGGCGCTGATTCCGCCTTCCGCGGTCATGATGACGATGCCGGTGTTCGACCCGAACGCCTTCTCGCGCAGCAGGTCCGTGCCCCGGCCGTCCGGCAAGTTCACGTCGAGCAGGGCGAAGTCGAAGCTGAACTCCGAGGCCAGCTTCCGGGCGGCCTTGAAGGTGTCGGCCGCGGTGACATCGGCGCCCATGCGCTCCAAGGTAGCCACGATATGGCGGCGGAGCAGGGGCTCATCATCCAAGACGAGGATGGTCAGACCGGAGAGCGGCGCAGCAGACATGTCCGCACCCTGCCCGAAGCCATTGCTACGCGCCAGCGGCGCCTGTCGGATTACCGCCGGACAAACCGCCGGGCCGCGGCCAGGGCCACCAAACCCAGGCCCATCACCACTGCGGTCGGCTCCGGCACGGCCGAGGCCTCGCCCGAGACCCGGACCATGTCGAGTTCGAAGCCCACGGTGTCGGTGAGGACGTCGGTGGTCAGGCTGCCGAGAAACTGGAACCGCAGGTTGAAGTTGTTGCCGGCATCCAATTGCGAGCTGAGGTCCACCGTGTAGCTGTGGGCCCAGAAACCGTCGTTGGACGGCTGCAACGTGGCCGGTTCGCTCCAGCTCGTGCCGTTGTCCGTCGAGAGCAGGAAATGGAACGCCTCGGTGGAAACCGGCGGGTGATCGAAGTCAAAGGTGACCTGGATCGACTGGAAACCGAGCGTCGAGATGCCGAAGTCGGCGCCAATGGAATTGCCGGCGGCCGTCCCGGCGGGGGCAACCAGTTGAAGCACCGAGTTTTCCGTGGAAAGGTCCGAGGAACCGTTGGAATAGGCGAAGCCCAGCTGACCGTTGCCGACCGGGTCCAATTGGCCATTGCCGTCGTCGGTGAAAAGCGTCCCGGTCGTGCCATCGCCGTCGGCCGTATTGAAATCCCACGTGCCGACCACAAATGAAGCCGCCTGGGCGCCCGCCATGGTCCACCCCAGCAAAATGCCGGAGGCCACTCCTTTTAGGTGCTTGATCATCAGTTTGGCGCAGCCGTCCTTCCCCCGAAATGCGGCTGCGCACCTCAACGGGCCAGACAACCGGCCCGACGTCAACAGGTAGTTTGCCGCCGCCCGAATTTGGATGGCCGACCCGGTTGTTTGCGGTCCGGCGGCCGGCCGCGGCTGGTCCTCCGGTGCGCTGGGTTGTGTTCCGGATAGCCGGGGCCCAGAGTCCGCCTCCGTTAAGCCATGAAGCATCCGGAGTTGGTCGAAACCCATCGCGTGGGCCCGCGGACGCGGGAACGAATCGTCCGGGCCAAGGACTGCCCGGCCTTGGCGGCGCATGGCATCGCCCACGTCGGGATCGCGGACGCCGCGCCGCCCTACACCATGGTGCGCACGGACCTGCCAGGGGCGTATTTCCTCGCCTGTTTTGCCGGTGAGGGCCGCATCTTGCTCGACGGCCGCTGGCAGCACTGCACGGCCGGGATGGCCTGCCTGGCGCCGCCCCATGTGCTGCATGCGTTCCATGCGGTGGTGGGCAAACGTTGGGGCTTTGCCTGGGTGCGCTACGACGCCGGCTCGGGGCAGGGACCGCTGATCAATGCGTCGGCCCCGGTCCTGGCTAGGTTTCCCGCCGAAACCATCCGCGCGGCCATCGAGGGTCTGGCCGCCGAGCGGGCCGGCGGCAACCAGCCTTGGTCCCTGCACCATTGGGGGGAGCTCGTCCATGGCTATGTCACCCGGTTTGCCCAGCCCTGGCATGTCGAGGATCGCCTGGCCAAGCTGTGGAACGCCGTGGCGGCGGCCCCCGGCCACCCGTGGACGCTCTCCGAACTGGCGCGCCGGTCCCATTGCTCCGGCGAACACCTCCGGCGGCTGTGCCGGCGCCAACTGGGACGCACGCCGATGCAGCAGGTGACCTACCTCCGGATTCGCCACGCGGCCACGCTGCTGACCCG
>JBEISV010000511.1:0-3387 GCA_040375265.1 Verrucomicrobiales bacterium
AGCACCACCACGTCGGGCTTGGCCTTGTGTTTGGCGATCATGTTGGCGGGCAGGTAGCCGCGCCACGAGAGGTTCGGGTAGATCAGCGAGTGCCGGCCGATGACCGAGCCGGGGTTGAGCACGGCGTTGCAGCCCACGTCCACGTGGTCGCCGAGGAGCGCGCCGAACTTGCGCAGGCCGGTGTCGATGGGCACGCCGTCCGGTCCCTCGACCCAGACGTTGGACTCGTCGAGCTTGAGATTGGAAAGTGCAGCGCCGGCGCCGAGGTGGGCCTTGTGCCCGAGGATGCAGTCGCCCACGTAGTTGAAATGCGGCACCTGCGCGCCGTTGAACAGCAGCGAATTCTTCACCTCGCAGGAGTTCCCGACCGTGCAGTTGTCGCCGATGATGGCGTTCTCCCGGATGTAGGCGTTGTGCCGGAGGATGCTGTTCTTCCCGATGATGGCCGGGCCGACGATCATCACGCCGCCCTCCAGCACCGTGCCCTCGCCGATCTGGACGTTCGGCCCGATGTGGACCGGCCCGACGGCGCGGTGCAGCTGCACGGGCTTGGCCTGCGTGCGGCAGTAGTCGGCGAGCTTGCGGAGGACTTCCCAGGAGTGGGTGACACCGTCGAACAACGCGGCGTGTTCCGTCTGGGCCAGGTCGAAGAGTTCAGCGGGCGAATACATGGTCGCAACGTGGGAAAACGGGCGGGCCGCGGCAATCGCAAAGCTGCCCATTTTGGAACACATCTTGGCCTGCCTGGCGGCGTCCGGGGAAAATTGCGGCGTTCGCTTCGGGCGCGGATGTCCGGTCAGCCAGGGGCAGCAAAAAGGGCCGCCGATTTCCCATCGGCAGCCCTTGTTCACTGAACTTGTGACGGTCCTATCCGCCTACTCGACGCGGAAGAAGCCCTGGGCGGCGGCGGTGTTGGGGCTGGGAAGTTCCAGCTCTCCGGCCGCGGGCAGCGTGTAAATGCCGAGCGATTGCCAAGTCGCCAGGTCAGGCGACCACAGGACCCGATATGGGGCCGACGGGGTTCCGCCCAATCGGAGCTGAAGAGTGTTCCCGCTGAAGCCGCTGGTCAGCGTCGCCGCCGGACCGGGTTCCGCCAAACCGCCTTCAAACGCGCCCAGGTCCGCCGCCGTGCCGATCACGCCGCGGAGTTGGCCGTCGGCGACGTGGCGATACTGCACGGACATGAGCGGCTCAGGTGCGGTGTCGCGGCAAGCCGAACCGACCTGTGGGCGGTAGGCGGCGTCCAGGCCGGGATCGTTGTTCGCCGCCCCGATGATGTTCGCCGTGCCATTGATGGCGGCGGGCGAACCGGGCAGCCAACCTGGGCTCACCCAGTTGACCCCACTGTTCAGGGTGCCTCGGTCGCCGAGCAGCAGGATGCGTTCATCGCCGGCGCGATGGACGATGTTGCCGCGGAACTCGACGGCGATCGGGATGCCGACGGAAGGCACCCGCACCTCGTAGGCCCCACTGTTGATCAGGATTGTGTTGTGGAACATCTCCAGCGTGCCGGTGCGGGGGCGGTCGGGGTCCGAAAGGTCGGCGCCGCAGAAGACCGGCTGGCTGGCCTCGCGGTGGGTGACGAGGATGAGGTTGCCCACCACCCGGGTCAGGTTGAAGCGCGAGTCGTTGCGGATCAGGTTGCCGGCTTGGCCAATCGGGGCGGCCAATTCGAGCATCCGGGCTGCGCCTTCGATTCGATTGGCCTCAAACACCGTGCCGGCCGAGCGGTCGAGCACGTTGTCGCCGAAGGAACCTTCCAGCAGCGGATCCAGCCGGCAGAAGCGGACGGTGAGGCCGGTGACTTCGGTGTTCAGGTTGGCGCCGCTGTAGCTGCCGACCATACCCACGCGGTGGAAGTGGCAGCGTTCAATCACGAGATCGCGGGTCAGGCCGAACTCGCCGCCGTTCAGCCGGGCCTGCACGCCGGTCGGGACGTCGTGGACGTCGCAATCCTCGATCCGCACCTGCTCGGCGCCATCCAGGCGGATGGCCGCCGCGTCGAACCAGATGATCGGTGTCACGCCGTTGGGCGTCGGCTGCACGTCGCGCAGTTCAAATCCGCTGATGCGGATGTGACCCGGCTTGAAGAACTGGGAGTCGCCGTCTGCCCGGGCCACCGTGATCAGGCCGAGATACTGGCTGACGTCCCAGGAGGCGAAGGCCGTGTTCGTGCCGGTGACGGCATTCAGGCCGCTGATGACTGGCCGTTGATTGTTCGGGCCGCGCACGCCTTCGAAGCGGATCGGGGCGGTGGCGGTGCCGCGGCCGGGAATGAGGACCTTCTCCGCGTAGGGCTCTGGCCGCCAATGGACCCGCACCGTATCGCCGGGGAACAGCCGGGTCCAAGGCACGGAGGACAGCGTCGGATACGGCCGGCCGGGGCCGACTTCGTAGGTGAACGGTCCGCCAGCCGGGGCAACCGGACGGAACAGCGCCGCAACCGTGGTGTCGCTGGAGGGCATGACCAGGGAGGTGCTCGCGGCCTGGTTGTCCGCCACCGCGGCGCCGGCCCAGGAGATGAACTGCTGCCCGGCGGGAGGCTCGGCAACGGTGAGGTTGATCACCGTGCCGGCGACGTAGCTGCCACTGCCGGTGCCGCCTTGGACGGTGAGCAGATACCGGGGCCGATCCACCGTGAGCGAGACCGTTACCGGCGCGGAGGTGAGGCCTGCGTCGAAGGCCACGAAGGTAAAGCTATCGGCGCCGAGAAATTCCGGTCCCGGAGTGTAGGTGAGTTCCGGGGCGGTGCCGCTCAGCGAGCCGTTGGCCGGCGACGTGATCACCGCGAAGTTCAGCAAGTCGCCGTTGCCGTCGTAGCCCGTCAACCGGAGGGGCAGGGGGCGGTTCTGCACCACGGCGAGGTTCAGCGGATGCGCCTCCGGGGCGACCGGACCCGCCGGAGGCACGAACTCATTCGCGCCCGGGTCGGGAGCGCCGGCCGAGGGGCGGAGTTCGCTCCGGCCGTGGAAAACATACTGGGAAGTCACCGCGGGCGCATCGGCCGGCAAGGCTTCGCCGAGATTGCGGACGGGTGAGTAGGCGCCGAGACTGTAGTCCTTGGCGGCGGCATTGATGAAGCCGGGGCTTTCCCCGCCGGGCGACACCAGCTTCTCCAGGCCGTTCATGGTGCCGATGCCCTGGATGCCGTTGTCCCACGGCCCCCAACCGGGACTGACCCAGTTGGTGCCGAAGTTGTGCCGGCCTTCGGAGAGCCCGAGGTAGAGCAACGTCGGGGTGGCGCCGGGCGTGGCGGGTTCGCGGTAGAAAATGTTGTTCCACGAGACCAATTCCTCGTCGTTGGAGGTGATTTCAAAGACCCGGACGCGATACATCTCGGACTGGTCGCGGCGGAAGACGACTGTGTTGTGATGGAAGTCGAGGCGG
>JBEISV010000233.1:0-7241 GCA_040375265.1 Verrucomicrobiales bacterium
AGGATCTTGGCCTCGTTGTCCGACAAAGTCAGGCCGGGCAACTGGCCGGTCTCGGCGGGCGACGCGGGTTTGTTGCTCGGCGGGAACAGGTATTCGAACTCGCTCAGGATGTCCTCGACGCCTTCGCAGAGCTTGGCGCCCTTCTTGATCAGGTCATGGCAACCTTTGCTGCGCGGCGAATCAATCCGTCCGGGCACCGCGAAGACCTGCCGGCCGTATTCGGTGGCGAAGTTGGCGGTGATCAGCGCGCCGCTGCTGAGGTTGGCCTCGATCACCACCGTGCCGAGGGTCATGCCGGCGACGATGCGGTTGCGAATGGGGAAGGACTGCTTGTCGGCGGGCCGGTTGAACGGGAATTGGGTCATCACGGCGCCGTGAGCCGCGATGCGTTCGAAGAGTTCCGCGTTCTCCGGCGGGAAGACCAAATTGATGCCGGTGCCCAGCACCGCGATGGTGCGGCCTTTCGCGGTGAGCGCGCCCTGATGGGCCGAGGTGTCGATGCCACGTGCGCCGCCACTGACGACGGTCACGCCGGTGTAGGCGAGCTGGTAGGCGAGCTTGCGGGCGGTTTCCAGGCCGTAAGTCGTGGTCTGCCGCGAGCCGACGAGGGCGACGCCGTTCTTGTCCTCGGGCTTCAGGGTGCCCTTCACGTAGAGCACCACGGGCGGATCGTAGATCTCGCGGAGGTGCGCAGGATAATCGGCGTCCAGCTGGGTGACCACCCGGCAGCCGTAATCGGCGACGCGCCGCAGTTCGCCGATGAGGTCCACCGTGTTTTCCCAACCGCTGATTGCCTCGGCCGTGTCGGGCCCGATGCCATTGACGGCGAGCAACTGGGGCACGCTGGCCCGGAGGATGGCGGCTGGCTCACCGCCGAAGTGGTCGAGCAACTTGCGCAGACGCACCGGGCCGACGTGTTCGACCAAGTTCAACGCGATGAGGGCTTCGCGGGGATCCATGCCGGCGATGGGAATAGGCGACCCGGATGGGCGAAGCAATGCCGGGGGCGGCGGAGCGGGAAAAACCTGAGTTTTGGCTTTTCCTGTCCGGCCCAGCGGTTATCACCTGTATGACAGTTACCACACGCTCCCCGCCTATCCCATGAAAGCCAACTCCGCGACTGCCCGGACCCGCCGGGCGGGTTTTACCCTGATCGAGCTCCTCGTCGTGATCGCGATCATCGCGATCCTTGCCGGCATGTTGCTGCCGGCATTGAGCAAGGCGAAACTCAAGGCCACCGGCGCCGCGTGCATCGGCAACCAGAAGCAGATGGTGCTCGGCTGGATCATGTATTCCAGCGACCACGCCGACCGGTTGATCAATTTCCTCCAGCGCCGGAACGACAAGAACGAGATTCCCTGGCGGTTTGATCCGCCGCCGCAGATGCCGACCTTCGCCGCCGGCACCTCGAGCGAGAAGAAGATCCAGACGGTCATCGAGGAAGGCTACCGGCAGGGCGGGCTGTTCAAGTATGCCCCCAGCCCGGGAATCCTGCACTGCCCCGGGGACACCCGGAACAAGCTCAAGGCGGGCAAGGGTTATACTTACGTCAGCCTCTCCGGCGTCGGCTCGCTCAACGGTGAATCGCCGCAATTGTATAAGCAGTCGTCGATCCTGCGCCCGAGCGACCGGTTTGTTTGGATCGAGGAAAATGATCCTCGCGGCGAGAACATCGGCTCCTGGATCATGAGCCAGGGCAACCCGGCCCAGGACTTCAAGGGCGCCCAGTTGGTCGATTCCACGGCGGTCTTCCACGGCAACGCCAGCACGTTCAATTTTGCGGACGGCCACGCCGAGTCCAAGAAGTGGATCGATCCCGTAATGGTCAAGTATTCTGCCAGCATGGACCCCAACAAATTCGGGAATGCCCCGAACGATACCAAGGCGCCCAACGACGTTCGCTGGCTCGCCCGGCGGTATCCGTCGACAATCAATCCCTGATCCGGGCGCCCGTTTTCCGCCGCTCCATTCCAGTCATCCTGCTCCGTCATGAACCTCCCCAGACTCGGATTCCCCTCCCGGCGCTCGGGCTTCACGCTCATCGAGCTCCTCGTCGTGATCGCGATCATCGCGATCCTGGCCGGCATGCTGTTGCCGGCGTTGAGCAAGGCGAAGCTCAAGGCGACGGGCGCCGCCTGCATGAGCAACCAGAAGCAGCTCATCACCGCCTGGTTCATGTATTCCCAGGATTTCCGGGATGAGCTGCTGCCCACCATCGGTCCGGGCATCGATCACCCCGGCGGCGGTTACTGGGCAAGCCCCAGCCCTGCCATCGCCGCGAACATAACCCGCGCGGAGGCGGAGAAACGCGTGAAGACCGGCCTGGAGAAATCCATCATCTTCAAATACTGCTCGGCCGTGGGCGCCTACCATTGCCCGGGCGACCTGCGCACCAAGAACCGGAAACCCGGCGCTGGCTGGGCCTATGACAGCTATTCGAAGGCGGAGACGATGGGCGGCTACTTCAACCCGACTACGGGTGCCCGGCAGGCCGGCTGGGCCAACCTGCAGACCCAGTTCACCAAGCAATCCCTCATCATGGAGCCGGCCAATTCGATGACCTTCATCGAGGAATCCGACCCCCGCACCTACAACTTGGGCACTTGGGCCATGGACGTGCCGCCGTCACCTGGCTGGGTTGACCCCTTCGCGATTTTTCACGGCACCGTGAGCACGTTCGCATTTGCCGATAGCCATGTGGAGCTTCACCGCTGGCTAGAGCCGTCCACCATCAAGGCCGCCACCGATTCGGCCCAATACAAAGAGAGTTTTTATTGGGCCGGCGGGAATGGCAAAAACCGGGACTTCCGGTGGGTCTACGAGCGCTACAAGAGCACGGCGTGGAAGCCGCTGCCCTGAACCGCGATTTCGCCGCCGTGAATCCGTTGGCCCACCAGCCCCCGGCGGGCGAGGCCCAGATCCGCAATTTCCGCCGGTTGGATGATTGGATCGCCACCGGCGGGCAACCCACGGCGGAACAGTTTCGCGACCTCGCGGCGATGGGCACGCAGGCCGTGATCAACTTGGCGCTGCCCACGTCGACCCATGCCCTGCCGGATGAGCCGGAATTGGTGGCCTCGCTGGGCATGGCTTACGTGCCGATCCCCGTCGTGTTTGAGGATCCGCAGGCGGAGGACTTTGACCGGTTTTGCGCCGAACTGGTCAACCGCCGAGGCCAGAAGGTGTTCGTCCATTGCGCCCTGAACTACCGGGTCTCGGCGTTCGTCGCGCTCAACCGGGTTCGCCAGGGTTGGGTCCCCGCCACCGCGTGGGCTGAAATGCGGACGATCTGGGAACCGGACGACGTCTGGAGCGGTTTCCTCGCCGCCCAATTGGCGCGCCTCGCAAGGACAGCCTGACCGGCACATTCAGATTGGGCGCCGGGTTCACCGTCGACTATCCTCGTGCCATGAAATCAGCCTATGAACTCGCGATGGAACGGCTCAACAAGGTGGAGCCCGGCAAGACCCTAAACGCCGCCCAGAAGGAACGGATCGCCGACCTGGAATCGCTCTACAAGTCTCGCCTCGCCCAAGTCGAGCTCGCCACCAACGATGAGATCGAGGCGGCGGCCGCCGCCAAGGAATTCGAGAAGGAATTCTCGCTGCGTGAACGGCTCCAGGCCGAACGCAAGAAGCTCCAAGCGGAGCTGGAGGAGAAGAAGGACGCGGTCCGCAACAGCCGTTGATGCGGTTCCCACTGCCGCGCCCGTTGGGTGCAACCGGCTGGCTGCCGTGACACTGATTTGGCGGGGTGCCCACCAGGACCGCTTCTCCGCGGGCGGCGGCTGGTAGAACTCGCCGCGGTCCTGCGCCGCGACCAGCCAGGCGATCACTTCGCGTGGGGTGGCCATGGTCGCAGCCGCGGCGTCGGGAATCTGGACTCCGAATTCTTCCTCCCAAGCCATGAGCCGTTCCACCGTGTCGAGTCCCCTGACTTCGCTCTGCCCTCCGACGTGGTTCCGTGGCAAGGTCCGGCCCGTGCGCCTGCCTAGCCTGATGCTCCCATCCTGGTTCGTCGCACTCGGCGCGGACTGGCAACCACTCTTCGACCGCGGGCATCCGACCGTGCAGGGCCATTGGGTCTGGGCCGACGCGTTCAAACCCATCCAGCCCGAACTGCTCGGACCGTCCGGGAATGCGGATCATTCGCCGCCGGCCGCCATAGAACCCGGAGCCACGGTTGAACGGTGACGGCAACGCCGCCCAGAAAACATCCACCCTGAAGTTGTCCATGAACGTTTCCCGACTCGCCGTGAAAGCAGTGACGATTCTTCCGAGAGAATCCCGTTTTTCGCAGGCTCACGCAGAGGCTGGGAGTCAGGTATTGCACTTCATGGCAGCCGCATTGGCGTTCGTCGGAACCCTTGGGGCCGCATCTGGCAGCGTGCTTTCCGGCCCCCACTTTCGGGCGGGCTCCGACCACGCGTATTTCCTGGTTCAAGCCGACGGCTGGGTTGAATCGGAAGCTGAGGCGGGAGCGTTCGGCGGGCATTTGGCGACCGTCAATGATGAGGCCGAACAGCGGTGGATCCTGGATACATTCGGGGCGCTCGGTGGTTCCCGCAGCCTTTGGATCGGACTGCGCCGCGAGGACGATGGCGTGTTCCGGTGGGTTTCCGGCGAACCGGTGACCTACGAAAACTGGCTCGACGGACAGCCCGACAATGCGCTGCAGGGCGAAGGATATGTTCACCTGCTGAACGCTGGAAATGAGTATGGCCACGCCGCCGGGCTCTGGAATGACCTGGCGAACTCGAACACGCTCTTTCCGACCTTCAATCCGATCAGTGGCGTGGTGGAAGTGGCGCCTCCGCGACTGAAGTTTCACGTCCTTGGCGGGAACTTGTGCTGGGAGACCACCGTTGGCGCGCGTTACGACGTGCTGTTTTCGGCCACGCCCGTCGCCAATTGGGCCGTGGTCGAATCCGGAGTCGTCGGAACCGGTGGCGAGGTCTGTCTACCGGTTTCCGTCGCCGAAGGTCCCAATTTCTGGCGGGTAATCCTTCAGCAGTGAGTTTCGTCCCGGAGTATATTCCGGGCGCTGCGTTGCGAGCCAATGCGTGAACCTGCCGCGGCGCCCGGCAGTGGGCCGCCGCGGATTCGAGGTTTTCACTCCGAATTCCTCCTCCCGGGCCATGACCCGTTCCACTGTGTCGGGTCCCCTGACTTCGCTCTGCCCTCCGACGTGGTTCCGTGGCAAGGTCCGGCCCGTGCGCCTGCCCATCCTAATGCTGCTCACCGCCTGGTTCGCCGCCCTCGGCGCGGACTGGCAACCTCTCTTTGACGGCAAGTCCCTCGCCGGTTGGACGCCGACCAAGTTCGGCGGCGGCGGGGAGATCGAGGTCAAGGACGGCGCCCTCGTGCTCAATCAAGGTATCCTCACCGGCGTCAATTACACCAATCCCGTGCCCGCCGTGGATTACGAGGTGGCGTTCGAGGCCCGTCGGGTGATGGGACAGGACTTCTTCTGCGCGCTCACGTTTCCCGTGCGCGATTCCCACGCCACGCTGGTGCTCGGCGGCTGGGGCGGCGCGGTGGTCGGCATCTCGTCGCTCAACAACCAGGACGCCTCGCAGAACGACACGACGCAGTATCGTAATTTCAAGACCGGCCAATGGTATCGCTGCCGCCTGGCGGTGACCGCCACGAACCTCAGTCTGTGGCTGGACGACGAGCACCTCATCAATGCCGACATCCGGGGCGTCGAAGTCTCGCTACGGCCGGGCGAAATCGAGCTGAGCAAACCCTTCGGGATCGCGACGTGGAGCACCACGGGCGAGATTCGTGACCTGAAGCTGCGCCGGCTGAAGGAGGACGCCAAAGCCGCGCCCGCAAATTCCGCCGGCCCTTCGACCAATGCCATCCCGCTGCCCGCGGCGCTGGTCGGCCAGCTCCACAAGCTGGTGGCCGCCGCGACGAATTCCGGCGTGGGTTACCTCCGGCTGGCGGAACTCTGCGACACCTTCGGTGCCCGGCCCTCCGGCTCAACCAACCTCGCCGGCGCGGTGGAATGGGCGGTGCGCACGCTGAAGGCCGACGGCTTCGCCAACGTCCGGAGCGAACCCGTAAAGGTGCGTCGCTGGACCCGCGGGGAGGAAAGTGCCGAACTGGTCTCGCCGCGGTTCGAGAAACTGCCCGTGCTGGGCTTCGGCGGCACCGTCGCCACGCCGCCGGAAGGCATCATGGCCCCCGTGATGGTGGTTGGCAGCTTTTCCGAATTGACCAACCGTGCCGCCGAGGCCAAGGGCCGCATCGTCGTCTTCAACGCCCCGTTCACCGGCTACGGCGACTCCGTCCGCTACCGCTGGGCTGGCGCCTCCGCCGCGGCCAAGGTCGGCGCGGTCGCCAGCGTCACCCGGAGCGTGACCCCCTTTTCGCTGCGCACGCCCCACACCGGGATGATGCGTTATGAGGACGGCGTCCCGCCGATTCCCCACGCCGGCCTCGCGCCGGAGGATGCCGAACGCCTCGCCCGGATGCAGGCCCGTGGCCAGACGCCGGTGCTCCGCCTCCGGTTGTCCGCGCATTACGGCGACGAGGTTACGGATGGAAACGTGATCGCCGAGCTGCCCGGCCGCGAAAAGCCCGAGGAAATCGTCGTCGTGGGCGGCCACTTCGACTCCTGGGATGTCGGCCAGGGCGCCCTCGACGACGGCGGCGGCTGCGTGGCCGCTTGGGAAGTGCTACGCCTGCTCAAGGAGGCCGGCCTGACACCGCGCCGCACGATCCGCCTTGTGCTCTGGACGAACGAGGAGTTTGGGCTCGCCGGCGCCAAGGCCTATCGCGACGCCCACCGGGACGAACTGGGGCGCCACGTTGCCGCCATCGAGACGGACAACGGCACCTTCGAACCCGAGGGCTTAGGGTTCACTGGCAGCGAACGGGGCGGCGAAGTGATCCGCGGCGTCCTCGGTTTCCTGGGCGAGGCCATCGGGGCCGGCAAGTTCACCCTCGGGGGCGGCGACGCCGACCTGACCCCGCTGATCGAAGGCGGCGTGCCCGCGCTCGGCCTGCGCCTGAAGCCCAACAACTACTTCTGGTTCCACCACACCGACGCCGACACCGTGGACAAGGTGGACCCCCAGGTCCTGCGCCGTTGCACCGCCACGCTGGCGACGATGGTTTACGCGCTGGCGGAATTGGAAGTGCCGTTGCCCCGTTAGTCCGGCCGGTCACGAACCCTTCAGGCAGACCAGTTCGCCGCGGTCGTTGCGGACGAAGATCCGCTCCTGGGCAAAC
>JBEISV010000027.1:0-20873 GCA_040375265.1 Verrucomicrobiales bacterium
TATTATTTATAAGCCGGGAACTGAAGCTGTTGTGAAAAATCGGAATGCGTGGTTGTGCTGGCGAGGGGGCGACTGGATACCCAAAGTTGTCAAATGCCTCGGCCCCCGGCCGCAGCGCATCCTAATCGCCGGTGGTCAGGTGCATTCCCGACGGCGGGTTTGGGGCCTCCGAGTCGGCGGCAATCTGGGCGGAGCGCTGGAGCTGCCGTCCTCCCGATTTCCTGTTTATGTCCGATCAACAGACGGAACTCTTCCGGGCTTCGTGGTCCGTCTATGACACCATCATCCGCGAGAACTACATGTTCCACCGGGAGATCCACGCGCGGCTGCGGGAGGTGATCGCCGGCCGGGCGGCGCTCGGCGGTTACTCGCTGCTGGACTTGGGGTGCGGCAATGCCAGTGGGTTGGCGGAGACGCTGCGGGATTTTCCGCCGGCCAGCTATCTGGGGGTGGACCTGTCGCGCGCCGCGCTGGAAGGCGCGGCCCGGAGCCTGGCGGGACTGCCCGTCGTGGAACTGCGTGAGCAGGAAATGCTGGCGTGCCTCGCCACCCTGCCGCCGGGTTCGGCGGACCTGATTTATTCGGGATTCGCGATGCACCACCTTCCGCCGGCGGGCAAGCGGCGAATGTTCGAGGCGATCGCGGCGGTGCGTTCCCCGGGCGGGATGCTGTTGCTGGTGGACGTCGTCCGTGAGCCTGGGGAGTCCCGGGCGCAGTATCTTGAATCCTATCTCCGGATGGTCGCCACGGAATGGCCGGCGCTTAGCGCCGCGCAATTGGGGGAAGTCTGCCAGCACGTCGCGGAGCACGACTTTCCGGAATCGGGGCCGGTGCTGGAGGAAATGGCCAGTCAGGCGGGATTGACCCAATGCCGGGTCCTGGCGCGGCACCGCCAGCACCACGCGCTGCTGTTTTGTTAGCCAAGCTCAAACGTCGTGACCCCGAAGACCCAGTCGAGGCGAATCGCCGGCGGTGGGCCGGCATACATCCTCGCCGTGGCGAAGACCTCCCGCAGCCCATAGCGGGCCGCCAGCTCCAGCGCCGGCTGGTTCGGCGCGGGAACATCGAGGTAGAAATGGTCGCCCACCGGGATGCGTTCCACCAAGCCGCGCAGGATCGCCTCCGCGACCTGGCCATCGCGGGCAAACAGCGGACCAATCTTCCAGCCGGAAAAGCAGCGGCGGATGACGCCGTAGCCGCGGATCTCCCCGGTGGGCAAGGTATCCTCGGCGGCGAGGGCCACGGCGTCCGGCTGGTGCAGCCACGCCTGAAGGAACGATGACCGCGCGGCCGGGAAGCAGGCCCGGTCGAGAGTTTCCAAGGCGGGCAGGGGAACCTGGCAAACCTCGGTAAGGGGGAGGGTCGGACGCCAGTCGGAATCCGTCCGGATGCCTTCGAACCGGGTGTTCTGATACGCGAGGACCCGCCCGATCGTCCGGTAATTGTCGACCTTTTCGAGCACCCCGTCCCCGCCTTGGACACAGCCCGCCAGGTGACGACGGCCCGCCTCGTGGATGGCGAGCCCGTAGCCGAGTCCGCGGAACGGCGCGGCCACGAGGTAGCAGCCCATGAATCCAAAATCCCTGTCGTAGCGCACCGCGCTCACGGTGGCGATGGGCTGGTCGTCGAGTTCACCGACGAAAAAGCCACCTGGGTCCGCGGCAAGAAAGGTCGTGGCATCCTGCAAACCCGGATTCCAGCCGGCGGCCCGCATCCACGGTATCATCACGTTGGCCACGCCGGCGGCATCCAGGACGCGGATACGGTAGCGGCCGGCCGCGAGCGCGGCGGCGGCGGGCGAGTGGGGATCGAGACGCTTCACCGCTGGGTCCATGCCAGAAGCACTTGCCCGGTGGCAAGCGTCGGACCCGTTGGCGGCCGGCGGGGGCACCGCGAAGCGCCCGTGGTCGGCCGCGGAATTCTTCCCGCCGGTGGGCGCGCCGGGCGTTGAACGGAGGACTCGCCGGACTGCCGCGAAGGTTCCGGCGGGCCCGAAATGGCGGGATCCGTGACGCCTGAAATTCCGAAATGCGTCCCGGGCATCCTGGGTTAGCGTGCGGCGGACGCTCAGCCCCAGTCTAGGCGCGTCGTTCATCAAAGACATGAGTGCAAGCAACCCGTTTCGGGCCCAAGTGGCGGCCGCAATTGCCGGCCACCGCCAAGCCCTGCTGAACCACCGGCTCTACGGTGGCCTGACCTCCGTGGAGCAACTGGCGGTGTTCATGGAGCACCACGCGTATGCGGTCTGGGATTTCATGTCCCTGCTGAAGGCGCTGCAGGCAAACCTCACCTGCGTGGCGCCGCCCTGGGTGCCGCAGGGGGAGCCGCAGTTGCGGCGCCTGGTCCATGAAATCGTGACGGGGGAGGAGAGTGACTTGCTGCCCTCGGGGGAGGTGGCGAGCCACTTCGAGCTTTACCTGCAGGCCATGCGGGAAGCGGGGGCGGACACCGCCGGCATCGAACGATTCATCGCGCTGATCCGGTCCGGACAGACTGTGGCCTCGGCGCTGGTGCTGGCCGGCGCGCCGGCGGGGGTCCGGACGTTCGTCCAGCAGACGTTCGCCTGGATCAAAGATGGGCAGGTGCATGAGATCGCCGCGGCGTTTACCTACGGCCGGGAGGACTTGATCCCCGAACTGTTCAACCGGCTGGTGCGCCAGCTGGAAGCGCAGTTTCCGGCCCGACTGGCGACCCTGCGCTACTACCTGGACCGGCACATCACGTTGGATGGCGACGAGCACGCCGAACTGGGGCGCCGGATGGTCGACGTGCTCTGCGCGGGGGATACCCGCCGGGAGCACGAGGCCCAAGCGGCGGCCGTCCGGGCCTTGGAGGTGCGGATCGTGCTGTGGGACGGCATCGCGGAGGCGGTTCACGGACCGACTCCGCCGGCCCCGGCGATGACGCCTGCCCCCGGAGAATGAGGCGGCGGGGCGGAGAACCAAGGTTGGGTATGCGTTGCTCCGCCCCAGAAATCGATGGGGGCTGACAGCCAATAAAATCAGCCCTTTGGCCGGGGGCGCCGGCCGGCCGGCTTGGCGGATGCCTACGTTTGGCGGATGCGATGAACGTGCCTCCGGGGGACCCTGAGGCATGTCTGCAAGTCTTCCGTTTCTCCGCCAGATCGTGCTGGCCGGGCTCGTGGCGGCCGGGGTGGTGTTATCCGGCCCTGACGGCGGCAACCATCATCCCCGGACTGCGGCGCAACGCTGCCAGTCCTGGGCGATCATGACCGCCAGCTCGTGGCTGGTGCTGGCATCTTTCTCGGGGGTGCGCCGACGGCTGACGATCCACCCGGCTCCCCGCCGGGAGAATCAGGTCCGCACCGCGGAGCCGACCTCAGCGGCCGCATTTTCGGCCGCGGCCAATCAGATGCCGCTGACCCACGGCTGAGCCGGGCGGGCCGACCCTTGTTTCGTCAGCATTCCCATGACCATCGCGATCAATGACGGGCCGGCGCAGCGGCGATCCGCCGGCCGGCGGGTGGGGAAGAAGGCCCGGAGCCGGCTGCGGGTCGTGCGGTGGCCCGCTTTCGACGAGGCGATGCGGCGTTGGCGCCGGGCGCCGGACCGCGACGTGCCGCATCTGGCCGTCGTGAGCAACTGGCAGTTCACCCAGGCGGTTGCGGCCCTGAGCCAGGGGGTGCGCGGGGTGATCGGGGCCAAGGCGCCGGCGGCGATTCAGCGGGCGGCCCGGGCGATCATCGCGGCCGGGGGATGTTTCCTTTGGCTGCCGGAAGGCGACGAAGCTCCCACCCCGAAATTGCCCCGGCTGTCCCCGGCGCAATTGGAGGTGTTGCGACTGGTGGCCGCTGGCCACACTTCCCGGGAGATTGCCGCCACCTTGAAACGGTCCGTCCGCACCGTTGAAACCCACCGGCTGAACATTCTTCGCCGCACCGGTCTCAAGCCGGGGACTCCGTTCCTGCGCCTGGCACTCAGCCTGTATCCGCAGGCCTGACCCGAAGCCGATCCGCGGATCGGCGGTCAAGGGGAAGTGGGGAAAGGGTGAGGCGCCTGACCAACCCCATTGAGGAACCCCCTGGAGAACGCCACAAGCGTCCCCAGACCACTAGTGTCAAGCACCCCACCCCAAATCCCACCGTCGGCCAATCCGGCCAAACAGAAAGTGTATCTGATGGGTTGGCGGGTAACGCAACTCGCCGCTTACACCGTCTTCACTCAAAGACAACGACAGCCCCATCAGAATGCATCCATCCTAGCCGGCGCCGGGTGTTAGAAATACGACCAATGTTGGTTAGCGATGGGTGTCCGGGAGTTGGGCCGCAACCGTAGGTGTTGGATTATGTGGCCGATCGGACGCGAATTCGATTGGCAAAGCCCATGGGGTTTCACCCTGGGATAACCAACCTTGGCCTTGGACGCCGCGCCCGGTCTCCGGGCTACGATTTTCGCCATGGGTTTCACTGACGGGCTCGATCCATCCGGCTGGTTGCGCATGGGCGGAATCCTGCGGTTCCTGCTGGCGACCAATCAGACACTGTCCGCCTTGGCCGAGGCCCGGGGGCAGTCGCTCGACGAGCTGTGCGAAGCCTTGGCCACGGCCCTCGGGGAGGAGCACCGCGAGACCGTGGAGCGGTTGCGCGCCGCGGAGGTTGAGGGTGAAGCAGGCTGGCTTCCCCGGGAAGAGGCCGAGGCCGAGCGCCACCACTGGCGACGCGAGCTGGCCGTCGCGGCCATTGAGGCCGGCTCCTTGCCCCTGCCGGTGCGGGACGGTTTTCAGCCCGCGGCGGCTTAGCCCTGAGTGCCGGCCGCGGATTCGGGCAGATAACGATCGCCGACCAGCACGGCTCGCCGGGTCTCAATTTGCAGGCACCACGAATGGGGCCAACTGGCGAGGCTCATGGGCCGGCGCTGCCGCCAGTAGCGACAGGCATTGATGATTTCCCCGGAATTCCGGCTGCGGCCCAGGTCGGTCACCAATTCCTCCCACAGGCCTTGATGCGCCGCCAGCAGGCCAGGGATCACCGCATACGCCAATCGCAACCACGCGGGCTGCAATTGCCGGAGCAGGAGCTTCAGCGCTCGGTGGTCGTCACACGCGTGGCGGGCGCGGATCTGAGTCAGTAAATTCATTCCTCCGTCGCCACCTTAGGCGGCCGGCGCGCCGGAGATACTGACAACATTAGGTATGCTGGACTCGGCGGGATTGCCCGGTCGCGCGATCCCGGGGCCGCCTAACCAACCTTGCCTTTTTACGTCGTCCGGGCAGCGGTGTCATCCTGACCCGGATGATGGGACGCATATGTTGGCTGGCCGCCCTCGGCGGTGGTTTCCTGCTCCTGTTGGTGGTGGGCAACGGTGCGGTCGTGCGGCCGGAACCTTCGGCCGCCTTGGTTGTGGACAGCCGGCCGCCGGCGAAGGGCCTGCCCGTGGCCGATCGGTGGTCGGATATGGTCACCGAGCTCGAACCCTTCACCGGCCCCCGGGACGAGCCGGTCGCCCCGCTTTTGCTGACGCTGGCCGCCGCCAGTCTCCTCCCCATTGGCCTGCTCTGGCAGAGCTGGCGCACGGGGGCCAGCCTTCACGGGGAACGGCCGGGACGCGACTGACAGTCCGTTCAAGAACCGCTGATGTCGCAGGTGCCGACGTGAGGAGACCCTGAATTTCCTCAAGAAGGTGAGGCTCGTTACCTCCTCTCCTACGGCGACAGGCGATTTTGAACGGGCGCACTCAGCGCCCGCCGGGGCCCGCGGAGGGTCCGCCCCCCAACAAACCTAATCCGCTTCCCGGCAGAATCTCCCGGGCCTCACCCCGTCGTGCCCGGCCGCCGGCACCGTAGCCCAGGGGCGGAGTCCCTCCGTCCCCGAGCGGTTGTTCCGGGTGGCGCTCGGCGGGCCGCCGGCGAAAACTTTTCGCCCCCGCCGCTGCAATGTTTTCAGGCCGGCCCCCCGCGGCCTGACCCGCCCGCCGGCGCCGCCGGCGCTCCAAGGGGCGGATTTGCCCATGAATCCATCACTTTTCGGGCGGGCATGGGCCTTGGCACCCGGGCTGCGAATGGCGTCCCGGATTCATCCATATCCATGACAAACAAAACATACTCAGCCAATACCGGCCCGGTTCTGCGGAACTTCGCGGCCGGCTCGTTGTCGGGCATCGCAGCCCCCGGGCAGTCACCACCGCCCGTGGAAACCCAAACGGCCCGAACCGCTGGCTCTTCCGGCTTCCGGCAAGATCGCCCAACAATCGCTCGCTGGCTTGGCGCCACGGCCAAGCGGGTGGCGGCGCTGGCGGCGTTGCCCGTCGCCTTATTGTGCGGCGTCAGTGCCCACGCCCAGGTTGCGCCCATTCCCACCCCGACACAGGACGGGCATTTCATGACCCTGTTCCCTTCCCGGGACTTCGTGTCCATGGAAGGTTACACCAACCTGGCTCCGGATACGACGTTGACCTTGGAGGTGCTTCGCCGGCCGGCGGGCGGCGGTCTGCCGGTGGTCACCGGCCATGTGGACGGCATCACCCCAGACGAGGCTGGTTTCGCCGAGGTCAACCATCCCGGTGGCTACTGCTGGGGCATCGTGCCTTCCCTGGGCGTGGCGGTTACCCCGGACATCAGAGGCGGTGACATCGTCCAGGTCAGCGGCATCAAGCTGGCCGACGATCCGACCACTCCCTTGGTGTTCGACCCGATTCCGACCCCGTTCATCGAGCAGAGCACGGTCGCGGACATCGTGATTACGCAGGGGCCGTTTGTTCCCGCCAATTCCGTCGGCGTTGTTCAAGTGAAGGGGTATGCCAACGATCCTGCCGCCAATGGCGGCAATGGCCGGCAATTGGAACCGTTCACCGTCGATATCGTCAGCCCGCGGTTCAGCGATGGTCGGCGTATCATTTTCGGAAGTTCGGCGTTTGATGTGCCGGGCAACCGGGCGAATACGAACTGGACGGCGACGTTCACCGTGCTTTCCGACGGCTTTACCGCCCTGACCGAAGCGGATGTCCTCCAAGCTTTGGCGGGGGATGCCTCGATCGCCTTTGTCGACGTAGGCGGCAATGGGCTTAGCCTTACCATTGCGGGTTCTGGCGATCAGGCAGGGCCCTTTGCGGAATCCTGCAATGCGCCCCTGGATGCCCCGGTCTTGAGCACCGAGTCCGCGGGCGTGTTCTTCACGTCCACCGCGATCAACACCCTGCAAACCCGCACGCTAAGTGTCACGAACGCTGGCGCGGGCGTCTTCGGTCAATTGCATATCACGGGCATGACCCTCGAGGGTGCTGATGCGGCTTCCTTCATCGCGCCCACGATTCCCAACGGCGGCCATACCTTGGAGGTTGGTGCAGACATCGCTTATGCGGTGTCCCTGCAGGCGCAGGCGGCGGGCGAGAAAAACGCGACGCTCGTCATCCATTGCGACAGCCGTTTTGGCGACGTGCGCGTGCCGCTGACGGGCTATGCCTATGCGGGTGCGAAGCCGAATGCCCCCTACCTGGTGGTCCGTCCGACGACATTGGATCTCGGCAGCCGCCTCCTCGGGGTCATCTCCGCGCCTTACCCGGTGATGGTTTATAACTTGGGAGATGCTCCGGCCAATGGCGTTACCGCCACCCTCACCGGCGCCACCGCTGAGTTCCGCCTCCAGGGTGCGGTCCCGACGTCCTTGGCGGCGGGCACCACGGGCATGCCCCTGAGTCTCGTTGCTCAACCCCGGGTGGTGGGCACCCGGGCCGCCACGCTGCACGTCGGAGCGACGGGTGTGGTTACCCAAACGGTGGCCCTCTCCGCCATCGGCCTGGATCATCAAACGGTCATTGAACCCCCGCCTTCGACCATGCGCATCGCGGCCTTCACCGGCCGGGAATTTGTTTCTGTCGATCTACCCCCCTCCAACGACACCTATGTCATCCAATTGGTGCGCCATGGCGAATTGGTGTCCCAGAGCCCGGTCCTTTCGGCCGTAACTGGCGTCGTGGAAGTGAACCACCCGGGGACTCCCTGCTGGTTGAACGTCATCCCGGACGTGCGGCCCGGTGACCGTGTGCGGCTCGTCTCTTCTGCGGGCCCGGTTTATCAGTCCTATGTCGCGGATGTGGAATTGTTCGCTTCGCCTACCGACCCGACGACATCGGTCATCGTCGTGAATGCGAACACCATCGAACTGCGCGGTCGTGCGGCCAACGAGGATGGCTCGCCGATGCCGATTGACCAAATCGCCGTGGACCTTACTTCCGGCTCCGCCGACCAGTTCCGGTTTGTGGACGGGGCTGGCCAGAACAACGCCAACCAACCCATCGGCGCCCGCTCCATTGCCGCCCCGGGCGAAGGGACGATTGTCCGTGACCCTGCCCGTCCGGACGGATTCATCGCCACGTTCACCGGTTTGCACACTGGGCCGGGTGAGGACAATGACATCGAGCGCGCCCTGCGTCGTGCCGGCTGTTCCGCCAACTGGCGAGGGCGGACCGAGGGTGAAATCACCATCAATGAATTTGGCGGCGGGGTAGAGGGCGGTTGCATTCCCGACGGCGGCGGGGCGCCGGCCGTATTGGAGCCGCTCACCGGCGACACCATCGTCAGCGCCCTCGAGCTGCTGTTCCCGCCGTTGAAGTCTCCGGCCACGTTTGACCGCGTGCTCAGCATCCGGAATCCCGGCCCCGGCAATGTGAACATCTCCGGCTATGAAATCACCGGCACGAACCCGGCCAACTTCACCGTGGTCGACGGTGCCAGCCTCACCTTGCTGCCGGGCGAAAGCACGACCGTCACCGTTCACTTCAACACCACCACCGGTGGCCTCGGATCCAAGGATGCGGTTCTCAGCATCCTGGATGACGTCGCGGGCACAGTGATGGTGCGACTCCATGGCGAGGTCGTATCCCGGCCTTACAGCTACCTCAATGTGGCGCCCACCAAACTGACCTTCCCGAACACTGCGGTGAGCAGCGTATTCAACATGGAGCTCACGATCAAAAATGAGGGCCAGTTGAACCAGACAGTTGCCCGCATTGAGCAGGTTTACTTTGAAGGCGATGCCGAGGAATTCTCCTTTGCTGGCACCTTGCTGAACACCCGCAGGGCCTTGGCCTTGGACATTGGTGCTTCCACCAACATCACCATCCGCTACACGCCCAAGCGCCTGGGGGCGGCGGCGGCGGTGATGAAGATCGTGTATCAACCGTATGGCAACAACAATGCACCGCTCTACGTCACGAATTCCATCTCCCTGACCGGCAGCTCCTCGACCACGTCAGATGGTTACAATGATCCTCCCGTGGACCGAACTGTGGGCGTGTTCCATGTGCGCGATTATGTCTATTCCGACGGGTTCAAGGCAAACGAGCTGGTGAATGTGGAAATCCAGCGCCTCAATCCGGTCACGCATCGGTATGAAGTGATCGGCACGGCCCACAACATCGTGCCTTTGGATGATCCCGCGACGCCGGGCATCTTTGAAGGCATCGTGGAAGTGAACCATGTCGGCGCCACCCCGTGGGAAGGCGCGACCCCGGATATCGCCGTGGGTGACCTCGTCCGCGTCATGTCGTTTGACCGCAATGATACGGGTCTCAACCCCACGCCGCTCACCCGGAACCAAACCTACGTGCAAAACATCGAGGTCCAATCCGGCGTGGTCCAAGTCAACGCCGACACCGTGGAGGTCTACGGTTACGGTGCGGATGTCCGGACCGGCCTGCCCCTGGATCTCGGCGTCGTGGAATGCCGCATCACTCCCAGCGCAGTCCGCGGCACATTCACCACCAGCGGCAAGGCCAACTTGCGCACCCCGGTGGAAGGTTGGGTGGAGCCGTTGATCGGCGGCGGTTATCACTTCAAGGCCGTCTTCACCGGATTGACCCCGGCCGACGTGACCCTGGCCCTGGGTGCGGACCCGAAATTCATGTGGCTCGGCCGCAATGGCGGGGCCGTGGAAGCAACCCATTGCGAATGGAATGAAATCCCCGGACCGCAGCAGCCCGGCGCACTCCCCATGGAACTTGGCGAATTGCAGTTCGCGGGTGAGCCGACGCAGGGAAATGTCTCCGTGCTGACGGATGTGGGCTTCTCCGGCATCAATACCGGCACGGGCCTGCCCGTGGCCATCACGGTGAGAAACATCGGCGCCCTGCCGCTGACCATCACCAACGTCGGCATCTGCGGTGCGCATCCGCATGATTTCAAGGTGCTCAGCTGGACCCCGGCCAACGGGGTGCTGGGTGTGAATGCGGTGGCCACGTTCCAAGTGGCAGTCAAGGCCACCAGCGCCGGCGTGCGTGAAGCCAGCCTGCGGTTGGCCCACACCGGGGCGAACAACCCGGAATTCAACCGCCTGGTGGGTCGCGGCATCCCGGCTCCCACCTTGGCCTCGGTCGCTCCGGCCAGTGCTGGTTTGGGTAGCACCATCACCCTGCAAGGCACGGACTTCACGGCGGTTACCGGGGTGTCCTTCGGCAGCGTCCCGGCCACCCGCTTCACGCGGGTGAGCGATACCGTGGTGACGGCGGTGGTCCCGGCGTTGACCGTCGGCAACCTCCACAGCGTGAGCATCACCACGGTGGCGGGCACGGCGACGAAAGCCAATGCCTTCACCATGTTGCCGGACGCCCCGACGATCAGCGGCGTCCTCCTCCCGAGCCCCGTCCTGGCCGGTAACGTCGTCACGGTGAACGGTAGCAACCTCGGCGGGGTGACGAGTGTGTCCTTCGGCGGCATTGTGCTCCCGGGCACTCAATTCACCATCACCAGCGGCACGAGCATCAGTGTGAGAATCCCGGCAAATGCCCCGGCCAGCTCGGTGATCAGTGTGACCTCTCCCGGTGGTGTGGCGAACTCGGCACCGATCGGGGTGGCTCAACCGCCGTCCTTTACGGCGGCGACGGTGGCGGGCCGGGCAGCCACTTCTGCGGCGCCCCGGGCGGCGGTGACCTTCACCGGCGCTAACCTGGGCTTGGTGACCGGCAGCACGGTGTCGCAATCCCTCGCCTCGGTCACGTTCCCGGGGGCCACTGCTCCGCTGACCGTAAGCGCCATTACCCGCAATGCGAATGGCTCGGTCACCCTCACCATTCCGGCCGGCGCCCTCGCGGGTCCGATCACCGTGACTGGCCCCGCGGGCAGCACGGTGTTCACCGGCTTCACCGTGGCGAGCACCCCGGTGATCAGCGCCGTGTTGGGCGATCGCCCGGCCTCGGCCACGAACGGCACCGCCATCGTGACCGCGAACACGAACCAAACGGCGATCGGCCGCACCATCACGATCCGGGGTGCGGGCTTTGTCAACGTGACGGCCGTGACCGTGGGCGGCACGGCGGTGAGTTCCTTCACCGTCGTCAGCGCGAATGAAATCAGGGCTGTCGTCGGTGCCCGCACGGCGAACGGCGCCCAGGCGGTGGCGGTCACCAGCTCCTTGAGCCGGACTGCGGCCAACCGGGCGGCGGCGGTCACGGTGGTCGGCAATCCGACCATCACGGGCTTCACTCCAACCAGTGGGGCGAAGACTGTCGGTTTGGTGAGGGGCGCGACGGTGACCATCACCGGCACGAACCTGCAATACGTCAACGACGTCAAACTGGGAACGCTCTCCGTGGCGTTCACCCGGGTGGGCAACGGGGCCACGCAACGGTTGCAGTTCACCGTTCCGGCGAATGCCCTGACGGGCGCCATCACGGTCACCACGCTGGGCGGGACGGCTACGACCACCACGGCCTTCCGGGTGCTGTAATTCGTCAGTCCCTCGTCGGTGCCAACCAAGCCGGGGTGTCAGTGCGACACCCCGGCTTTTTTCCTGAAGCGAGGGCCAGAATTGGGTTCTGCGCTGCTGCCCGGGGCCGGGATAGGCCGGAAGGCTGAAGTTGCCGCCAACGAAGGCGAGCAGCGCGGCGAGGTGTTCGACGCTCCTGGGTCCCCGCGCCTTTCGATTCCAAGCGCTGAACACATTGCGGCTCGCGATCTCCGGCATCACCCCCGCCCGTGCGGGGCCGGGTGGTAAGCCGCCAGGTTCCCAAGCCGATCACCCACACCGCCAGCGCGGCGGCTCGGCCTCCCGAACCTTTACCCGCACGCCTTGATCTTGGCGGCGGCAGTGCCGCGCAAGCATCACACCGACCCGGAGCCCGACAGGCTCCGGGTTTTTTGTTGGCGGGGTTACGCGGTGGCACCGCCCTACCTAACCGGGGGGATGCGCTGCCGGCGGCCGGCCGGCGGCGCTGCCCGGTTGCCGCGCCGAATGGCCCCACCGGCGCCGATCAGAAGCGCCGGAACCGCTGGGGCAGGCCGTCAGGTTCACTGGTTGTTCCGCCGGCCAATACCCATACTTGCGGGTGGAGGAGCGGGCGCCCGCCGGGGATTTTGGCGACATGAATTGGTGGCACCGTGTCCTCCGCTTTTCTCCTCCTCCGCCTCCGGCCGCTGAGGCCGCGACCGCTGCCCCCGGCGAACCGGCGGCGATCGCGGTCCGCGACATCCGCGAGGGGGATCGTTTCATCGAGGAATCCCATGGGCACATCGCGATCTTCGTGGCCCTGGAGGATGCCTACGCGACGGCGGACCGGCTGGGCAACCTGCCGGGGCATGAGTTCAAGGCCATGGGTCCCAACGGGCCCTGCACATTTTTCTGCGCCACGGGATTCGAATACTACGCCTCCCGGCTGACGTTGCTGGCACGGGGGTATCGGCGGACCACCCCGTGCCGCGGGCGAGCCGTGGCGCCGGGCGCGGCCTCGGTAGCGATGTCGGGGCGGCGAAACCTGAAGGATCGTTCCTGACATGACAAACCAAGCCAATCTGTTCCCGCGGACGGCGTTCACCCACCGGCGAATCCGTATCCCGGCCACACTGCTGCTGCTCGGCCTGGTGACCGGGTGGCTCGCCGGGCAGCCGGTGCCGCTGAGCATAACGCCCGGCAACGACACCGTCATCGTCTCCTGGGCGGCCGGGCTCGACTGGGTGCAGCCCCAACGGCGGGGCGACCTCGGTTCCGGGGCCTGGGAAGATGTCGGCGGTCCCACCGAGGCGCGGACTTTGGTCCAGAGTGCCGCGGAGCCGATGGGTTTTTATCGCCTGCGCCTGCTGCCGCCGACCCTCACCGCCCAGCCGCAGGGCCGGACCAATCCGGCCGGTGGCAACGTCACGTTCGATGTGACCGCAACCGGCACCGCTCCGCTGGCCTACCAATGGCACAAGGACGGCGTCTCGCTCCCGGGCCGGAACGCGGCCCGGCTGACGCTGACGAATCTGACCTTGGCCGACACCGGCCGCTACGGGGTGACGGTGACCAACCGGGCCGGCCAGGCGACGAGCGGGGAGGCGGCCCTGGTGGTCCTCAGCCTGCCCGCGCCGCCGCGTGGCATCTACATGGGCAAGTTTGGCGGCCAGGCCGACAACGGCGGTTTTGCCGCCCTGGTGCGTCCGGATGGTCGGGCCGTGGCGGTCGGCTACAACACGCCCCAGGAAGAGGGCGTGTTCATCGGGACGTTCGGGGTGCAGGCCGATGGCTCGTTCAGCGCCCCGACGGCGCAGCAGGGCAGGGCGTCGGGCGTCTTCACCCTGACCGGGGTTACCGGCACGTTCGTGAATTCGGACGGCATCTCCGGTTCGCTCGAGGGCAGCCGCAAGGCCGATTCCGGCATCCAGGCCGGGAATGCCGGCTACTATGCCGGGACTTACGACGGGTTGTTCCAAGGCAGCGCCTTTGCCGTGCTCGCGGCGGACGGCAGCCTGTTTTTCTACACGATCGACGATCCGGCGTCGCCCACGGCGGACGGCGACGGCGGCGGCTTTGCTTCGGTCAATGCGGCCAATGCCCTCTCGGGGACGACCGTGCCCAACGGCCTGACGGTCACCGGCAGCCTCAACCCGGCCACGGCGGTCCTCACGGGCACTTACGGCCTCGGGGGAGCCGCCTTCGGGACCTTCCGGCTGACGCGCACGGTGACTCCCTGACGGTGAACCCGGGGCGGGCCGCCCGCGGGGCTAGGCGGCGGCCACTTCCGCCTCGGCCGGGGCGATCCGGGCGAGCTTGTTGTAGATGGAGCGTTCGGTGACGCCGAGCTGGCGGGCCGCGAGCGCCTTGTTGCCCCCGCACTTGCGCAGCGTCTGCAGCAGGGCCTCGCGTTCGAGGTCATCGAGGCTGAACCCGGCCAGCGGCAGGTCGGCCACGGTGGCGATCGCCGGGCTGGCCGGCGCCGGACCGGGGAGGCGCCGCGCCGCGGGCCGCCGGGGGGCCAGGTTGGGCAGGTCGCCGGGCCCCAGTTCCTCCCGGGCGGCAAACGCGGTGGCCCGTTCCAGGACGTTCTCGAGTTCCCGCACGTTGCCCGGCCACGAATGGGCCGCGAGCATCTGCGCGGCCTCCGGGCCCAAATGGTGACGTTTCCCGCCGCGGTTCTGGGCAATGCGGTCGAGGATGTGGCTGGCCAGGTCGGGGATGTCTTCCCGGCGCTCGCGCAGGGCGGGGATGTGCAGGGAGATGACGTTCAGCCGGTAGAACAGGTCCTCGCGGAATTCCCCGGCGTCGATCTTGGCGTCCAGTTCCACGTTGGTCGCCGTGATCAGGCGGAAGTCCACCGGCTTCGGCTGGCTGCTGCCCAGGCGGACGATTTCGCGGTCCTGGATGACGTTCAGCAACTTCGGCTGGAGCGACAGGGGCAGGTCGCCGATTTCGTCCAGGAAAAGCGTGCCGCCATCCGCCATCTCCATGCGGCCCACGCGCTTCTGGTTGGCGCCGGTGAAGGCGCCGCGCTCATGGCCGAACAGCTCGGCCTCGATCAGTTCCCGCGGCAGGGCGGGGCAGCTCACCGAGACGAAATTCTGGCCCCCGCGCGGACTGCCCTGATGGAGCAGGCGGGCGACCATGGTTTTGCCCACGCCGCTCTCGCCGGTCAGCAGCACGCTGGAGGGCAGGGGGGCGATCTTCTCGATCGCCCGGGCCAGTTCCAGGGCGGCCGGTGAGCGGCCGACGAAGGGGCGGTTGGGGGCGGCCGGCGCCGCGAGGGTCTGCCGCAGGGTGCGGTTCTCGCCCAACGCCTCCGCCATCTGCCGGGCCCGGCCGACGCTGGCCAGCAGCTGGTCCATGTCGAACGGCTTGGGCACGTAGTCAAACGCCCCCTTCTTCATCGCCTCCACCGCGTCGTGGATTTCCCCGACCGCCGAGATCATGATCAGCGGCACCTCGGGCCATTGCTGGCGGAACTGCTCCAGCACGCCCATGCCGTTCAGGTAGGGCATGTTGAGGTCCACCAGGACGCAGGCCAGGTCGTCCCCGCCGAGGGCCATGGCCTCCTGCCCGTCATCCGCGGTGCGCACCCGGTAGCCGGCCTGCTTGAGGTGGTATTCCAGCAGGCGTTGCACGGCCGGTTCGTCGTCGGCGATCAGGATGCTGCGGCGCGACTCCATGGTCAGGGCAAGCGGGGGGTTGGGGAAAGCCAGGTTCCCAGCACGGTCTGGAGCCGGTGCGGGTCGATGGGTTTCTCGATGAAATCATTCATGCCCAGGTTGATGGCCCGTTGGCGATCCGCCTCCAGCACGCTCGCGCTGACCGCCACGATCGGCAGGCGACGGGTGCCGGAAATCCCCTGTGCCCGCTCCTGGGCCCGCCATTCCTCGGCGATTTCAAACCCGTCCACCCCGGGCATGTGCAGGTCGAGCAGCAGCATGGCCGGGCGCCGGGCCTGCAAGGCGGGCAGCACCTGGTCGCCGTGCGCGATCATCACGGGGTGCACGCCCAGCCCCCGCAGCAGGTGCTCCAGCAGCACCCGGTTGGGCTCGTAATCCTCCGCCACCATCACCTCGAGGTTCCGGGAGGCTGCGGACTCCGGACTGCCGGGCGCGCCGGGGAGTTCCCCCAAGGCGCTGAACAGGGTCGAAAAATCCTCCTGGCGGGGGCTGGTGGTAAACCAGCCGTCATAGCCGGCCGCCGTCACCGAGGCGGGGTCCGGTCGCCGGGCCGCCGGCGTGCTGAGCCAGAGCTGCCGGACCGGGTCGCTCCGGCGCCACGCCCGCAACTCTTCCTGCTGGGCGGCGGTGGGGGTGGCCTCGCAGTCGTCACACGCGGGATGCCAGTGGCCATCCTCGACCCGGGGGCAAACGGGCAGGCCGGTGCAGGACTGCACCAGGATGGTGTCAAAGCGGGTCAGCTGGCCCGCACCGTCGCGGGGCAGGCCGGTCAGCCGCGCCACCACTTCGACCTCGGCATCCCGGTGCAGCAGGCGCGCCGTCCGGCGCAGCCGGCTGGCGAGGGCCTTTGCGGGCACGTCGTGGCCCGCCACCAGGGCGATGCGGCGCACCGGCGAGGCGGGGCGGGAGCGGGGCACGGTTCCGGCCGGGATGGACAGCAGCGGGATCGTGAACCAGAACCGCGTGCCGCGGCCGACCTCGCTGGCCACCTGCAGCTCCCCGCCCATCACCCGCACGAGGCCGGCGGCGATGGAGAGGCCCAGGCCGGCCCCGCCGTGGGCCCGGTTGGAGGCCGAGGACACTTGGTAAAACGGGGTGAAGATCTTGGCGTGGTGCTCGGGGGCGATGCCGATGCCGTTGTCCTCGACCTCAAACCGGATCCGGAGCTCGGCCGCCGCCGCCCCGGGCCCCGCCGGTTCCGTGGTGATGCGCAGGCACACCCAGCCGCCCCGGGCGAACTTGATCGCGTTGGACACCAGGTTCAGCAGCACCTGTTGCAGGTGCTTGGGCGATCCCAGCACCAGCGCGGGCACCTCGGGAGCCAATTCGACGCAGAGCGTGTTCTGGGGGACCACGGTCTGCGGTTCCGCCATGTTCGTCACCCGGTCGGCCAGTTCGTCGAGCGAGACCGCCACCCGGTCGAGCTGGATGGTCCCCGCCTCGATCTTCGACTGGTCCAGCACCTCGTTCACCAGGTGCGTCAGCGCTTCGCCGGCATCCAGCACGTGGCGCGCATGCCGGAGGGCCGAGGCGGGGAGCGGGGATTCCAGCAGGATCTGCGTGAACCCGACGATGGCCGTCAGCGGGGTGCGCATCTCGTGGCTGGTCACCGCGATGAACTGCCCCTTGGCCCGGTTGACCGCCTCGGATTCCCGCAGGGCCGCCTGGAGGGTCTGCTGGCGGGTGAGTTCCTGCTGGCGGGCCAGTTCCAGTTCCGCCGCCATGTGGTTGAGGCGCCGGGCCAGGAGGCCCAGTTCGTCGCTCCGGCCGTGGTCGGGCACCCGGTGGGCGAGGTCGCCGGCGGCCAGCCGCTCGGTCGCCGCGGTCAGCTGCCGCACGGGCCGGCTCACTTGCCGTCCCAGCCAGGCGGCCAGCCCGCCGACCAGGAGGGCCACCACCAGCAGGTTGGCCGACACGTGCACCAACGTATCGCGCAGGATGCGGGCGATGAAATCCACCTGGCGGTCCGCCTGGACCACCGCCACCACGCGCCCGGCCGCATCCCGGACCGGGGCGGCGGCGGAAATCCACTGCCCCTCCGCGTCGGTGTAGATTCCCGTGGTGGCGACCTGGCCCGCGAGGGCGGTCCGCAGGTGCGGTTCCAGGGGATACCGGTTGCCCACGAACCACCGGCCTTGCGCGTCCGGCTGGGGCATCACCACAAACTCCAGCTGCGCCGGGTCCGCGGTCGGCCGCAGCACGTAGAGCGGGCTGCCGTGGTGGCCGGTGAGCCCGTTGTGCTCCACCAGCTCCGACAGCACGAAGCGCAGGTCCATGAACGCGTCGAGGTCGTTCAGGGAACCGTCGGGCCGGAGGTAGATCTCCGCCAGCTTCGCGGCGGCCACCTGGCGGCTGGCCGCCCGGACGATCAGTTCCAGTTTCTCCGCCGCCGCCCGGGATTCAGTTTCCAGCAGCTCCCGGCGCAGCAACCACACGGCCACGGCCAGCGCAAAGACAACGGCGGCCACGGCGAGGACCGTGAGCCGCCATTGCAGCGAAGTGAACAGCCGGGAAAGGGCGGAACGCATCAGTCAGGAGGATACCGGAGGCCTGGGCGTCCGGTTCAGCGGGCCACGGCGCTGCGGCGCCGCCAGGCGGCAAACCCGACCAGACCGACCCCGGCCAGCACCGCCATTCCGGCCGGCTCCGGCACCGGGGTGAACGTGAGGTCGGAGAGCGTCAGCGTGGCCTCGCCGAAGCCCTGGTCATGCGAGTCAACGAAGAACGTAATGGTGTCGCCCGCGGTTACGGGAATGGATGTGAAACCGGATGCTTGTGCGGCTCCGAGCGCGGGGCTCAGAATGGTGTTCGCACCGCTGTTCACCCGGTAGCCGACTGTTTCGTGTCGTATAGTGCCGTCACCCCAGCCATCGGTGTCCGCAGTGTTGCCGAGGTAGTTGAATTCCAGCCGGCCGCCTTGGGGGAAAACGCGCGCTGCCGTCACGATGGCCGCGGTGAAGCTCTGGTCGTCGGGCCCGACCAGCACCAAGGTGGTGCCGCCGGTGACGTCGCCCTGACCGGCGGCACCACCATCGCTTACGAGGAACAAGTCGCCGCTGGTGGTGGCCGTGGTCCAGGCGAGGGTGCTGACAGTGACCACGCCGGCAGAAGCCGCGGAGGGTCCGAAGGAGAGAACCAACGCCGCGGACAACGCCGCGGCCGGGAAACAGGAACGAGCCGAGAGAATATTCATGAGAGATGGTGTATGCAGTAGATTGGAACGGACCTTGAGACCGCCCTCGCAAAGCCAACCCCACGTTAAGCCAAGCGCCCGCCCCGAAAACGACTAACGGTAGGTAGGGTTGCGGCCGCAACCGACGGAACGGGCTGAATTGAGCGAAACGTAACGACGGGTGGTTATTCCGCGGCCGGCGCCGGCGTGGCCGGGCGGCGGCGCCCGGCCCACCACGCCACCGCGAGCACGACGCCGAACTCGACGGGGCGGACCCAGCCGGGATGCTCGTAAGGGCCGGCCAAGGGGCGCCCGAGGTGCAGGGTCGTGGCGTAGCTCAGCGGCACCATGACCAACGCGGCGACGGCCCACGCGGGCCGTCGCAGCGCCGCCCACGGCAGCAGCAGCACCAGATACCACGGGTTCACCACCGGGGCCACGGCCCAAAACCCGCCGAGCAACTCCTCCGGGCGGGTGGAGCGTCCCGGCCGGTTCCGGTGCCGCCAGGACCAGGCCAGCCAGCCCAGCAGGCCGGCGAGGGCGGCCAGGCGCCGGGGCCACGGTGCGGGCAATCCGACGCCCAGCAGCCCCGGGAGCGCGCTGTTGAACTCCCACGCGGCCGCGGCGCGGAGCATCGTGGGCCACTCCGCCAGGCTGCCCTGCAGCCAGAAGGGCAGGTAACCGGCCGCCCAGGCGGCACCCAGGGCGACCCACAGGCGGGCGGGCTGGCGCCGCCCCAGGGCCCACACCACCGGCAGCACCCACGGCCGGGTGGCCAGCGCCAGGCCCAGCCAGAGGCCGGCCGGGCCCGCGCGGCGCCGGCGCACGGCGAACCAGCCCTCGACGAGGAAGACGGCGGCGAGCACGTCGATGTGCGCCCCGACGCCGGTTTCGAACAGGCCCAGCGGGCACCAGCCGTAGAACAGGCTGGCGCGTCGTCCGCCCACCTGCCGCACGCGCCACCAGAGCCACAGGTCGGCCGCCAGCAGGCCGAGCTTCAGCGGCCACCAGGCGCCCGGCTGCGCGGCGGCGGCGAGCCCGAACAGGGCCTGGGCCGGCGGCGGATAGACGGTGGGCAGTTCCGGGTAGTTGATCTGCCCGAGCCATGGCAGCAGCGCCGGGGGCACCTGGGCAGCGCCGAAGAATTCGGCGGGCGCCCGGTCGTAGGGCTGGCCGGTGCTCAGCAATTGCCACCCGTCCCACAGGTAGCGGGGCAGGTCGTCATCGAAGACGGGCAGCGTGAGGAAGGCGGCCAGGCGAAACAGCAGGCCGTAGCCGGTCGCCCAGCGTTCCTCGCGGCGGCCGAAGCCGGTGCCCCGGGCTGGCCAAGCCCACGCCAACGCCAGCCAAGCCAGCGCCAGCAGCCCCCCCAGGGCGGGCCAGTTTACCGGTCCGGCCTGCCGGGCCAGCCCGGCCAGGGTGCCCCAGGCCCCGAGGCCGAGCAGGCCGGCGAGCGGCACCGGGCCGACCGCACCGGACCGCGGAACGTGAGGGGGACATGGAGGCAACGCCCGAAACGCTCCCGCGAACCACCGGCCCGGCTCAAGGGCAATTCCCACCAACCGGGGGGCGGCGACTAAAAGTGGGTAGGCGTCGAAAACCGTTTACGGATCGCCCGCCGCCGCGGTTAGCCTGCCCGCATGACTTGGTTCCGTCCCTTGGCGTTGTTCGGTGCGTCCTTCCTCGCCTTCAGTCCGGCCCTGGCCCAGCGGGCCTTCGTGGTGGAGCAGGCCGGCGGCCCCGCCTACCTCGCGGGCGAAGTGCTGGTCGAGTATCGCGCGGACAGCACGGCCCAGGAGCGGGCCGGCGCCCTCGCCGCGGCCGGGGTCCGGGTGGAGCGGGAAATCCGCCGCGGGCGGCGCAACCGGCGGGCCGATGACCGGGCGGACTTGGACCTGGTGGCGGGCCCGGTGAACGTGCGGGCGGCGGCCGAGGTGCTGCGGCGCCAGCGCTGTGTGGTGGCCGCGGAGCCGAACTGGATCTACCAACACCAGGAAGTCGCCAACGATCCGCTGTTGTCCAGCCTCTGGGGCCTGGCCTCCGCCGGCTTTGGTGCCGGGGCGGATGCGGTCTGGGCCGGCGGCCGCACGGGTTCCGCCACGGTCGTGGTCGGGGTGATCGATGAAGGCATCCAGGTCAGCCATCCAGACTTGGCGGCCAACATTTGGACGAACCCGTATGACCCGGTCAACGGCGTGGATGACGACGGCAACGGTTACGTGGACGACGTCCATGGTTGGGATTTTGCCGGCAACTCCGCGACGGTGTTCGCCGCCGGGGCCGACACCCATGGCACCCACGTGGCCGGGACCATCGGGGCGGTCGGGGGCAATGCGCTCGGGGTCGTGGGCGTGAA
>JBEISV010000529.1:0-3226 GCA_040375265.1 Verrucomicrobiales bacterium
CTGACGCTCCGGTGGCCGACCTCGGCTTCGCAGATCGCCGGCTTCCGGGAGCGAAGACAGTCGAAGAAATTGCCCATGTGGTTGTCGCTGGCATAGGCCGTCCAATTTGGGTGGGTCAGGGGTTCCTCGATGATCGCCGGGGTGCTGGCCTCGATTCGGCCGCGCGTGACGAAGATCCAACCGTCGCTGCCTTCGAACAGGACGCCATTCGGCATCTGGGCGGGCGGAGTCTTCGGATCCATGACGTTGCCGGAACCGCCTTCGGTCTGCACCGAACGACAAGTGTGGGTGACGCCATTGGCGTAGCGGAAGTGGACGTAGTAGGTGCTCGGAAAGCTGTAGCCACCGGGCACCGGATCGCGCAGCGAGTGGCCTTCCACCGCGACGGGGCCGGCTTCGGCGAGCGGCAGACCCATGCCCCACAGGGCGATGTCGTTGTGGTGGGCGCCCCAGTCGGTGAGCGTGCCGGCTGAATACTCCCACCAGTAACGAAAGCTGCCGTGGCCACGTTCCTTGACGTAGGGAATCGCGGGAGTCTGCCCTTGCCACACGTTCCAGTCGAAGCCCCGGGGAACCTCGCTGGGGGCAAATGGACCTCCGTGCGGGCCTGAGGGCAACGACGTGGTGACGTGCTTCAGCTTGCCGATTCGGCCGTTGCGCACGAGTTCGACGGCGAGGCGGAAGCGCTTGTCACTGCGCTGCTGGCTGCCCGTCTGGAAGATGGTTCCGGCAGTGCGGACGGCCTTCACCAGGCGTTTGCCTTCGTCAATGGTCAGGGTCAGCGGCTTTTCGGAGTAGATGTCCTTGCCGGCGCGGATGGCGGCCAAATTGATCAGCGTATGCCAATGGTCGGGCGTGCCGTTGATGATGGCGTGCAGGCCGGGATGTTCCAGGCAGTCCCGGAAGTCGCGGTAGCGTTTGGCGCCCGGATGCTGTTTTTGCGCCTCGTCGAGCCGGCTTTCATCCACGTCGCACAGGGCCACCACGTCACCGAATTCCGACGCCAGCTTCGCGTCGTATCGGCCCATGCCGCCGCAACCGATCAGGGCCACCGACGGCCGGTCGTTGGGCGACAGGGGGACGCGGGGACGGGGCAGGGACTTCGCCTCGGCCTCGAACCACGCCGGCAAGGCGGCGGCGCCGGCCAAGGCGACGGAAGAACGGATGAAACGGCGCCGGTTCAGCGAAAACGGGGACATGGGCCTTTCGTAGGCCCGCCGACCCGGGACGCGCAACCGCGGAATCGCGCTTACAGCTGGGTTTCCGCCAGCCAGCGTTGGAACTCGCGGATGCTGCTGAGGTTGCCCACGACGAGCAAACGGTCGCCGCTGAGCAGGACTTCCTGGGCGGAGGGCAGCACCAGGCGTTGGGGGCCGCGGCGAATTCCGCAGACCAAGACCCCGAATTGCCGCAGCAAGTTGAGCTGTTCTAGGGTTTGGCCGGACCGCGGATGCGAGCCCGGCCAGAGGACGGTTTCGTTGGACAGTTCGGCAAAGGCTTCGCCGCCTTCCGCCGGGCGGACGCCGGACATCAGAAACCGTTCACCGTGGGCCAATTGCTCTAGGCTGCCGAGCAGCAGGAGCCGGTCCCCGGGAAAGATCGCTTCGTCCGGCCCCGGGTTGGTGACGACGAATCCGTTGCGATCGAGGCCGATGATGGAGCAACCGGTCTGGGCCCGCAGCCCTAGTTCCCGGATGCGCCGGCCGGCGTGGGCGGACTGAAGGGGCAAGGAAACTTCCTCGAGGGCGAGGTTCCAGCTCGCCGGCTGCTCCAGCAGCGAAAGGGAAACGCCGGCGGAGGCTGCCGAATTGGAGGCGCTGCGGAATTGGCTGCGAAGTTCACCTTCCACCCGGTTGTGCCAACGCAGCAGGCGGGACCAGAACAACGTCGCGACAATGACCAGCACGGCCGCCACCATTGCGACGAGCCAGGGATTCGCCCCGCTGAGCGGCAGCAGCGTGAGCAGCCACTCCGCGAGGAGCAGCGCCACGATCAGCTTCAGGGCGCGTTCGAGCCACGGCTGGAGCGTGGGCCGGCGCGGATGGTCCCGGGTGGCGCCTTCGGCCAAGATCATCACGACGGCCTCCAGGTTGCGCCACAGGGCGATCAGGGGCCCGATCATCAGGGTGCCGAAGCCGGTCCAGAACAGCACCCGCAGTCCCTTGGTGAAGAGGAAATCCTCGCCCACGACGGCGGCGAGGGCCGTATAGGCGGGCTGCCAGAACAGGAGCATCGCGCTCAGGAACAGCAGATGGAGCGCGATCTGGAGGAAACGCTTCCCGGTCAGTTGCCAGACCACGTTGGAATTCTGCCGGCTGGCCAGTTGGCTGAGGCGTTCGTGGTAGAAGGCGATGCCCTCCCGGAGCCAACGAGGCTGGCTGCGCTCCAGGCGCTCTGCGATCGGCCCGGACCGCCGCATCATGATCGGTGAAACCAGGGCGGTGATGAGGCTGACGCCCACTGCGATGGCGGAAAACGACGGCGGAACCGCGCCGGACGCCACGCCCAGCTGGGCCATGACGAAGGAGAATTCGCCGATGGGCGTCACCGCCAGCCCGGCCTGGATGGATTGGCGATTGGGATTGCCGACGGCCAGCAGGCCCAAGGTGCAGGCCAGGGGCCGGCCGATCAGGACCAGCGCCGAGACCGCGAGCACCAACGGCCAGGCCTCGGCCAGCAGCTTGAAGTCGAACAGCATGCCGATCGCCACGAAAAACACCGCGCCGAAGGTCTGCTGGAGTGCCTCGAAGCTGCGTTCGACCTCCGCCTTGTAGCGGGTGCCGGCGACGATGGCACCGAGGACAAACGCACCGAGCGCGAGCGAATAGCCCACTTCCGTCGCCAGCCATGCCAGGCCCAGCACCAACCCCACGAGGAGCAGGGTCCGCAATTCGCCGGCCCCTTCCCGGGCGAGGGCCTTCAGCAGGCGCGGCACGACCAGCAGGGAAAGGAACAGCAGGAACACCACGAAGGCGCTCAGCTTGCCCAGCGTGGGCCAGACCGAAGGGGCCTGGACGCCACCGAATTTCACGAGCGAAGTGAGCAGTGTCAGCATCACCACCGCGACCACATCCTCTAGCACGGAAATTCCCAGCGCCAGCTGGCCCCACCGTTCGTGGAGCGCGCCCAGTTCCTCGAGCACCTTCGCGATGATGGCCTAGCTCGACACCATGAGCATGCCCGAAAGAAAGAGGCTTTCCGTGGACGACCAGCCGAGCGTCGCGCC
>JBEISV010000164.1:0-8943 GCA_040375265.1 Verrucomicrobiales bacterium
CGCCACCCCGGTGCGCTTGGGCGGCTACGACACCAGTGGCGGCGCCAACAACGTGCAAGTGGTGGGGACCCTCGCCTACGTGGCGGACCACACTGCCGGCCTGCAGGTGCTGGACGTGAGCAACCCGGCCGCGCCGGTGCGTGTGGGCAGTTACGACACCAGGGGCACTGCCTACGGCGTGCAGGTGGTGGGGAACGTCGCCTACGTGGCGGATGGGGAATGGGGCCTGCAAGTGCTGCGCCTCCGGTCGGGCGTGGCCCAGAGACTGGCCTTTGTCCCGGCGGCGGAGGTGACGTTGGCCGCGAGCCCGGTGCGGCTGGCGGCGACGGCGAACAGCGGGTTGCCGGTGAGCTTCACGGTGGTGTCGGGGCCGGCGACGGTGGCGGGCGACCAGTTGCTGCTGCAGGGTCCGGGCACGGTGGTGGTGCGGGCGGAGCAGGGGGGGGACGAGCAGTTCCTGCCGGCGGGCGTGGAGCGGACGATCCGGGTCGTGCCCGATGAGCCGGTGTTCACGGTAGCCCCCCTCTCACGCACGGTTCCGTTGGGCGGGACGGTTTCCTTCGCGGTGACGGCGACGGGGATCGCCCCGCTGAGCTACCAATGGCGGCTGAACGGGGTGTCGCTGGCTGGGGCGACGAACGCGGAGCTGACCCTGCCCGCGGTGAAGCTCTCCGACGGGGGCAGCTACACGGTGGTGGCGGGCAACGAGGCGGGGAGCGTGGAGTCGGCTCCGGCGTTGCTGGAGCTGGCGGGGCTGCCGGCGCTGGCGCTCGTGGACCACTTCGCGGACCGGCAGGCGTTCACGGAGGCGAGCTTCCTCGGGATGACGAACAACCTCGCGGCCACGGGTGAAGCGGGTGAACCGAAGCACGCGGACAAGACGGGCGGGAAGTCGCTGTGGCTGACGTGGCGGGCGCCGGCGTCGGGCGTGGCGACGTTCCGGACGGTGGGCAGTTCGTTCGACACGTTGCTGGCGGTCTACACGGGCAGCGCGCTGAACAACCTGACGGAAGTGGCGAGCGACGAGGACCGGGGCGGGTTCCTGACCAGCGAGGTGCGGTTCAACGCGGTGGCGGGCACGGATTACCAGGTGGCCGTGGACGGGTTTGCCGGGGCCAGCGGGACGGTGGTGCTGGGCTGGGAGCTCGACGCGGTCGCGCCCGTCCTGCCGACCCTCACCGGCCAGCCGGCGGACGTGCTGGCCCGGGCCGGCCAGCCGGTGAGCTTCCAGGTGACCGCCGGGCCGGCCGACGTGGGCTACCAATGGTCGTTCAACGGCCAGCCCCTGGCCGGGGCCACCGGCGCGACGCTGGCCCTGCCGGCGGTGACGCCGGCGCAGGCCGGCCTCTATCGCGTGCGGGTCACCACGCCGGGCGGGGCCCTGGTGGACAGCCGGGACGCCCTGCTGGAAGTGACGGCCGAGGCGGCCGGCGAACTCGGCGGGCTCTCCGCGGAGAAGCTGGCCGACCTCTTTGCCGACGACCCCGCGGCGGCGGGGGCCGCCCGGGCCGGGCGGCCCGGGCGCCATGGCTTCACCAGCCTGAGCGTGGGGGCGCCCGGCACCCGGTTCCTGAACCTGGCGGGCTCGCTGAGCGAGCCGGGCGACCCGGTGCCGTGCGACGTGCCCGTGACCGCCTCGCGCTGGCTGCGGTTCCGGGCGGCCACGCCCGGGACCATGATCCGGGTGGCGACCACCAACGCGGCCTTCGACACCGTGCTGGCGGTGTTCACCAACCGCTTCACCCCGGTGCTGCTTGTCTGCAATGACGACTTCCGCGGCCTGCGGAGCAGCCAGGTGACCTTTGCGGCCGCGGCCGGGGTGGACTACCTGGTGATGGTGGCGGCCAAGGGCCCCGGGGCCGGCGCCTGCGGCGTCGCCTGGCTGGCCGCGACGGGCGACGTGACGGCCGACGACAACCCGCTGGGGCTGGACGCCACGGGCCTGGAGGACGGCCACTTCACCTTCCGGCGCGTGGTGCCGCCGGGGCTGTATCAGCTCGACCGCGGCGCCACCCTCGACACGCTCGCGCCCCTCCGGCAGCTGCGCGTCCGCTCCGGCCTGCTGGACTACCGGGACCCCGAGCCGGCGAGCGGCGAGGCCCGGTTCTACCGCTTCAACCCCGCGCCATGAACCGCCGCCAGGCCCACGACGGGAAAAGTGCCCCGGCGAGGTCACCTTCCCGGCGGCCCGCCGTAGTAACCGGTGTGGCCGCCGCGCCGGGCGGGCCAGCCAAGATGAGGTTCGCCGACCTGCTGGACCAACGTCGCCTGATATTGCGGGCAAACCGAATTCTCAACACGCTGGGCGGAACATTAATCCCATCATGAATCCTGGAAACCAAACCAAGGCGGACGGTGCGCAACAGAAACGTCTGCTGGTCAGCATGGTCAGCGACACAATTGCCGCCTTGGCCGGCGAAGGCGTGGAAGCCGCTGATCTGCCCCTGAACAAGGCCGCAGTCGCGGCGGCCGCCTACCATTACACGGTCGGAGTGATGCGTTCCCAGGAAATCGCCGGCCGGGTCAAGATTGATCCGGTGTTTGCCCTTTGGCGCAAGCACGGGGTCCCGACCACGGAGGACATCGCCCGGGTGCGCGACGAGCAGTTGGAGATCCTTCGGCGGAGCTTGGTGGAAGCCCTGGGCTGGTCGTGGAACGTTTCCCTGCGCAGCCAAGTGACTGGCATGTCCACCCTGGCCTATGCCGAAAAGGTGGTCGCGGGACGGCAGGACGAATTCAAGAGCCAGGCGGAAGTCGAGGCTGAGGCTGACCGACGAATTGCGGCGGCGGTGGCGGCGGACCTCGCCGGGTGAACGCCGAACGCTCCCCGGTGAAGACGTCCATCCTGGCGTCAGCCGCGTCTCACCGGCAGCCCACACCATTGCTTCCCGGCTGGGAGCGGCGGGGCGAACGCAGAACAGAGGGGGCGAAACGGAGCCCATTGCCACGGCGGCGCCGGTCAGGTTCCCAAGGACCGGCAGTGGATGTCACCTTCCCGGCGGCCCGCCGTAGTAACCGGTGTGGCCGCCGCGCCGGGCGCGGAACGGGCCGAAACGAAAACAGAACACCGCACCACTTCGCCGCCATGAACCTCCCGAAACTCCCCCGCACCCTGGCCCTCGCCGCCCTGACCCTGTCGCTGACCGCCGGCCTGCGGGCGGAGGGTCCGGCCGACCCAGCCCTCCGCGACCACGTGGACGCGGCGGTGCCGGCCCACCTGACGATCGAGGCGCTGGATGTCCGGCTGGCCGGCAAGCCGGCGACGAAGGCCAAGGCCGAGCTCACCCTGCGGGCGGCCGAGCCCCTCTACGTCGAGACGATCAAGACGCCGGAACGGAGGGTCATCGCGGCGGAACTGACGGCGGACCTGCGCCAGCAGGAACCGAAGTCCCTGCGGATCCTGGAGGTGAGAACGGCCGAAGGCGCGGTCACCAGGCCGCTGAACTTCGACTTCAGCGTCGCCGCCGGCGGTGGCACGTTGGGTCCGATCGACGGGAAGAAGTTCCTCGTCTTCGGGCGGCCACGGGCGGAGTTCCCGGCCGAGGCCGTGGCGGCGGACACCGCGGAGGGCCAGGCGGCCATCGCCGACTGGGAAAAGTCGGTGGCCGACTACAACCAGGCCCTCAAGACCCACGAGAGCCGCACCCGGACGGACCGCAACACCGGACTGCTCGAGAAGGTCGGCGGCCAGGCGACCAAGATCATCGGAATCGTGCGCGGTGGCGGAACCGTCCAGCCGGCCCCGGAAAACGCGGGCGCCGCCGCCCCCCAGGCCAAACCCGCCACGCCGGAGAACACCCCGGCCAAGGGCGAAGCCAAGGATCACGCCGGCGACGCCCTGAAGCGCTTCGGCAGCCTCTTGGGCTCCGTGGGTGTCAGGTGACGTTGTCTGGGTCCGCCGGGCGGCCAAGGCCGCCCGGCCTTTTCGTCGACCGCGGCGTGCTCCCCGGTGCTTGCTCGCGATGAACTCCTACCGGTGCCAGACGTTCGGAAAGCCTCGTTGCCAGTCGTTGTGCCCGCCGGATAGCCTCAGCCGTCACGCCATGAACCTCCGCCCCGCCCAGGACGAACTGGCCCAGCTCGCCGAGTTTCAGCGCCGCCACCGCGCCAGTCTCCTGTGTGTCGTCTGCACCGAGCTCGCCGGAGTCGCCAAACTCAAGCAGCAGCTCGGTGATGCCGGCGCCATCCGCCTGCTGCGCCAGCATGAACAGGTGCTGCGGGATCTGCTGACCAGTTTTCCCGGAGGGCTGGAGGTCAGTTCCGGCAACGGGTCGTTCTTCCTGGTCTTCGAGAAGCCTTCCGACGCGGTAAAATTTGTGCTCGAACTTCAGGTCCGGGCCAGCCTGCTGGGAAAGAAGGTGGGCCAAGCTCTGCAGGAGCGGGTCGGTGTGCATGTGGGCGAAGTATTGGTCGAAGTTCCCGAGGGGGGCGCCCGGATGCAGGGCCTGAACGGCATCCATGTGGACATTTGCCAGGCAGTGCTGTCCGTGGCCGGCCCAGGCCAGGTTCTGCTCACCCGCTTTGCCCACGACAGTGCCCGCCAAGCGCTACGCTCGCTGCCCAACTCCGGCACCGCGGAACTCGACTGGGCCAATCATGGCGCCTACCACATCGAGGGTTCGGATGAGGCCGTCGAGCTTTGCGAGGTGGCCGATCGCAGTCGCCTGCCGTTGCGCCCGCCCCGCGGGAATGAACGGGTAAGGCGTTCCGAGAGCGAGCCTGACCTGACGGAGCTGGCCCCCGATTTCTCCACAACCACGTTCTTCCAACGGCTCCGGATCGCGCAGCAGAACGAGCGTCGGTCCGCGATCCATGGGGCCGTGGTGGTGGCGATGCTGGGCCTTGTTTTCCTGCTTTTCCAATGGGTCGACGGCCCCAGCTACGACTGGGCCTATCTCTTCCGGCGGGCCAGTGCGATTGAGGATACGGTTATCGTCGGCATGGATGACCCTTCCATCGCCAGATTGGCCTCCGGCGAGCAACGGTCGCTCGCCACCTGGAACCGGTCGCTTTACAGCCGACTGCTGCAGCGGATGACCGAAGCCGGCGCCAAGTTGGTCGTGTTCGACGTGCTCTTCGAGAACCCCAAGGGCGACACGATGACCAATGGTTTCGTCGCGGCAGCGGTGGACGCGGAGCTGAAAAAGGTGCTCGACACTTCCGGCCGGGCGGTGCTGGCGGCCCGCTGGGATGGCGAAGAGGAAAAGGTGCTCGCGCCCAGTCCGCTGTTCCGGAGCACTGACCGCTGGGGTTTGGTTGAGCAATCCGCCGATGCGTCGACCGTGATTCGCCGGCCGATCAGTGAACAACTGGGTGTCCCACCGCTGGCGGACGTGGTGGTGCGGGCTTTGGCAGGGCGATCCGTGGTGACCCCGGCAAACTCCTGGCTGAACTATTACGGTCCACCCAAGACAATCCGATTCATTCCCTTTGTTTCGGCCCTTTCAGCCGAGAACGCGCCTTCGGTCATCTTCTCGAACAAGGTGGTTTTTGTCGGCGGCGCCAGCCGCGTGGCGCCCGACAAGGACGCGTATCATTCCCCGTATTCCCGCTGGCGAACGGCCGACATCAATGGGGTAGAGGTGAATGCGACGCGGTATCTGAACCAACTGCGCGGTGACTGGCTGCGCCGGCTTCCCTGGTGGGCCGAACTATTGACCGTGCTGCTCTTCGGCGCCGGGTCGGGCTACCTGTTGGTTTTCATGCCGCCCAGTCGTGCGGTAGCGGTCGGCCTCGTCGGCGCAGTGCTGGTGGGTGTTGGCCTCATGTCCCAAGTCTGGCTTACCCACGTTTGGTTTCCCTGGCTCGTGCTCAGCGCCATCCAGGTGCCGGCGGCGATGGTTTGGGCCGTGGTGGTGCGCACCCGCATGCTTTCAGATGAGGACCGCAAGCTTCGCAAAATGCTAACATCCCGGCGGCCGGTTGCCACCCCCAAGGCGGAAGTTGCCGCGGCCGGAGTGGCCGTCAACGGCACCCGAATCATGGACACGGAGGAACAAGCCCGGGCGGCGGCGGTCGCGGCCAAGCGGCCCGAAGTTCCGCCCGTGCCAGATCACGAAATGGTTCGCTGCGTCGGCAAGGGTGCCTACGGCGAGGTCTGGCTGGCGGAAGACATGATCGGGAAATTCAAGGCGGTGAAGCTTATCCGGCGAGCGGCCTTCGCTGACCAGGCCCCGTTCGAGCGGGAATTCCGCGGTCTCCAGAAATTTACGCCTATCTCCCGCTCTCACCCGGGCTTGGTCCACATTCTCCACATCGGCCGGAATGATCTGGCGGGCTTCATCTATTACATCATGGAGGCCGGAGACGATGCGGCGGCGGGCCAGGCCATCGTGCCGACCTCCTACGTGCCGCGCAATCTGGGCACCGACTTGGAACGCCTGGGCCCGACTCCCCTGGAGCAGGTGCTCCAATACGGCATCGAGATCGCGGAGGCCCTCGCCCACCTGCATCGCCATCAGCTGATCCATCGGGACATCAAGCCGGCGAACATCATCTTCGTGAACGGTCGGCCCAAGCTGGCGGATATCGGCCTCGTGACCGACATCGTGGCCCCGGGGCAGGAAATCACCTACATCGGCACCCACGGTTACATGCCGCCGGAAGGCCACGGCACTGCTTCCGCCGACGTGTTCAGCCTTGGTAAGCTGCTTTATGTCGCCGCGTCCGCCCGGTCGGTTCAGAACTTCCCCGACGTGCCCGACGCCCTGCTGAATGGCGCCCGGGGTGAACTGCTCGGAGATTTTCTCGGCCTGTTGCTGCGGGCCTGCGAACCGGTGCAGGCGGGTCGTTACCAGGATGCGGAAGAGTTTCTGGTGGATCTCCGGGAACTCCAGACCCGGCTTTCAACCCTTTGATTCCGCGCTAAGTCGGCGCGGCGGCCGCTTTTGGGGCTGGGGCCGGCCGCAGCGCGCCATATTCCAAGGTGACCGATGGAATGGTTCAGTTGCGTTGGTGCCGGAGAGCAAACCGCGGGCGGTTAAGGGCGATAGTCACCTTTGGTTCGGTTAACCGTAGAGTAGGATAGCGGCCAGCGATGGCCGAAGCATGAAAACACATCACATTCTTCAGGCTTGGTTGGGCGTGGGTTTGCTCTTGCTGCTGCCGTTTCGGCTGTGCGCCGAAGGCCCCGAAGCCGAGGCGGAATTGCTCAGCTTTAGGGGCGCGGTGCGGATCATTCGGGCCGGAGCCACGACTCCTGATGTTCCACCGCCAAACCTCTCCGAAAGCAATCGGTTCTACCTTCATGCGGGTGACCGGGTGCAAACCGGGGAGCGCGCACGGGCAAGGCTGAAGCTGCGCGACGGTTCAATTGCGAATCTGGACGAACTGACCGAACTGCGGCTCGGCCGGCGGCCTGAGCGCGGGGTGCTGGAGGTCCTGCGCGGCGTGATGTCCTTTTTCCACCGCGATGAACCCGGCCGGGTGGAGGTGACCGGCAACGGAGTCTCCGCCTTGGTGCGGGGCACCGAGTTCACGTTCGCGGCCCGGGCAGACGGCGGGGTCGAGTTGACGCTGTTCGACGGCGAGGTCGGTTTCACCAACGCGCTGGGTGGGCTGACGTTGCGCAGTGGCGACATCGCCGAGGCCCGCCTGGGCGAAGCGCCCCGCCGGACGGCGGTGCTGGCCGGCGGCGGCGTGGGAGCCGTGCAATGGCTGCTGTATTATCCGGCTATTCTAGCCTTGCCCGAGCTGCCGTTGGAACCTAGGGTGAGCACCCTCCTGACCGAGTCGCTTCGCCTATACGAGGCCGGCGACCTGCTCGGGGCCTTGGCCCGCTACCCTGCCGGGCGCCAGCCGGCCAGTCGTGAAGAGCGGGTGCTCCTCGCGGCCTTGGTGCTGGCCGTCGGCAACGTGACTGAGGCCGAACGCTGGATGGAGGGCGTCCAAGGTGACGACCCCGCGGCCCGGATCGCGTCGGCCCTGCGCCAGGTCGTGGCCGCCACGCAGCTCCGGCCGACGGCGGTGGCGGAACCGCGGCTGGCCAGCGAGTGGTTGGCGGCATCCTATGCCCGGCAGGCGGCAGGCGACCTGCCCGGAGCCCTCATGGCTGCGAAGGATGCCTCTATTGTGTCGCCCGACTGGGGTTTTGCCTGGGCACGCGTAGCCGAGCTGGAATTCAGCTTTGGGCGCACCGGGGCGGCGCGGGCGGCCGTGGAGCGAGCGCGGCAGCTCAGCCCACGGAATGCCCAGGCCGTGGCCTTGAACGGATTCCTGCTGGCCGCGGCCTCCCGGACCGCCGCGGCCGAAGCGGCCTTCAACGAAGCTTTAGAGCTGGATTCCGGCCTGGGCAACGCGTGGCTTGGCCGGGGGCTTGTTCGCCTTCGCCAAGGCCGCCTGGACGAGGCACGTGCCGACCTGACCGTCGCCGCCGCGACCGAACCCAATCGGGCGGCGCTGCGCAGCTACCTCGGCAAGGCCTTTGCCACCACCGCGGATCCCACGCGGGCTCGCCACGAATTGGACCTCGCCCGCCAGTTGGACCCGCTGGATCCCACTCCTGGGCTCTATTCCGCGTTGCTGCATCAGCAGGATAACTCCATCAACGCCGCCGTCGCCGACCTCGAACAATCCGTCGCCCTCAAAGACGAGCGCCGCCTCTACCGGTCGCGCTTCCTGCTCGACCAGGACCGGGCCGTGCGGGGGGCGAATCTGGCCACCGTCTATGCCGATGCCGGTTTCACCGAGCTGGCGAACCGCGAGGCGACCCGGGCGGTCAATGCCGACTACGCCAACGCCGCCGCCCATCTCTTCCTGGCCAACAGCTACGACACGCTGCGCGATCCGCGGCAGGTCAACCTCCGCTATGAGACACCGTGGTTTGGCTAATTCCTGCTGGCCAACCTGCTGGCCCCGGTGGGAGCCAGTTCGCTTTCTCAGACCGTCTCCCAGAACGAATACGCGACCCTGTTTGAACGCGACCGGCTGGGCGTCGTGAGCGAC
>JBEISV010000385.1:0-4732 GCA_040375265.1 Verrucomicrobiales bacterium
ATTCTGCTCGCGGGTGCGTTGAGCCTGTCCCGGCCCCAAATCGGCCGCGCGGAAGACCGGGTGGACTACCGTTACGAGGACTATTCGGAGGACCACGGCCGCATTCAGATCCAGACCCACGCCGCCTACGTCGAGGCGGAGTTGAATTCGCACGTCGCGGTGAAGGGGCAGTTCGTCTATGACGCCATCTCCGGCGCCACCCCTACCGGCGGCCCGCCGGCGCCCGGGGATCCGCAGGTTCCCACGGTGGTGCTCCAGGACATCCGCCGGGCCGGCAGCCTAGAGACCGCCATTTCCTACGGGGAGGAGCCGGACGGCAAACACGGCCGGTTCGTGACCACACCGCAGGTCTCCTACAGCAAGGAAAGCGACTACGAAAGCCTCGGCGTCGCCCTGAACCAGACGATCAATTTCAACCAGCGGAACACCGCGTTGACCGTCGGCGTGGCGCAGAATTGGGACGAGGCGAAGGGCTTCTTCCAGGCCGACTTCCAAGCCAAGGAAACCACCGACTTCCTCGTGGGTGTCCGCCAGATCCTCACGCCGAGGACGGTGCTGACGGTCAACCTGACGCTGGGTTATGCCCGCGGCTACCTGACCGATCCCTACAAGGGGGTAAATTTCTCCTACAGCTACCCGATCTCGTTCTACGACCCGGCCACGGTGAACTTCAATTCGCCCGAACTCCGGCCGGATTCCCGCTTCCGCCAAGTGGGCTATGTCAGCCTGCTGCAATACGTGGACTCCGTGCGGGGCGCCGCTGAGGCCAGCTACCGGTTCCATCACGACGACTGGGGCGTGGTGGCCCATACCTTGGAAATCGCCTGGCACCAGAAGCTCGGACGGCGCGGCCGGGACATGGATCCTTGGGTCACGCTTTCGCCCTTTTTCCGCTTCCACCATCAGTCTGCCGCCGACTTTTACGCCCTGCAATTTGCCGGTGATCCGAACCTGCCCGCCGGCGCGGTTGGCGCGGCCCAAAGCGACGGTTTCACCATCCTGTTCGCTGACGATCCGGCGTTCCCGGGCGACGCGACCGGCACCTTTACGGTGCCCGCCCATCCCAAGTATTACTCTTCGGATTACCGCCTGTCGCAGCTCAACACCTTCACCTACGGGCTGACGGCCGACATCCGGGTGCACGAACACGTCTCGCTCAGCGCGAGCTACAAGCGTTACGTCATGGAAGGACTCGACGGCGTGACCTTGGAAAGCACCTACCCGACAGCCCATGTGATCACCGTGGGCGCCACGATATGGTTCTAGGCGGTCCGCCAACCATCGCCCCGGTGCCGGTCGCGGACTTCAACGTCACCGCCATCGCGCAGCGCCTCCTCGCCTCCGCCCAAACCACGGCGAAGGACGGTGGCCACGAAGTCGTTTTCCGCGCCCTCGGCACCACCTGCCGGATCGTGGTTGGCGGTCCGGCCGGGTTCGCGCAGTCCTTCTTCCACGCCGCGTTGAACTGGGTGGCTGGGTTCGAGGCGAAGTATTCCCGGTTCCTGTCGGATTCGCTGATCAGCCAGATCAACCAGGCCGCCGGCGGCGACTGGGTGGCGCTGGACCCCGAAGCCGAGCGCCTGTTCGGCCTCTGCCATGAGCTAAATTTCCTGACCCGCGGCATCTTTGATCCCACGGCCCTCCCGGTGATCCGCCTGTGGAACTGGAAGGAACCCCGCGCCACCCTCCCCAGTGACGCGGAAGTCGCCGCCGCCCGCGAACTGGTCGGCTGGCGGCACGTCCAACGTGCTCCCGGGAAAATCCGCCTGCCCCGGGCCGGCATGAGCCTCGACCTTGGCGGCATGGGAAAGGAATACGCCGTGGACCAGGTGGTGCTGCTTGGGCAGCGGTCCGGTTTCAAGGGCCTGCTCGTCGATTTCGGAGCGGACGTCCGGGTGGCTGGTCCGCCTCCGGACCAGCGGCCGGCCTGGCACATCGGCCTTGAGAATCCCGAAAAGCCGGGCACCTGTTGGTGTGGCGTGGCGGTCCGCGACGCGGCCGTGGCCACCTCCGGTGATTATGTCCGCAAGTTTGAACTCAATGGCCAGCGCTACGGCCACATCGTCGATCCGCGCACCGGGCGGCCGGTGGCGACGGGCGTCCGGGCGGTCAGCGTGCTCGCACCGAGCTGCACCCAGGCCGGCATGCTCAGCACGGCCGCATTCGTGCTGGGGGCACGGGACGGATTGAAACTGATCGAAACCACCGCCGGGGCTGCCGGGGCCATCCATGCGGGCAACCAGATTCTGCAAAGCCATCGTTTCCATGAACATGTCACCTCGTAAACTCGCGGCGGCCTTCACGGCCTTCACCTTCGCCACCACCCTGTGGGCGGGCACCCCCAAGGTGGGCGACGCATTCCCCAGCCTGGCCGGGGCCGGCCTGGAAGGCACCGTGCCCGACCTCGCCAACAAGGTCGTGCTGGTCGATTTCTGGGCCTCCTGGTGCTCGCCCTGCAAAAAATCGTTCCCCGCCCTGAAAGAACTCCAGGACAAGTATGGCCCTGAGGGATTCGTCGTGGTGGCCATCAGCCTGGACGAGGACAAGGGCGACATGGATGCCTTTCTCAAGAAGGCCAAGGTGCCGTTCGTGATGCTCCGGGACGAAAAGGGGAAACTTGCCGAGAAAGTCGGCGTTGAGGGCATCCCCGCCAGCTTCATCCTCGACCAAGGCGGCAAAGTTCAGCACGCCCACACCGGCTTCGACGGCGACAAGACCAAGAAGGAATACGCCGCCAAGATCGAGTCTCTCCTCAAGAAATAACCCCGCTGCTCCCATGAAAACCCATTTCCTGCGCCTCGGCCTGCTGGCGCTGGTCGCCGCCCCGTTCCTCACCGGCTGCGCGACCGTCCCGCAACGCCAATACGGTCGTTACCTGGGCGACATGACCATGCGCACCGATCGCGATCCGGCCGGGCTGGCCATGGCCGAGCACATGTTCTTCAGCCGCGAGGCGGCCACCGGGGGACGCGGCGTCGGCGGCGGCGGTTGCGGTTGTAACTGAACTTCGCCTCCGACGGCTGTCCGGCATGTCGTGTGCTGAGGGATGGCCAATGACGAATCCGGACCATGCGCCGAACCCGCCAAAGGCAGGCGCTCCAATGCCCAGGCGGACTGGCAGGTTCGGGATCACAGTCCGGTCGGTCTAAATTTTCTCCCTATGCGTTCTACCCGAATCGCCTCCTTGCTGCTCTCGGTGTTCCTGCAGTTGGCCCCCATGGTCCGCGTGGCCGTGGCCGACACCACCGCGCTCCTCTCACCCATCATGGCCATCATCCGCTGGGCCGCGGGTGCGGCTGCGGTGGCCGGTAGTTTTCACGCCGTGTCCGGGGCGACCGGAGTTACGATCACGCAGGGCAACCCAAGCGCCACCGTCACCGCCCCCAAGGGCACGAACGGGGTGACGTCCGGATTCCGAGTCCTGATCCAGAGCACCCAGCATGGCACCGCCAAAAGTTACCGCGCCACGGGACTTCCGGCCGGCATGACTCTGACATCGATTACCGGCGGGGTGATCGGTGGCATCCCGACGACGGCCGGCACCTTCACGGCGCGAATAACGGGCTACAAAAACAACAACCAGTCCGGCGACAGTGCCGCGTTCAATGTCTCCGTCACCATCGTGAACGGCGTCCCCGTCATCACGGGCGAGCCCCAACCGGTCACGGTGGAGGCGGGCCAAAGCGCCTCGCTCACGGTCGTCGCCACCGGCTCGGCGCTGACCTACCGCTGGATCAAGAACGGCGTGGAAGTGCCCCTCACGACCCCCGGCGCCACCAGTGCTACCCTCACCTTTAATCCGGCCAAGACCACGGACTCCGGCGACTACCAAGTCCGCGTGTCCAACAGCGGCGGCAACAAGCTCAGCGCCACCGCCAAATTGACCGTCAATGCGGTCGCCGTCATCGCGCCGACCATCGGCACCCCGCCGGCGAACACCACCGTGGCCGTCGGCGGTTCCGCCACATTCACCGTATCCGCCACCGGCGGTGGAACGCTCGCCTACCAATGGTCCAAGGGTGGTTCCCCGTTGAACGGCCAGACGGGCGCGACGCTGACCCTCAGCCCCGTCGCCGTGGACAGCGGCGGCACTTACACGGTCCGTGTCAGCAATGCCGGCGGCTTCGCCGAGGCCTCAGCCGACCTGACCGTGGCGCCGGTGATTTCCGCCCAGACGACCGGCCCGCTGACCGCCCATGTCGGTGACACCGTCCGGCTCTCGGTCACCGCCGTTGGTCCCGCCCCGTTGGCCTACGCGTGGCGCAAGGGCGGCAATCCGGCGGTCGTCGGCACGCAGGCCGAGTTGGTCCTCGCGCCCGCCGCCGTCGCGGACTCGGGCACCTACTCCGTCGTGATTTCAAGCCCCGGTGCCTCGGCCGAAAGCGCGCCGGTTTCCGTAGATGTCCGCTCGTTGGCTCTTGGCCAAGCGGAGTTGGTCAACGGCGCGCTTCTCCTGAAATGGACGGCGATTCCCGGCCGAGTTTACCGCATCGAATCGAACGCCACATTGGGCGGCGCGTGGACCATCGCCGGGCAGTCAACGCCCGCGGGTGCCGCGGGCTCGTTTGAGGTCGGCACCGGCGAAACCTCCAACTTCTTCCGGCTCGTGCCCGAGTAATTTCCGTCGGTGTTCCTGTGTTGGTGTCATGGCGGCCGGTCCTGATTTTCGTCGGGGCCGGCCTTCCTACGTCACCCGGTTTCGGGATGGCTTTTCGCTCGCCCGCCTTCGCCA
>JBEISV010000202.1:0-7950 GCA_040375265.1 Verrucomicrobiales bacterium
AGACCGTTTCCGCCATGCGGTTCCAGCGGGCCACCGCCCCCCGGGAATCAACGCCGACGAGGACCGCGGAAATGGCCGCGAGCAACGATTCTGCCTCGCTGCTGGTCCGTCCGCGTTGTTGATCCTGAGAGTCCATTCCCGGTGCCTCGCCAAAAGTCCTTTTTGGCCACACCAGAAAAGGCCCCACGCGAAGCCCGGGGACTAGGTATGAAAATTGGCTAGAGTCACCGGCGCGTGCGCCCCGCCCTCACCGCCATCCCGCTCGCCCGCAGCGGGTTCAATTGACGATGCGAATCCGCGCCCCGCGGATCTCGACGTGCCCGTCGTCCTGGCTGAGTTCCTGGAAGCCCAGGTGCCCGCGCAGCGGACGATCCTTGAGCGGAGCCACCGCCCGGCCTTCGTGGCGTTGCACCACGTTCGTCTGGCCCAGCAGGTCCAGGTCATGGATCGGCACGCTGTTCAGCCGCACGAACAGCTTGGTGCCGCGCAGGGAGACTTCGTAGCGGTTCCACGCCTCTGGCTTGTAGACCGGTTCCGCCGGCGCCAGCGCCCGGTAGAGCCCGCCCGTCAATTCGGCCGGCTTGGCTTCCGGATTATAGCGGACATCGGCCATCTGTAGCTCCATCCCGTCGAAAGCCGGGTCCCCGGCCAGCGGCGCCCGGAGGGCCAGGCCGCTGTTGCCGCGCGGGCCGAGCCGGAATTCGTAGTCGAGGTCGAAGTCACCGACCTCGCGGGTCCACATCAGCCAGTTGTTCCGGGGCCCCTCGCTGGTCAGCACACCACCCTTGACCCGCCAGCGCGCCGCGGCGGGCGGCGGCTGGGAAACGTCGTCCCACGCCCGCACCACCCACCCCTCGGGCTCGCCATCCGCCTTGAAGAGTGGCTCCCAGACCGGTTCGGGTTTGCTTTTGCATCCGACCGCCAACCAGCCGACGCCCAGGATGAGTGAACAAAGAAGGGAACGCATGACGGGAAGCAGGACGGTTTGGCGGTGTCGCGGCGGCGCTTACTTCAGGCGGGTGGAACGCTCCTGCATCCACATCACGTCGCGGTTGTTGCCCTGCACGCCCGACGTCACCCAGGTGCCCTTCTTGATGGGCGGCTTCGTGCGGTTATCGAGCCACTTCTTGATTTCGGCATGGCCGTCGGCGAATGAGAAACCGCCGGCCCCGTTGTGGTAGCTGGCCGGCACGTCCACCATGCGGATGCTGCCGAGGTTGGGGGACTTGGAGTAAGATGAGTTGTCCATCGAGACGACGAAGAAGCCGTCGTTGATGCTGTCCTCGCGCTCATCGAGCAGGACGTAGGTCATCGAGGGGCCGGGATCGGTGAAGTCGCTTTGCTTGGTGTTCACCTTCCACAACGGGCCCCAGTTGCCGTCGGTGCCCTGGTTGCCGCCGGTCCAGATGCTCATGGCCATGCTGCGGATCCGGGGCACGGTCTTCTTGGTGTTGTCGATGGCCGTGCTGCGGTCGCCGGGGCATTTCCAGACGCCCTTGGACTGGCCGATGTATTTCCAAAGCACGCTCTGTGCGAGCCAGTTGGAGTTCCAGTTGCCGTTCGCCGACGGGTTGGTGATGTCGAGGTCGCCCTGCACCCAGGCACCGTCCGAGGTGTTGGGGTTGGATTCCGGGGCGTAGGCGTAGGGGATCCTTTCCTGGCTGTCGCCCGAATACAGCACCCATCCGAGCAGCAACTGCTTGTGGTTGCTCATGCACAGGATGCCCTGGGCCTTCGACTTGGCCTTGCTGAGCGAGGGCAGCAACATGCCGGCGAGGATCGCGATGATGGCGATCACGACGAGCAGTTCGATCAGGGTGAAGCCGCGCCGGAGAACGCGGCGGGAGAATGGTAACATCTTCATGGGCAGGAAGACCGCCGATGGAACGCGGCGGACAGTTCCGATTGAGCGTCGGGCGTGTCCCGGTGGCAAGCACCTGCTCATGCCACAAAATGGGAAGCCGGCTCAGGGACCGCGGGTGACCTGAATCCGCTTCAGGTCGGAAATGCCGAGGTCGATCAACTCGGCATTGAGATATAGGTCGGTCTTGGCCGGCTTTTCCCCCTCATACTTCACGCCGGTCCGGGCCCGGGTGACATCGTCCAACGCCAGTGCGTCCAGCGCCACCAGGTCGCGGCTGAACCTCAATTCGTTCAACGTCAGCGCGTAATGCAGCATGGGTTGGTCTTCGCCGCGGTATTGGCAGATCAGTGCGTCGCTGACACCCAGGACCACGCGCGGCATCAGGTCGTCGAGGGCGCAGATGTCCGGCACGGCCTCGGCCAGGAGCGCCCCGTCGTTCAGGAACCGCAGCGTATTGTCCACGCTGCCGGCGGCGAGGCCGGCCAAGTGCCCGTTCACGGCGGTCACGCTGTGGCTCAGCACCGGCGCGATGCTCACCACCTTCGTGATCCGGCCGGTCAGCAGGCGAGTCACATGGGACTTGCGCCCGACCTTGGCCTTGTCGGTCCGGTCGAATTCCAGGTCACCCGCCACCAGACGGCCCAGCACGGGGGATTCGTAGAACTTCTCCGGATCCCAGCCCGCGGTGGCCGCCGCCTCGCACGGCACGCCCAACTCCGCCGCGAGCTGATACCAGCCGGCGGGGCGCAGATCGACCTCGCGCTTGTCCCAGATCACAATCCGGTCGGCGGGATGACCGCTGGCGAGCAGCGTCTCCACGAAGGCCCGCACCACGGCCGGCCGTGTGCCGCTGAGGGCGCCGGGCGCCGACACGATCTTGAAGCCGACCACGTCGTTGCTCTGCACGAGGGTTCGCCAGGCGGCGGCGGTGTCCGCGGCCCCGGTGAAAGCCCGGAGGCCGCGTTCGACCATCGACCGCACCACCCTGGCCTCCGGCTGGAAGGCGACGACCGCCGCCGGGTCATGCACCGTCGTCACCAGGGCGCGGGCCGCGTTGGTTTCGCCCTGCGCCATGGCCCGGGTCCCGAGCAGGAGGAAGCCGAGGAGGAAGCCCCAGCCTTTCGCGAATGATTTTTCCCGGACGTTGACCATGCGTTGCGCGCCTAGGATGGCGGGCGCCAGCCCCGGACGCAAAGCGGGAGCGTGTCGTTCAATCCGTTTCGCGCGCCGCCGCTGGCCCACGCGGTCAAGTTCCGCCCGTTTGGACCGATAAGCGCTCGGGAACCGGCCGCATCGATCGCGCCGGCCCGGCTTCATGTTGCAACCGACCTGCCCATCCGGCGAACCGTTTCCGCCGGCGTCCCTGCCCCCGCCGGGCGGCACGCCCCCGGCGACGTGGCTGCTGTTTGACCGCGGCGGCCGGTGCGTGGATGGCCTCATCGCGAATCCCGCGCAGTTGCCCGCCAGCGTGACCACGTTCTTGGGCCTTTCGTTCCGGCAACTGCTGCCCCCGGCCGTGGTGCCGCTGGCCGAAGGCCTCTGGGCGACCTTGAATGCCGGCGGGAGGCCGGGTCCGGTGGTTTGCACCCAGGACTCCGGCCACGATCTCGGCCGGACCGAGATCACCCTCAGTCCGGGTGCGACCCAACAGGTCTTGGTCCACCTGCGGTCGGTCCCGGCGCACGAAGCCGCCGGCGGGCGCGCCGACCCCGTGCATCGCCGGCTGCAACTCGCCGCCCAGGCCGCCCAACTGGGCGTCTGGGAATGGGAAATCGCCGGCAACCGGATCACCTGGGATCCCGGCATGGCCAACATCTACGGCCTGCCGGACCACGGGGCGAATCCCGCGGATTGGCAGTGGGAACGTTGGGCTTTGGCCGAGGACCAGCCGGCGGCGAAGGCGGCCCTGGACCGGGCACTCGCGGATCCGCTCGCCACCCGCTTCAGCCAATCGTTTCGCATCCGACGGCCTGACGGCGAACTGCGCTGGGTGCGCAGCCACGGCGTCATCGAGCGCAACGGCTACGGCCGCGCGATCCGGGTCACCGGCATCAACTCCGACGTGACCGAGGAACGGACGCTCCAACTGAGCCTCCAACGCGCCTCGGCCCGCCTCGAAATCGCAACCGGCGCCATGGCGCTGGGCGTCTGGGAACTGGACCCGGCGACGAACGTGGAGGCGTGGGACGACCGCATGCTGGCGCTGTTCGACGTGCCCCGCGCGGAATTCACCACCTCCCAGGCCGCCTGGTTGGCCCGCGTGCATCCGGAGGACCGCGAGTTCGGTTGGCAAACCCGCGCTGAGACCCTGGCCAATCCGGCCGCGAATCATCTGGAGCAGGTTGTCCGGATCGTCACGCGGACGGGCGAAAACCGCTGGTTGAAGATTTCCGCGACTATTCAACGCGCTCCCGATGGCACGCCGCTCCGGGTGGTCGGCGTCAACTCGGACATCACCGAACAGCAGGCCGGTTCGGAACGCCTCTTCAGCCTGTCCAACCGCCTCCTCCTCGCCCAACGCGCCGGCGGCCTCGGCGTGCTCGATTGGGACATCGGCGCCGACTGCATGCTGTGGAACGACCGCATGTTCGAGCTGTTCGACGTGCCGCATCCCACCTCGGCCGACGTCGTCAACGCCCGCAACCTGTGGCGCAGCCGGCTGCATCCGGAAGATGCCGAGGCCGCCGAACGGGACCTGCTGGACGCCGCCCAGGGCACGCGCCGTTACGACGCCGAATTCCGCCTACTGACCCGCGCCGGCGAGACCCGCTTCCTCAAGGGCGATGCCCTCGTCGAAACCGACGCCGACGGCAAACCGCGCCGGCTCGTCGGGGTCTATCAGGACATCACCACGACGGTCGAGGCGCGCAACCGGCTGCGGCAGGACGCGGAAATCCTCCGCCAAGTCGGCGAGCTCGCCCACATCGGCGGCTGGGAATTCCAGCCCCAGTCCGGCCGCCTCTGGTGGAGTGACGAGGTGTTCCGGCTGCACGACCTCAATCCCGGCCGCCAGCCCGGCCTCGACGAGGCGTTCCGCTATTTCACCGAGGAGGCCGCCGCCAAGGTCCGTGGTGCGTTCGGCCGCCTCTGCGCGACCGGCGAGGCCTTCGACCTGCGGGTGCCGTTCATCAGCGCCAAGAACCGCCCCTGCTGGGTCCGGGTCATCGGCCGGGCGGAACTCAAGCTGGGCCGCGTCGTCCGCGTCTACGGCACGTTGCAGGATGTCTCGGCGGAAAAGCAGACCGAGCAGGCGCTCATCCAGGCCCGCGAAGCCGCCGAGGCCGCCAGCCAGGCCAAGAGCGACTTCCTCGCGACCGTCAGCCACGAACTGCGCACCCCGCTCAACGGCATCCTCGGCTTCACCCAGTTGCTGGAGGATTCCGCACTGTGCGAGGCCGACCGGGAATACGTCCGCTTCATCGCCACCGCCGGCGAGGCGCTCCTCGGCATCATCAGCGACCTGCTGGATTTCTCCCGCATTGAGGCCGGCCGCCTCACGCTGGAATACAGCACGTTCGCCATGCCGGCGCTGCTCCAGGAATCGCTGGAACTCATCCGGCCGCGCGCCCGGGAAAAGGGCCTCGAACTGCAGCTGTCCATTGACCCCTCGGTTGGCATCTTGCGCGGCGATCGTTGCCGGCTGCGGCAGATCACGCTGAACCTGCTCAGCAATGCCGTGAAGTTCACCGAGGCCGGCCAGGTTTCCATCCGCTGCGCCCCCTACGTGGCCGGACACCTCCGCATCGACGTCACCGATTCCGGCATCGGCATTCCGCCGGAGAAGCAGGACCGCCTGTTCCAGCGCTTCAGCCAGGCCGACAGCTCGACCACCCGGAAGTTTGGCGGCACCGGCCTCGGCCTCGCCATTTGCCAGCAGCGCCTCGAACAGATGGGCGGCCAGATCGGGCTCACCAGCGAGGCCGGCAAAGGCTCCACCTTCTGGTTCATCATCCCCGTGCGCCCGCCGGAGAACGGTCCGTCGGAGCCCACCGAGGTGGAGTTGGCGCCGTGAACACAGCGGCGTAACCGGAGCCCCGACGTCGAGAACCCGTTTGACAGCCGCCGGTCGCCTTGACGCTCCGGCGCGCGGCGCGTAACCACGCTCCGTGCTCCGACCTTCCTCGCGGATCCTCCTGCTGCTCCTGACCGTCGTGCTCGCCGGCTGCCGTCCCCACGGCGTCGAGGCGTTGCGGCAGGGCGACGAAGCCCTGCGGGCGGGCCAGCACGCCAAGGCCATCGAGCTGCTGGAACAGGCGGTCACCGACCTGCCATCGGAAGCCCGCGCGTGGAACTTCCTCGGCCTCGCCTACCGCGCCGCGGGACGCGATCACGAGGCCCTGAAGGCGCATCTCCGAGCCCTGGAACGCAACCGCAGCTTCGCGGACGCCTGGTTCAACGTGGGCCTGCTGCAATTCGAGCAGGGCAACTGGCTGGAGGCGGAACGTTCACTACGAACTTACCTCGGTGCGGAAGCCGGCCGGACCAACGCCGTCGCGTGGCGCACGCTCGGCCTCGCGCAACTGGAGTCGAACCAGCTCGACCTCGCCGAACGCAGCCTGGCGACTGCCACCCAACTGGCGCCCCGCGACGCCGAGGCGTGGAACGGCGTGGGCCTGATCCAAGTCGCGCGCCGCCGTTTCCGCGATGCCCTGAAGACCTTTGCCTACGTTGCCGCGGTGGCTCCCGAACACGCTCCCGCCCGCCTGAACGCCGCTGTCGTGACCCACCAGCACCTGGGCGACCGCCGCGGCGCGGTGCCGCTCTACCGCGCCTACCTCGCCTTGAAGCCGGCCAATGCCGTCGAGGTGGAGACGTTGGTCGCGCAGCTCGAACAATCGTTGCGCCCCGTCGTCCCCACCAATGCGCCCGTCGCCCTGGTGGTCACCAATCCGCCGCCCCGGACCAACGCGCCGTTGCGCCTCGCTACGAACTTGGTCAGCCGGGCCACGAATGCTCCCGCCAAGCCGGCCACGAACCCGCCACCCGCCGTAACGAAGGCGCCGCCGACCAATCCGCCGCCCGTCGTCACCACGAAGGTGCCGGCTCCCGCTCCGGCGACCAACCCGCCCGCCAAGCCGGTGCCGCCACCGGCCGTGCCGCCGGTGGTGAAAAAGCCGGCGCCGAAACCCGAGGTGGTGCAACTGGAGCCGGAACCCCGCCTGGCCGTCGCGCGCGACGTGAAGCCGGCCGCGCCCCAGCCCTTGCCGACGACCAATCCGCCCGTTGCGATCGTCCAGGCGCCGCCGACCAACGCGGTGGCCCCGGCCTCGCCCGCAACCGCTTCCGCCGCCGAGTTGACTGCCGAGGAGGCGGAACGCCGAGGCTTCTGGCAGCGGGCCAACCCGGGAAATTGGAACTGGCGCAAGGCCAACCCCGTCTCGTGGTTTGGCGGCGACGATCCCGCCGTCACCAATCGCCCGACGCCCCTGAACCAGACCACCACGAATCCTCCCGCTGCCCGGCGCACGTTGGCGTTGCCCCGCGTCCCGACCAATGCGCCGGTGGCCGCGGCCCCGCCGAAACCGAAGCCCGTCATCATCCGACATCAGCGCCAAGTCGCCGAACCGATCGCGGCCGGGAATCGCAGCGCGGCGGAGCTGAAATTCAACGAGGCCCTCCTCGTGCACAATCGCCGCGACTACGCCGGCGCCGCGGCGCTCTACGAACAGGCGGCGCTCGCTGACCCGACCTTCTATCCCGCGCACCACAACCTCGCGCTGCTCGCCCTGGACCTGAACGACCCGACGCGCGCGGTCCTGGCCGCCGAACACGCGACGACGTTGCAGCCGGATTCCACCGCGTCGCGCCAGCTCTACGCCGCCGCCCTGCAACGGGCGAATTACCCGGCCGACGCAGCGGAACAATGGGAACTCCTCCACGCCGGCAAGCCCAACGACACGCAGACCCACCTGACGCTGGCCGGGCTCTACGCCGGTCCCCTCGGTGAATCCGCGAAGGCGCGGGCGCACTATTTACGGGTGCTCGAACTGGAGCCGAACCATCCGCAGGCCGCCGCCATCCGCGTGTGGCTGGCGGGGAATCCCTGAGCGGCTTCCAGCAGACTACGCCGGAGGCAGCGCCGCCAA
>JBEISV010000109.1:0-11565 GCA_040375265.1 Verrucomicrobiales bacterium
ACCGCGGAACCGGCCTTGGCCTGGCTACCGTCTGGCGCATTTCCGACGAGGAAGGCTTCGGCCTGCGGGTCCGCACCGAAGGTGGTGTGGGCACCGAATTCCAGGTGCTGGTCCTGTCCGCCCAACCGCCGCCAACCCAGACTGCCTCCCCATGAATCCCCTTCCGATCTGCGCGCACATTGTCATGGTTGAGGACGACCCGAAACAGGCCCGGCTCTACCAGCAGACGCTCGCCGAATGCACGTTTGACTGGGCCCGCAGCGCGACCGAGGCGCTAGCCGTGGTTGCCCGTCGGGTGCCGGAACTGATCCTGCTCGATCATCTCTTGGCCGGCGGCGAGACGGGCCTCGCCTTCCTGCCGCAGCTGAAGGCCATCGCCGCCCACGTGCCTGTGATCGTCATCAGCGGCACCCTCGCGATCAGCGAACAACTCCGGGCGCTCAGTGGTGCGAATTCCGCCTATTATGTCATCGAGAAGCCGGTGGACCTCGATGAGCTGGAGCGGACTGTGTCCACCGCATTGCGGAATTGCGGACTGGGCGAAGCGGTCGCCGCGGTGCGTTCCTTGCAGCGGGCCGAACTCATTGAGGCCGGCGACCGGGAACGGCTGTTCACCGAACGCCTGGCCCGGCACCACGCGCTGCTGAACCAACTCCGGGGCACGACCGCCAAACCCAACCTGTCGCAGTGGGCCCAGGAATTCGGCGTGGACCGCCGCAGCATCCGGCGCGACCTGCAAGATCTGGTCACCCGGGGCCAATTGCCCTCGGAAATCATCGGCCGTGACGACGAGTGACGACGATGCGCAGTCGTCCTGCCGCGATCACGCGACGCGACGGAACTGGGGATCGGGCCGGAGCCTTGCCAGCAGCTCGGCGACCGATTCGACCTGACCGGGCAGGATCAGCTCCGGGGCGAGCTCCGCGAGCGGCCGCAGGACAAACTCCCGTTGATGGGCCCGCGGATGGGGCAGCGTCAGATCGGGGGTCGAGCGTGTTTCGCCGGCCCACGCAATCAGGTCGAGGTCCAGCGGCCGTGCCTCGTTGAGGACCAGCTTCGGCCTGCGGCCGAGTTCCCTCTCCAAGGTTTGGAGCCGCGCGAGCAGCGACTCCGGTGTTTCGCCCAACCGCGGGGTGAACAAAGCGACGGCGTTCGTAAACTTCGGCGACCCAGGCGGGCAATCGACGGGCGACGTTTCCCACAGCGACGAGCGGCGCACCGGTTCCGCGGCCAACCCGTCGAGTTGTTCGAAGGCCAGTCGCAGTTGTCGGACGGGATCACCCAAGTTCGCCCCGAGCGCAATGACCACGCTCCCGGAAGTCACGCCGCGTTCGGCTCCAGGTTGGGCACGCGACGGGCGAGCAATTGCTCCATCCGCTGACACTCGGATTCCGATTCGAACGCCCGTTTCGGGAACCAGAACGAAGTGGTCTCGTCTATGAACACGAAGACGCCGTCGGGCCGGACAATCGCCCGGGGCACGCCGTCCCATGTGTGCGTCTTGCTCCGGCCGTCGCTGCTCGCTGAGACAAACCCCTCCTCGTCAAACGTTGCGGTGCCGGAGCGCACGCCGCTTTCCAGATGCAGCCGGATACCTCGCAAAAATGCCCGGCGCCGCGCGCGGGCGCTGAAGGTCCACCACCAGATCGCGCCGAAGATCGCAGGCACCGCCGCCAAGGCGAGCCACCAAAACCGGTCGCCGGCCCGGAAATCCATGATGGTGCGGTAGGTCGTCAAGGCAACCGCTAGGCCTGCCAGCAGCACGGTTCCCAGCTTCGCCCGTTGGTCGGTCCGGAACTCCCGCGGCAGCCGGTCGTAGGCCTCCAGGAAGTAGGCTTCATCCTCGATGTAGGCGATGCGGATCGGGGCGATGTCGGCCATGGCGCGGCTATTTGAGGCCCAGCACGTCCTGCATGTCGTAGATGCCCGGGGCCCGGCCAACGACCCACTGGGCGGCGCGCAGGGCGCCGTTGGCGAACGTCTCCCGGCTGCTGGCCTTGTGCGTCAGTTCCACGCGTTCGCCGTTGGCGGCGAAGATCACCGTGTGGTCGCCCACGACGTCGCCGCCGCGCAGCGCGTGGATGCCGATCTCGGAGTCCGTGCGTTCACCGGTGATACCCTTGCGGCCGTGGCGCAGGGCTTCCTCCAATTGCAGCTTCCGCACGTCGGCGAGGATTTCCAGCAGCGTCGTGGCGGTGCCGCTGGGCGCGTCCCTCTTCAGCCGGTGATGCATCTCGACGACTTCCAAGTCGAAGGACGGCCCGAGGATTTCCGCGGCCTTTCGCGTGAGCCAGAAGAGGGTGTTCACGCCGGTGGAGAAGTTGGTGGCCCAGACCATCGGGATCTTCGCCGCGGCGGCGCGGATGACCGCCTTTTCCGCCTCGCTGTGTCCGGTCGTGCCGATGACCAGGGCCTTACCCTGGGCGGCACAGAGGGAGGCGACGTCCGCGGTTACGTGGTGGAGCGTGAAATCAATGACCGCGTCGCAGCCGGGAAGCTGGGCGGCCAGATTGTCGCCGACATCGGTGGCGGCCACGACCTGGAGTTCCGGCAACCGCGCGGCGCAACTGATCAGGGTCTGGCCCATGCGCCCCTTGGCGCCGTTGATGATGAGCTTTGTCATGTGCCCGGTAATCATGGCGGCCGTCGGACCAGAGGGCGAGGCGAGAAACGGGTCCGTGGGCCGATCCTCGGGGAACACCCGGTTGCCGCGGGCGGCATCCGTGCTCTCTTCGGCCATGCTTCTTCCGCGCTTCGCCGTTGGCCTCTTGGTCGGGTTCGTCGTGACTGCCGCCGCTCCCGCCCCGTGGCCCCAATGGCGGGGACCGACCCGCGACGGCCAGGTTCCGGGCACCGACTGGCCGGCGGACCTAAAGGCCGGGCACCTGGATCGCACCTGGCGGGTGCCCCTGGGGCAGAGCTATTCCGGACCGATCGTCGGCGAGGCCGCGATTTTCACCACCGAGACGAAGGACAAGAAGTCCGAGGTGGTTCACGCGCTGGACCGGAAGACGGGGCAGGAACTGTGGCGCCAGCAATGGGAGGGGGCGATGAGTGTGCCCTTCTTCGCCAAGTCGAACGGCGACTGGATCCGGGCAACGCCCGCGTTGGACGGCGACACCCTGTTCGTCGCCGGCATGCGCGACGTGCTGGTGGCCCTCGATGCCCGGAACGGCGAAGTTCGCTGGCGGAAGGACTTCGTCGCCGAGCTCAAGACGCCGCTGCCGGCCTTCGGCAACGTGTCTTCGCCCTTGGTCGACGGGGAGGCTCTTTACGTGCAGTCCGGCGGTGCGGTGACCCGGCTGAAGAAGCTGACCGGCGAAGTGGTCTGGCGGGCGCTGGAAAGCCGCGACGCGATGAACGGCAGCCCGTTTTCCTCGCCGGTCCTGGCCACGCTGGCCGGCCGGCGGCAACTGGTGGTGCAGACCCGCACGGAACTCGCGGGGCTGGATCTCGACACCGGCGCAGTCCTGTGGCGGCAAACCATCGAGGCCTTCCGCGGCATGAACATCCTCACGCCCACGGTGGTGGGCGACCGCGTCGTCACCTCGGCCTACGGCGGCAAGACCCACGGCTTCGACCTCAGCGCGACCGCGGACGGGTTCGCCGTAAAGGAAGCGTGGCAGTTCAAGGCCCAGGGCTACATGAGTTCCCCGGTAGTCGTGGCCGGGCACGCCTACCTGCACCTGCGCAACCAGCGGGCCCTGTGCCTTGAGTTGGCGACCGGTGCCGAGAAATGGACGACCGGCGATAGCTTCGGCAAATACTGGAGCCTCGTGAGCCAGGGCGACCGCCTGCTCGCGCTGGACGAACGCGGGGAACTGCTGCTGTTGCGGGCGAATCCGGCCAAGTTCGACGTCATCGACCGGCGCAAGGTCAGCGAACAGGACACTTGGGCGCACTTGGCCGTCGTGCCGGGTGAGCTGTTCATCCGGGAACTCGGCGGGCTCTCTGCCTGGCGCTGGCAGGAGGCGCGTTAAACCCAAGTGCACGGCGTCGGTGTGAAGGCGGATTCCGGCTGAATCCTTGACGGGCCAGGGAAATCCCCGTAGCGCCGACGGAAGTGCGGCGAACATTCCAACGTGGGCTGCTGATCCTGTGCCTGATAGGATTTCTGATCCCATGGGTCCGGCGGCCGGATCCCGCCGGGCAAACCGGTGGGGGTGACACCTCGACCAAGGTGCCGCCGGCCGCCCTAACTGCACCGGCCGTGGCTCCCGCCGTAGCCGTCCCCATCCCGCCGTCGCCCCCCGCCGTCGCGGCGCCGCCCGCGTCCGGCCAGCGGGCGTATCGCCTAGTCCTGGCCGGTGACACGCTGGCATTGGAAGCGGCCGAGGATCTCCGGGGCGAGTTGCGGCGGCGCCGGGGTCCGGCGGCGTGGGCGCCGGGCATGCTCTGTTTCCGCCTGCTGGACGCCGACCAGCGCGTGTTGGCGCAGGAGACGGTCCCGCCGCCGGACCGCACCTGCGTGGTGCTTGACCCCCACGTCACCGGTCCCGCCGGCCAGCCTCAACCGGCCGTGCTGACGGCCGATGGTCCCGTGGTTTTCCAGGTGCGGTTGCCGCGATTGGCCACCGCGGCCGAACTGAAGGTCTATCGGTTGGCGGGCACCGATCCGGCAACCTTCGACCAAGAACCCGCCGGCACCTTGTTGGCCGCTTTCCCGCTCCGCCAATGAACTTCGCCATCCGACTGTTTGGGTTGCTCGCGTTCGCGTTGGTCGCGCGGGCCCAGACCGCGACGCTGATTCCCGTCGAGGAAAACGGCCCGCGGAACCGGCGCATCAACGTCGTGTTCCTCTCCGAAGGCTACACCCAGGCCAGCCTGCCCAAGTTCGCCGGCCACGCGCGGCAGGTCGTGGACTTCCTCTTTGCGCGGGAGCCGTGGCGCCAATACCGCTCCTACTGCAACGTGTATCGCATCGAGGTCGCCTCCAACCAGGACGGCTGCGACAACGGCGCCACCAGCGGGGCCGGCGGGCTGCGCGACACCTACTTCAGCACGGGCTTCAACAACGCCGGGGTGGAGCAGTTGCTGACCGTGGCCGGCACCGGTTCCAGCCGAACTTTCGGCCTGCTCAACCAGCACCTGCCCGAATACGACGTGCCCATCATCCTGGTGAACGACACCAAGTATGGCGGCTCCGGCGGGCCACTGGCGGTCGCCTCGGTCAATGGTTCAAGCGCCGCAATCGTCGAACATGAGCTGGGCCATTCCTTCGCGAACCTGGCCGACGAATACGACCTGCAGTTCACCGGCTTCAATCCGACGGAGATGCCCAACACCACCGCGGAAACTGACCGCAACCGGATCCGATGGCGCCACTGGATCGCGGCCGCCACGCCCGTGCCGACGCCGGAAACCGCCGCGTTCGACACCGTGGTCGGCCTCTTCGAGGGTTCGATGTATCGCACCAACGGCTGGTATCGACCGCACCTCAACTCGCTGATGCGCAACCTGAACCGGCCGATCGGAGCCGTGAACCGCGAGCAGTTCGTGCTCAATTTCTACCAACGGGTCAGCCCGATTGAAGCCAGCGAACCGCCCAACCAGGACCGGTCCGTCACCGGCTTCGAGGTCCTCCGCTTCCAGGTGACCCCGAAGCAACCCGCGGTTGGTTCGGCGTTGGTCACCCGGTGGTTCGTGGACGGCGCGGAACAGCCCGGCGCCACGGAATCCGTCTTCGAAAGCAGCTCGGAAGCCATTGGCAACGGCTCGCATTCGGTGATGGCCACGGTCAGCGATCCGACGGACTTCGTCCGGCTGGACCCGTCCGGGTTGCTGGCGGAATCCGTCTCGTGGGCGCTCACGCTCAGCGAGCAAATGCCGCCCGACGTCGCTGCTTGGCGGGCCGCGTTTGGACCCGACGCGGCCAATCCGGCCGGTGATGGGCTCGCCAATCTCCTCAAGTATGCGCTCGGCCTGAACCCAACCGAGGTCGCCCCGGCTGACCGGTTTCCAAAGCTGGCCGAAGTGGATGGCTTCCTCGCCTTGGACGTGCCCCGCCGGAATCGCCGCACGGACGTCGATTACGTGGTCGAGTTCAGCAGCGACCTGCTGACGTGGCAGGCCGGCCCCGGGCAAACGGTGACCGTGACCGACGGGGAAACGGCGCTGCTGGTCCGCGACGTGGTGCCGGCCGCGGAGTTGGGCCAGCGCTTTCTCCGGCTGAAGGTCCAGGAGCGCTGAAGCGGTCTTCAGGGCGCGGGCAGCGCACGGACCAGTTCCGGGAAGCGGCAGCCGGCGCACAACGCATCGGCCCGGTCGCAGAAGTCGCGCGCAATCTGGAGCAACCCCTGTTGTGCGGCCGCGGTGCGGGGCAACCGGCGCGTGCTCCCGCCGAACAGGCGGGTGCGGGTCAGCTTGAGCACCGTGTTGTCCTCACCGGCCGGCCAGGCGAAGTGGCGGCGTTCCACTTCCTGCAATACGGTCTCATTGCCACCCGCCGCAGCCCGCGCGTGGAGCCACGGCAGGACCACGTTCAAGGCGAGGTCGGTGACCCGCGGCGCACCCAGGAGCGTTTGCGCTTGGCGCAGCGTGGGTGACCGCAGGGTCCAGTGGCGCGCCCAGAAACTGTCCGGCTCCGGCGCAGGTGCCAGCGCCGCCAGCAGGCGTTCCGCGAAGGAATCGTTGTCCGCACCTTCGGCCAGCCAGCGCTCAAGGCGCCGAGGGAGATCGCCGGCCGCAAGCCACCGGGCCGCCAGGGCGAGCCGACGTTGCGGGTGGTTGGCGGGGCGGAGGCCGGCAAACTGCCAGGTGGCCTTGGGCAGCACGTGCTCGGCCCAAGCGTCCTGTTCGCGCCACCAGATGTCCCACAGCGTCCGGGCGTGGCCGGCATTGTCCCCGGGCGGCAGTTGTCCCGGCAGCAGTCCGGCGAGCCCGAGCAGCCGGGCTTCCCAGCGCAATGGATCACGGCTGGGGTCCACGGCCACTTCGGGCGGCGCGGCGGCGGTGAGTTCTGCCAACCGACGCATGGGCCAGGTGTTGTGGCGGTAGCCGAGGGCGGTGAAAAGACCTTCCCACAACGCGCGCTCCCAACCGGCGTTCCGGGCGCGCAGGGCGAATTCACCGGCCTTGCGCCGCAACCGGACGAGCGCGGCCTGATGCAGCAGTTCGGTGAGCGTGGCGGCGTCCACGGCCGCGAGCGGGGCGCAGCATTGGCCAAGGGTGTTGGCGGGCAGGGTGGTTTCCGCCTCCTCGGCCAGCCACGGCGCCAGTTCGGCCAGCGGGGCTTCGAGGAAGGGGGCCAGCGCCAACACGGGCGGACGCAGGTCGCGGACGGGGGCTTCCCAGACCACGTGCAGGATGACGCCGGCGTAGCGCGGGTCGCGATCGTGGCCGTGCCCGTGCCAGCCACCGATGCCTAGATCAATCTCGACCTCACCGGCCTGCGGTTCGTCCGTGCCGAACTGGATGACCGCGCGCTGGAAGTCGGGGCCGGGGCCGCGGTTCCAGAAGCCGGGGTGCAGCACACGGATCGGCCGGCCGTCGAGGCCGCGGAGTTCGTCGCGGCGCAGCCGCTGGTGCCGCCAGATCTGCTGGAGCCAACGTTCCGGCAAGCCCGCCGGACCGTCGGCCATGGCAGCCGTCGGTGCGGGGACGGATGGCCGCCAGCGGAGATAGAAATCGGAAGGCAGCCGGGGCATGACGCCGAGTGGTTTCCGGGGTCCGGGCAGCAGCGTCAAGCCGGCACTGCCGTGTGCCGGGACGGGCACCTCCGCTCCCCGGCCCTCTCCTCTGCCACGGGCGGAAGAGAGGGAGACGGACGTAGTCTTGGCACGTGTCGCGCCCCATGCGGGGAAGTTTCCCGCAATCCGGCGCTGACGACGGGCAGCGCCTTCGCTAAGTTTCGCCGGTGCGTCCGGCTGACACCAACGCCAAGACGGCGGTTCGACGGGGGCTGGACCTGATTGAACGGATCGGAAACCGGTTGCCGGATCCGGCGATCATCTTCCTGCTGGCGTTGCTGCTGGCATTCGTCCTGTCGGCGGCGCTGGCGTCGGTGCAGTTCACGGAGACGGACCCGCGGACGATCCAGCGGGATGCCGCCGGGCAGGTCGTGGCGGCGACGCCGATCGTGGTGAAGAACCTGCTGACGGGAGAGAACTTGGTTCGGTTCCTCGCCCGGATGATCCGCACGTTCACCGAGTTCCCGCCGCTGGGAATCGTGCTGGTCGCGATGCTGGGCGTGGGCCTGGCCGAGCAAACCGGGTTCATCCAGGCCGGGATCAAGTCCCTGCTCCGGCTCACGCCGAAGTCGCTGCTGACCCCGATGCTGACGTTGGTCGCGATCGTAAGCCATTCCGCGGGGGACACCGGTTTCGTGCTGGTGGTGCCGCTGGGCGGGGTGGTGTTTGCGGCGGCGGGGCGGCATCCCGTGGCCGGGATCGCGTGCGCGTTTGCCGGCGTTGGCGGGGCGCTCAGCGCGTCATTCCTGCCCTCGGCGCTGGACCCGCTGATCCAATCCTTCACCCAGACGGCGGCGCAGATCCTGGAGCCGGGCCGGACCGTGAACCCGCTGTGCAATTGGTATTTCATGAGCGCCGCGAGCGTGATGGTGCTGCTGGTGTCCTGGTTCCTCACCGACTGCGTCGTCGAGCCTCGGCTAAAGGCCAGCCTGCGCGTGGATGCCGCGGGCACCGGTCCGCAGTGGGAACCGCAGACGCCGGCGGAGCACCACGGTTTCCTGGCCGGCCTGGCGGGCTTCGTCGGGCTCACCGCGGTTTTCGGTCTGGCATGTGTTCCCGCCGCTTCGCCTTTCCGGGCGGCCGACGGGACGCTGACGGGCTCCGGTTCGCCGCTCATGGAGGCCCTGGTGGTCCTGATCGCGCTGGCGTTCCTTGTTCCGGGCATCATCCACGGTTACGTCGCCGGCACGGTGAAGAACCACCGCGACATCATCCAGGGCATCGCCAGGTCGATGAACACGATGGGCTACTACCTGGTGATGGCGTTCTGCGCGGCGCAGTTCGCGTATGTCTTCCGCGAGAGCAACCTCGGCGCGCTGCTGGCGATCAAGGGCGCCGCGACCCTGCGGGAATTGGACCTGCCGGGCGGCGTGACCATCGGCGGCATCATCGTGCTCTCGACCGGGGTCAACCTGTTCATCGGTTCCGCCTCGGCGAAGTGGGCGCTGCTCGGCCCCATCCTCGTGCCGATGCTGATGCAGCTCGGCTACGCGCCGGAATTCACCCAGGCGGCCTACCGCGTAGGCGATTCCAGCACCGACATCATCACGCCGCTGATGCCGTATTTCCCGCTCATCCTGAGCTATTGCCAGCGGTATGCGAAGCCGGCCGGCATCGGCACCCTGATCTCCGCGATGCTGCCCTACGCGCTGTGTTTCCTCGCCCTCTGGTCGCTGCTGCTGCTGGCCTGGTGGGGGTTGGACCTGCCCTTGGGCATCCAGTCCCGCTACCGGCTCTGAGGCCCGTGACTTGGATCCGTTTGACGGACCGGACCGTCGTTTCGGCCGGATGGCGATTTGGGCTTTGAGCTTTTCGGAAAGCCACCGCCAAGGTGCCGCGTTCCCATGACGCGCCCGCCGAAAGTCGCCCTGCTGATCGAGACGTCGAATGCCTACGCCCGGGAATTGCTCCACGGCGTCCGCGAATGGCTGCGGCACCACGGGCCATGGACCATCTTCCTCGCCGAGGCCGGCCGGGGCGCCGAACCGCCGGCCTGGCTCAAGGGCTGGAAAGGCGACGGCATCATCGCCCGTATCGAGACCCCGGCGATTGCCAAGGCCGTGGCCTCCGCCCGCCTGCCCGCGGTGGACGTCAGCGCGGCCCGCCTGTTGCCGGACCTCCCGTGGCTGGAAACCGACGACCGGGCCATCGCCCACACCGCGGCGGAGCACCTGCGCGAACGCGGCTTCAGCGAATTCGCCTACGTGGGCGACGACCGCTTCAAGTGGTCGCGCTGGCGGCATGACGCCTTTGCCGAGCACCTGACCAAGCACGGGCTGCGCTGCTGGGACTTCGCGAGCGTGGCCGGTTCCGTCCGCGCCGGGGAGGACGCCGACTGGGAAGGCGAACTCGCCGCGCTCATGCGCTGGCTCAAGTCGCTGCCCAAACCCCTCGGAGTGTTCGCCGGCTACGACATCCGAGGCGTGCAGGTGCTCGAGGCCTGCCGCCGCCTGGAAGTCGCCGTGCCTGACCAGGTCGCGGTGCTCGGCGTGGACAACGACGAGCTGCTCTGCGACCTCGCCGACCCGCCGCTCTCCAGCGTCATCCCCGACGTGCGCCGCACCGGCTACGAGGCCGCCTCGCTGCTCGACCGGATGATGCGCGGCGAAAAGATCCGCGGCGAAGGCCGGCTGTTCGTCCCGCTCGGCGTCGCCACCCGGCAGAGCACCGACGTCGTGGCGGTGGCCGACCGGCACATCTCGACCGCTGTGCGGTTCATCCGCGAGCACGCCTGCAACGGCATCACCGTCGCTGACCTGGTGAAGCAGGTGCCACTTTCCCGGCGGGTGCTGGAGACGCGGTTCCAGAAGCTGCTCGGCCGTTCGCCGCACGAGCAGATCATGGCCGTGAAGCTGGACCGGGTGAAACGGCTGCTGTCCGAGACCGACCTGTCACTGGCCATCATTGCGGACCGCACCGGCTTCAAGCACGTGGAATACCTGAGCGTGGCGTTCAAGCGGCAGGTGGGCGTCACCGCGAGCGAATACCGGTCCGGCAAGCGGAGCTAAACCGACCGACGGTGACTAATGTCGCGCCTGCCTTCGCCGCACTTCGCTCCCTGCTCCTTGCTCCCCGCGGCCCCTACTCCGTGAATTCCAGCCAGCCGAAGCGGTCCGGCGTGTGGAAGTTGCCGTTCAGGACCGGATTCGAGGCGAGGAACGCTTGGTGGGTCCGGTCGATGCGGTAGAGGTTCGCCCGCCAGCGCGTGCCGGCCACGGGCGGTTTATCGTCGAGCGCCGTGAGCGGAATCCGCACCTCGCAGGTCCACACCTTCCGCTTCGCGTCCACCCGCACCTGCCATTCCATGCCGCTGCTCCAGCCGAAGTCGAAGTCGGGCCGGCGAATCCGCAGGTCCAGCGCCTCGTTGTTCGGCGCCCACTCGTATTCCGTGTAGTGGGTCAGCTTCGCGGGATCGGGCGCGCAGAAGAATTCCACCACGTCCTTGTCCCAGAGCGAGGCGTCCTTCACCACCCGCTCGCCCTTCATGGGCGCGCCGAAATCGTTCAGTGAGGTGAACGGGCATTCAAAGGCGAGGTAGAGGAACTTCGCCGACCAGAGCGCGCGGCAGGTCGTGCTGATTTCTGTCCGCACCCGGCCGTCCTGCGCCTGCTGCTCTAGGTGGAACGGCACGGCCTGCGCCCACGCCTTGGCCTGGAGCCGGCCGTCGGGCTTGAAGTCGCGCGCAATCCGCTTCGCCTTCAGCGTGGTGAAGGGCAGCGACCGGACGAGCAACCGCCGCGCGTTGTCGAAGTAGATCTTCCGGAGCACTTCCGGCGGCAGGCCGATGGAGCTGATCGTCCAGTCGCCCTGGATCGGCGTCATGTGCGGCCAGTTCCGGTCGGTGGTTTCCAGCCAGCGCCACTCCTTGTCGTAGAAG
>JBEISV010000475.1:0-3784 GCA_040375265.1 Verrucomicrobiales bacterium
CCGTTCGACGATGGGCGCCTCGGTTAGGCCGGCCAATTGCGCGGCGCGCCAACGGCGTTCCCCGGCGATCAGCTCGTAGGCGCCATTGACCAGACGGACGATCAGCGGCTGGACGATGCCCTGTTCGCGGATGGAATCGGACAGCTCCTGGAGCGCTTCCGGCGTGAAGTCTTTCCGCGGCTGGAGCGGGCTGGGCTTGATCTGGCCCAATGGCACGCGCCGCACCGAGGCACCCGCCGGCGGAGGAGGCGCCGCGGGTGCGGACGGAGCGGAGGACGGGGCTGCCTTGACGCCGCCGCCCGAAAGCAGCGCGCCGAGACCCCGACCTAGTGCCGGTTTGGACATGGGCGCGAGATTAGGAAGGGGCGTCACGAAGGCAAAAGGGTTTTGGCCTCACCCGCGGGAAATCGGGGCGCAAAAAAACCCGCGGCGTCAGAAGACGGCCGCGGGCTTTCATCTTTTGGGCTTGGTGGAGCCGAGGGGATTCGAACCCCTGACCCCCACAATGCCATTGTGGTGCTCTACCAACTGAGCTACGACCCCGAGCCCAAAAGCGGGGCGGACAATTCGCAACCGGCGCCGGAGTGTCAAAACCTTTTCTCGGAGAACTCACTCGCGGCCGGCAGCGCGACGAGCAAATGGGCGTCGGCCGGCGGGAATTCGTAGCGGCCCAATTCGCCGGCCGTGACCCACGCCACCGCGGCGCAACCGATGGGCGCCGGCTCGCCCGCCACCAACCCGCAGACAAAGAAGCGGAGGTGCACCCGCTTGCCGGGATAATCGTGGACCACCTCCTCGAACAACCGACCGACGGAAACCCGGACGCCGAGTTCCTCGGTCAGCTCACGTTCCAAGCACCCCTCCCACGTTTCGCCCGGCTCCCGTTTGCCGCCGGGAAATTCCCAGAGCCCGGCGAGGTGCGAACCCGCGGGGCGCTGCGTGATCAGCAACCGACCATCGCGAAATACGAGGCCGGCGGAGACTTCGATGACCGGCGGTTTCACCGGCCGACGGACTTGTAGATGAAGCCGAGGTGTTCCATCTCGGCGGGGTCGAGGAGATTGCGGCCGTCGAAGACGATCGGGGTGGCCATCGCCTTGCGGATGCGTGGCAGGTCCAGCTTCGTGAACTGCGGCCATTCCGTCGCGATCACCAGCGCGTCGCAGCCCTCGGCCACGGCGTTCATGTCGTCCACGTAGGCAAACTGCTCCGACGCCGGCAGGATTGCCCGGGCTTTGCCCATCGCCTCCGGGTCGAAGACACGCAGCTTCGCGCCGTCCTTGAGCAGCCGCTGGCACAGGTCGATCGCCGGCGACTGGCGGACGTCGTCTGTGTTCTGCTTGAAGGCCAGGCCCAGCACGCCAATGCGCTTGTCCCGCAGCACCCAGAGCGTGTCGGTGATCTTCTTCACGAACCGCGTCATCTGCTCGGAGTTGATGCGCTGGACTTCCTTCAGCAACCGGAAGTCGTAGCCGAGCTGCTCGCTGATGTGGATGAAGGCCGAAAGGTCCTTCGGGAAGCAGGAGCCGCCGAAACCCAGGCCGGCGTTCAGGAAGCGGGTGCCAATGCGGGCGTCGAGCCCCATGCCTCGGGTGACTTCCTGCACGTTGGCGCCGCTGGCCTCGCAGATGGCGGACAGGGCGTTGGCGTAGCTGATCTTGAGCGCGAGGAAGGAGTTCGCCGCGTGCTTGATGAGTTCCGCCGAGTTCGTGTCGGTGACGATGATCGGCGCGTTGAAGGGTGTGTAAACATCCCGCATCGCCGCCACGGGCCGCTGGCTGGCCACGCCGATGACGACGCGGTCGGGCTTCATCAGGTCGTCCACCGCGAAGCCCTCGCGCAGGAACTCGGGATTGCTGACCACGTCGAACTCGACCTTCGTCTTGGCGTAGCGGCGGATGGTCTCGGCCACCTTCTCGGCGGTCTTCACCGGCACCGTGCTCTTGTCCACGATGATACGGTATCCGGTCAGGCTGGCGGCGATCTCGCGGGCGACGCCCTCGATGTAGCTCAGGTCCACCGAGCCGTCGTTCTGCGGCGGCGTGGGCACGGCGATGAAGATGACCTCGGACTTGGCCACGCCCTCCTCGGTGGAGGCCGTGAAGTGCAAGCGGCCGGCGGCGACGTTGCGCTTCACCAACTCTTCCAGTCCCGGCTCGTAGATCGGGATGCCGCCCGCTTGGAGCAGTGCCACCTTCTCCGCGTTGTTGTCCACGCAATAGACCGTGTGCCCCACCTCGGCAAAACACGCCCCCGTCACCAACCCAACGTAGCCAGTCCCGATGATCGCAAGTTTCATAGGTTCAAAATGCAACACGCCCGCGGTCAGGAAAGACCGCGGGCGCAGAAAAGCAAAAGTTACTTGGCCGCCGGGGGCGTCAGGACGTTCACGGCGTTGGTCAGCACCGCGGGCTTGTCGAGCTCGGGATGGGCCGTCAGCAACTGCGAACGCGCCATCATCGCGCTCTGCAACGCCACCATGCTGGACTGGCTCTTGCCGATCTCGTCATAGAGGGCCAACGCTTCCTTCAGCTGTCCCGCGGCCTCGTGGAGGCGGGCCTTGGCCAGCTTGGCGTGGGCGGCGGCAGGCTCATCCTTGAACGCCGTGATCACCCGCTGATAGGACGCCATCGCGTCTGCGGTCTTGTTCTCGGCGTCCAGCGAGGCGGCGATACCCAACGCGGACGTGCTGGCAAAAAAGCCTTCCGGCGCATCGCGTTCCACCTGCTCGAACTGGGCGCGCGCCTCGGCATACTTGCCTTCGGCGTAGAGCCGGCCCGCGGCTAGGAAACGCGCCCGGCCGGCGGCGGCCCGGCCGGCGTTGTCGTCGGCCAGCTTCAGCAGATCGGCGGCCTTCGGCGGCGTCGCGGCATCGGTGCCGCGGGTGGGCGGCGTGAGCTCCAGCAGCGCCGTGTTGGCGGCGACTTCGGCCTGCTGCTGGTTGTGGCGCACCACCATCGTGGCGATCACGACCACACAGACGACGGCCACGCCGATCAGCAGCGGCTTGCGGTTCAATTCAAGCCAGGTCAGCAGGTCAACTTGGGGACCATCCTGCTCGGGCGCGGGCCCCGGGGCGGCGGATGGCGTCGTAGGCGACGTCGGTAAACTCATAAAAGTGCGCCGGATAGTTCGGGCGAAGGCCCAAAAAACAAGCCCCATTTCCCAACCATTCGCCGAAGAGAACCGGCGCCACTGCCCGGAGGCAGGCGCGCCGAAGTTGCCGAAGTCCCACGCCATCGCGGCGGCGGACTCCGGTCTTTCGACCATCTGGAAGGCGTCGATCCTGATCCCGACTTGCCGCGACTGTGGTAACGCTTCCAGAATCCGAGGGCGCTCTTGCCGGTGCCGATACCGCCGAGGAACAAACATTTTCAGAATTAGTTGGCAATGCTCCCCCGTCGGGCGCGCTGTAGAGGGTGCAAGTCATGATTCGGCCCAAACGTTTCCCTTGGTTCTGCCTGGCCATCCTCCTCCTCGGGGTGGAATTCCGGGCGCTGGCCCAACTGCGGATCGCCGACATCCGGCGTGAAGCCGACGGCACCGTGCGCCTGCGCGTCGCGACCCAAACCAACGCCTATTACCTGCTCCAGCGGACAGCAACCCTCCCTAGCTTGAACGCGTCCGTCGCGGCACAACTGGGTGCGGCCGGCGAAATCTCCTTCGCCGACACCAATGCCCCGGCGAGCACCGGCTTCTATAGGGTGCGCGAAGTGCCGCGGGACCAAGCCGAGGACACCGACGGCGACGGCATTGATGACGTTTACGAACTGGAGCGGCCGGC
>JBEISV010000421.1:0-4330 GCA_040375265.1 Verrucomicrobiales bacterium
CTCGGGGCCGAGGAACGGGCGACGAAGCTGGAATACGACCTCTTCCTCAAGGTCCGCGAAGCCGTCCTCGCCCAGTTGAAGCCCATCCAGCAAACCGCGTCCGCGCTCGCGCAGTTGGACGTGCTCGGTGCCTTCGCCGAATCCGCGCGGCTGCATGACTGGACCCGTCCCGCCGTTGGGGATGAAGGCGTGTTGGAAATTCGGAACGGCCGGCATCCCGTGCTGGAACAAACGAAGACCGAGGAGCGCTTCGTGCCCAACGACACGCGGCTGGACCTCGTGCGGGAGCAGATCGCGCTGATCACCGGGCCCAACATGGCCGGCAAGAGCACCTACATCCGGCAGGTCGCATTGCTGGCTTTGGTAGCCCATACCGGCGGCTTCCTGCCCGCCGCGTCGGCGCGGGTGGATTTGCTCAACCGCATCTTCACGCGCATTGGCGCCAGCGACGACCTCGCGCGGGGCCAGAGCACGTTCATGGTCGAGATGAGCGAGACGGCCAACATCCTCAACAACGCCACGCGCCGCAGCCTGGTGATCCTCGACGAGATCGGCCGCGGCACGAGCACCTTTGACGGCCTGAGCCTCGCTTGGAGCATCGTCGAGCACCTGCACCATCAGGTCGGGGCCAAGACGCTCTTCGCGACGCACTACCACGAGCTGACGGAACTCGGCTCCACTCCGCTCGAAGTTCAGGGTTCAGAGTTCAAGGTTCAAAGTTCCGGCGACGAAGCTCCCTCCCATCACGCGCCACCCGGCACTCCCGCACTGGCCCGGGTCCGCAACTACCACGTCGCCGTCCGTGAGTGGAACGATCAGCTCATCTTCCTGCGCAAGGTCCACCCTGGCGCGACCGACAAGAGTCATGGCATCCAGGTGGCGCGGCTCGCCGGCGTGCCCAAGCCGGTGATTGATCGCGCCAAGGACATCCTGCGTGTGCTGGAAGAGGCGGAGCTGAACCTACAACACGTCCTCGGCGGCCAAGCCGAAGCCGCCGAACCCAAGCCCGAACCCGCCAAGGGGCGCCGTCACCGCGCCGAACGCGAGAAACTCAAGGAACTCGCCCCGCCGCCGCAGTTGGATCTGTTTTCCTGAACCTGGCTTCGCACTGCGGGCGTCGGTGCGCCCGTCCGGCCAGACCTATGCGGGAAGGTCGTCAGCCAATCCGCGAAACTTCTGCACGCGGCTGGCGTCCGCCACCGAAACGGAGAACTCAGAGGCCGCCAGCACGCGGCCCATCGGCACGCGGGTGTTGCGATGCGCCATCCGGCTGTCCCGGGTGGCGCTCGCGGAGACGTGAAATTCCTTCGCCCCGCAGTCGCGCAGGATGCGCGGCAGGTTGCGTTCGGTGATGCCGCCGCCGGGCACGACGATGATCCGGTCGCCGGCGACGCGGACGAGTTCCGTGATCAGCTCCAAGCCTTCGAGCACGGACTTTTCCTGGCCCGAGGTGAGCACCCGTTCCACGCCGAGCTCCACCAGCGTTTCGAGGGCCGCCCGCGCATCCGCGGCAACGTCGAAGGCCCGGTGGAACGTGACCGGCAGTGGCCGGGCTTCGGCGATCAGTTGCGCCGCCCGGACGCGGTCCACCGAACCGTCGGGCGCGAGGATGCCGAACACGACCATGTCGGCGCCGAGGCGCTTCAGCAGCGCCAGGTCCCGGCGCATGACCTCAAACTCATCCGCGTCGTAGCAGAAGTCACCGGCCCGCGACCGAATCATCGCGGCGATGGGCAGGGAAACCTTCTGCCGCACCACTTCCATCAGCCCGGCGGTCGGCGTCAGTCCGCCCTCGCCCAGCGCGGCGCACAGCTCCAGCCGGTCGGCCCCGCCGCGGGCGGCCGCCAAGGCCGAGTCCACGGAATCAACGCACACTTCGATCAGACGACGCGATTGCATGGCCGCAGTGAAACCCATTTCAGGCCGGCCGGCGAGCCCGGGGCGATGTCCGCGGGTGCGCGTCGGCCGCCGTCTTCGGTGCTGCCGGTTTTGTTTTGGACCGGTGCGTCCCGCGACCGTTACCGTAGGCCCCAGCACTCCACGAAGCAGCGTCCGCAGCCCGGTGGCCGCGGCGACTCGAGATGAAGAACCAAAAGAAGTCCGCGCAGTCATCCCGGCCGAGCCCCGAGCCGGCCGTCCCCGAAGTCCTGGCCGAGTCAGGGCCATCGGCCAATCGGTGGGATCGATTCAAGGCCTGGCTGGCCACGCCGGTGAGCGGTGCGTCGTTGGCGGCCTTGCGCATCGCCTTCGGGCTGGTCATGGCGCTGGAGGCCCGGTCGTTGGTCCGGCTCTCGCAGATCACCAGCGGAACCGTTCCGTTGGAGACCTACTACACGGGCGCCGATCTCCAGTTCCACTTTCCGTATGAAGGTTTCGGCTGGCTGCCGATGCTGCCGGCGGGCGCGATGCACGCGTTGGTCTGGGTTCTGGGAATCTGCGGTCTCCTGATGGCGGCCGGACTGTTCTACCGGGTGGCCGCGGCCGGCGTGTTCCTGACCTGGGGTTACCTGTTTGCGGTCGAATCCACGCGCACCTACTGGCAAAGCCACTACTACATTGAGCTGCTCGTCGCCTTCCTCCTGGTGTGGATGCCGGCCGCCCGGCGGTTCAGCCTAGACGCCCTGCGGAAGGGCCGGGGCAAAGGGCCGGACACGGTCCCGTTCTGGACGCTGGTGCTGCTCCGCGGGCAGCTGGTGGTGATGTATTTCTACGGCGGCGTCGCCAAGATCAGCGCCGACTGGATGCTGGACGCGGTGCCGTTGCGCTGGCGGTTCCATGACGCGCACATGCTGGAGCCATACAAGGCTTACCTGAGTGCCGGTCAGTTGGATTTCATCACGGGCATCCTGCACCACACGGCGTTCGCCTTCCTCATTTCCTACATCGGCCTGATCTTCGACCTGGTGATCGGCTTTCTGCTGCTGCTGCCGCGGTTCCGGATCATGGGCATCCTCATGATGGGGATGTTTCATACGACGAACCGGTTCCTACTCTACGACAACATCGACTGGTTCCCGCTCGTCGGGTTCACGACCGCGCTGATCTTCCTCGAAGCGGACTGGCCGGAACGTGTGGCGCGCTGGCTTCGGCGGCCGCGGTTCGTGAAGCCGGACTGGGGCTGGTTCACCGCCGGCATCCTGCTCCTGCCGGGCGTCGGGGCCGCCCTCGGCTGGAAATTGCCGCCGACGAAGGTCGATCCGGCCACCCGGAACCGCCTGCCTCTGGGCCGGGCTGTGGCCCCGTTTGTCGTGGTCTGGATGGTTTGGCAGTCCCTGTTCCCGCTGCGGCACTACTTCATCCCCGGTGACGCCCGGGCCACTTACGAAGGCCTGCGTTTCAGTTGGCGGCTCAAGTCCGACGAACACGATTCGGACGGCCTCAGCCTGTTTGTCCGCGACGCCAAGGTCATTTCCCGAGAAGGCACCAAAACCAGCCTGATTCACTGGCCGGATTGGCACGGTGACCGGGTCATCCACCGGCAGGTCCGGCCGGGCCAGATCGACTGGACTCGGATGCCCGAATTGGTGCCCACGCTGGAAGCGGTGGTCGGCGCCCGGATCATCTACAACCCGCTCGCCGGTCCCAATCCGCCCCGCAACGAAGCGGAGGCCCGCGAACGGGTCCGGGTGCTGTGGCAGCAGCTCCATGGCCGCCAACCAGCCTCGGTCCGGCGCACCGTAACCCTGTTCCAGATCCTCGACGCGGTGGCCGACGGCCTGCGGGGCGGCGGCATGGCGGCCGAGGCGGCCGAGGCGAAGCAGGTGGCGGTGCTGGCCCGGCAACTGGAGGTTCCCGGCTCGGATCCGGCCGGTGACGCACAGCGCCGGGCGACGGTGCGGGCGTTGTTCGGCACATTCCGCAACCGCGACCAAACCGGGGCCCTGTCCCCCTATCTCCGGGCCATGCGGCCGTTTGCCCTCGAAGGGGAACCTACCGGCATCGCCCCGTTCTTGGTGATTGAAGACCCGGCCCTGCTGCAAACCGCACCCGCGCAGCCGGCGCGCCTGCTCGCGGCGGCGTGGAAGAATCCGCCGGGCCAAGGGGCGGGGCGCAACCTGCGGGAGGAACCGGCCGATGGTAACACTCCAGTTCTTCATTTCGGGAACCTCGGGCCGGAAGCCAAGGACCTGCTGCCCTTGCGGGCCATCACCGACGATCTTGCCCGCCCCGAAGTGCCGCCGGTCATCCTGTGGAACTGCCTGCGGGATCTGCCGCAGTCGAAGTTCCTGCACGTCAGCCTCCAGCCGTTCTACCTGCGGCGTTACGCCCGGCGAGTCGCGGAACTGTGGGAAAAGGAATACGGCCGGCGGCCGGCGGTCACCGCGTTGAC
>JBEISV010000074.1:0-14237 GCA_040375265.1 Verrucomicrobiales bacterium
GCCGCCGAAGGTCCGGGGCGAACCCGTGGATCCCATCACCATCATTCCCGACCAGTGGGTGAACGCCTTGCTGGTGGGCGCAACGGTGGAGGATCTAAGCACGGTCGCCTCCCTGATCGAGAAGCTCGACAGCGATCCCACCGAAACCGGCATCGCCATCCACGTCTTTCCGCTGGCCAAGGCCGACGCCCGCCGGGTGGCGACGACCGTGCAGGGGCTCTTCCGGGAGAACCTCCCCAACCAGGTGCTGCCGATCACCGTGAGCGCCGACGAACGCATCAACGCCATCGTCGTCTCCTGCGGTGAGACCGACGCCAAGCGTATCGGTGAGCTAGTCCAGAAGCTCGACACCGACCAAGTGGCCAAGGTCAGCGAAATCAAGGTGTTTCCGTTGCAGTTCGCTCGGGCCGACGCGCTCTCCGCGATCCTGAACACGGCGCTCAACACGAAGCCGGTGCCGCTGAACGAGCAGAGCCCGAACGCACAGTCCGTCCTGCAGTTCATCACCCGCACCGACTTGGGCCAGGAACTGGTCACGGCGGCGTTGAAGGAGTCCGTGCTCATCACGCCGGACCCGCGCATGAACTCGCTGATCGTTTCCGGCCCGGTGGACTACATGGGCCTCCTGGAACAGATCATCACTCGGCTCGACGCCAGCTCACCGCAGATCGCCAAGATCAAGGTGTTCTCCCTGCAGAATGCCGACGCGCGACAGATGGCCGATATGCTGACCCAGATGTTCCGCATGACGCCCACTGGCGGTTCGGCGGCCGGCCAGCGGTCGGTTCAATACACCTTGGTGCGCAACGTCTCGGCGGACGCGGGCTCCACCGAGGAGTCCTTGGCGTCCGCCACGGTGGGCACTGCCGAGCAGACGGCCCTGTCGGTGACGGTGGATCCCCGGACCAACAGCCTGCTGGTCGGTGGCACCGACCATTACGTCACCTTGGTTTCCCAACTGATCGAGACCCTCGATTCCAGCACGGCCCACGAGCGCAATTCCGAGGTCATCCGGCTGAAGAATTCCCAGGCCGTGGATGTCGCCCAGGCCATCCGGTCGTTCCTCGACCAGGAACGCCAGAAGCTCGTCGCCGCCCTCGGGGTAGACGCAGCGGCGGCGGCGCAGCGGATGATGGACCAGGAAGTGGCCGTGGTGGCGGAAACGACCAGCAACACGCTGCTGCTCTCGGCGAACCACCGTTACTTCGAGCAGGTGCGCCGGCTCATCGACGAGCTCGACCAGGCCCAGCCTCAGGTCCTGATTCAGGTGCTGCTGGCCGAAGTCACGCTGGACAACGCCACCGACCTCGGCGTCGAGTGGAGCCACGCGGGCAGCAAGGGCGATGTCGCCTACGGCATCGGCACCGACTTCGGGGTCGCGGATTCGCTGAAGAGCTTCGGCGGCTTCTCCAGCGCCGTCACCGGCAGCGACTTCAGCTTCCTGCTCCGCGCCCTTAAGCAGCAGGGGCGCCTCGAGGTGCTCAGCCGCCCGCAGATCGTCACTGCCGACAACAAGCCCGCCACGATCAACATCGGCCAACGCGTGCCCTTGGTGGACCAGAGCCGCCTGGATGCGCAGAACAACCTGACCACCCAGTTCCGCTACGAGGACGTGGGCGTCAACCTGACCGTGACCCCAAAAATCAGCCCGGATGGCTTCGTCAAGATGGAGATCGGCACGACCAACAGCTCAATCAGCACCTCGACCGTCGAGGTCAACAAAGGTTCCTCGGTGCCCATCATTAACCAGCGCAAGGCGAGCACCACCGTCAGTGCCCAGAGCGGCCAGACCATCATCATCGGCGGCCTGATCGCGAGCACCGACGACAAGCGGGTGAAGAAGATGCCGGTGCTGGGCGAGATTCCCTACCTTGGCGCGCTGTTCCGCACCAGCACCACCAAGCGTGACCGCAAGGAGCTGCTCATCATGATGACCCCGGTCGTCATGGAAAACTACCAGTCCAAGGTGAAGCTGAGCGATCCCGACGAGGTGCTGCGGCGCGAACTGGATGCGACCAACTTCAAGCCGCTGATGAAGCAGGGCGAATTGCAGCGCAACCTGCTGGATCCGCTCTACCAGACCAACCGGCCCTCGTGGCGCGAGCGGTCCATCCCGAAGACCAAAGCAGGTTCCCTGTGATCAATCGCGGGCGAGGGATGGGTTGGCCGGGGTTGTTGTTGTTCGTGGCGTTGGCCGTGGTTTCCGGCTGCGCCCACGGCGGCGGCCGAGGCTCGGGCGCAATCTCCGAGGTGCATTTATTCGGAGTGCCCGTGGCGCTGAACTTGGATGGTGCGCCGGGTCCGGACGGCATTGGAGTGCGCATCTACGCGAGCGGGCCGACCGTGGCGCGCGGTGTGGAAATCCGGCAGGGCGTGCTGGAAGTCCTGATGTTCGACGGATCCGTGGACGGCGGGAGCGTGCGCGGCGCAACGGCCCGCAAGGTCTGGACGCTAGATGCCAAGGACCTGAAGCCGTTGGCGGCGGAGACCTCGCTGGGGGTTGGCTACCAACTGGCCCTTCGCTGGGAAGGCAACCGGCCGCGCGGCAACGTGGTCACGGTTACGGCCCGGTATCGTGGCCCGGACGGACGGGAACTGTGGTCGGCGGCGAACACCATCTCGGTCGCCCTGAAGTAGGATTCGGGATACCGAACCAGGCCAAAACGACGACGACCCGGCGGACTGCCGGGCCGTCGGTGAAAGTCACCCTGTTGGCTTACAGCTCCAGCTCCGTGACGGAGAACGACGCTTGGTATTTGCCGAGAATCCTGAGCGTCAGCCTGCCGGCATCACCGTCGCGCTCGGCGTCGAGATCCAAGGGCGAGGATTGCTTGGCCTCGATGGGTTTGAGGGCGGCGGTCAGCACCGGTTCCTTGGATTTTCCGTAGACCTGCAACTCCAGGTTGCCGGTCGCGTTTCGCTTCACGGCCAGGGCACATTGGGGGGCGGTGATCTGCTCCCCGTCGGCCTGGACCGTAGCAAGGCGAAGCCGATCCTGAGAAATGCCGGAGCCGTCCTGCATTGGCGTCAGCTTGAGTAGCCAGAGCTGGCCGATGGGCACCGCGGTGTCGCTTGCCTTGGCGAGGGACTCAGCCTTGAGGTCCTTCTGCGGCAGCACCATGCCGCCGTAGGGTTCCTCCTTCACCGCGACGGGTTGCTGGAGGTCCACCTCGGTGGCGATGGGCGTGCCGTTGAGTTGTTTGGCATCGGCCCCCACCCATTTGGCATAGGTCAGGGCTTCCTCCTTGGGCAGCTTTTCCTGGGCGTTGGCCAGGGGCAGCGCGGCGAGCAGAGCGAGAACGAGTAGATTGGTTTTCATGTCTTCTTGATTCGATGTTGCACCGTCAACACCACTCGTAACGCCGCCCGGCCGGTGCCGGTTACAGGGTTTCCCGCGGCGCCCGTTCGCTTCCCGACGGGCATTGAGCGACCGGTTCCGGGCAACGGCAGAGTTGCACCGGCCACCGAGTTGCCGGAGCGTCGCGGCATGGATTTCGTCACGGTCGGAAAGTATCTCAACCTCGCCCAGGCTGACCTCATTGCGGGCCGTCTGGAGGCCGCAGGCTTCAATGTCCTGCGCAGTGGCGTGGACGCGGCGCTCGGCTTTGACGGCGGGGTTTGGGGCGTGGGCGGCATCCGGCTGCAGGTTCCCGAGGATCAGGTCGAGCGGGCGCGGGCCTTGGTGAAGGACCTCGAAGCCACGGAGCCTGCCGAATGAAACTGCCGGCGAAGTTTCGCCCGTTGGCCCGGCAACTGGAAGCGGATGAACTGACCGTGGAAGCGGCGGACATCGCCGCGCACTCGGGCGACAAGTGGTTCGCCAGTTCTCCGCCGGAGGTGGTCGCCTTGCCGCGGTCGGCGGCTTCGGTGTCACGCATGCTCGCCTTCGCCCACCGAGCCGGGATTCCGGTCACCCCGCGGGGTGCCGGCCATGGCTACGTCGGCGGCTGCGTGCCGGTGCACGGTGGCATCGCGCTGTCGTTGGCGCGCCTCAATCGCATCGTGGAGATTGCCCGGGACGATTTTGTGGCGGTGGTCCAGCCGGGCGTCATTACGGCGAAGCTCCAGGCGGAGGTCGAGAAGCGCGGCCTCTATTATCCGCCGGACCCGGCGAGCCGGGCCGATTGTTCGCTGGGCGGAAACATCGCCACCAATGCGGGCGGCCCTCGGTGCCTTAAGTATGGCGTCACCCGGGACTACGTGCTGGGCCTCCAAGTCGCCTTGGCCGATGGCACGCTCGTCCGCCTCGGCAGCCGGACTCACAAGAACAAGACCGGCTTCGATCTGCACCGCCTGTTCGTCGGCAGCGAAGGCATGCTGGGTGTCGTGACCGAGGCGACGCTGAAGCTGATTCCGCTGCCGCCTTTCCGCGCCTGCCTTGGGGTGGGCTTCGGGAACATGCGCGCGGCGGCGAAGGCGTTGCGCGCGATCTTCGCGGCGGGCTTTCTGCCGGCCGCGCTGGAATTGGCCGATGAATTCACCCTGAAGGCGGCCGTGAAGCGGACCGGCTCCCGCGAACTGGTTGGGTGTGGCGCGCACATGATCGTGGAGTTGGACGGCCAGGAAGCCAGTGTTCGCCGCGAGCTGCGGGACCTGGAAAAAGCCGTCCGGTCGGCCGAGCCGAAATTCGTGCGCCGCGGGTTGGGCCACGCCGGCGTCGAGCGCTTCTGGGGCCTGCGCCGCGAGTTCAGCTATTCGCTGCGGGACACTGGCCTTACCAAGCTCAACGAGGACATCGTGGTGCCGCGCGGGCAGTTGGAGGCGCTGTTCCGGTTCACGGCGGCGCTTCAGCGAAAACACAGGATCCCCATCGCGTGCTTCGGCCACGCGGGCGACGGCAACATCCACGTCAACGTGATGCGCGATGACCGCGATCCCGCCCAGAAGGACCGCAGCGAGGCGTGTCTCGACGAACTGTTCCAGGGCGTCGTGAAGCTGGGCGGCGTCGTGACGGGCGAGCACGGCATCGGGCTCGCGAAGCAACCCTGGTGGCCGTTGGCGGTGTCGCCGGCGGCGGATGCGCTGCACCGGACGATCAAGTCGGCGCTGGATCCGCGCGGCATCCTGAATCCGGGAAAGTTCCTCGGCTAAGCCAGAGTGGCCGGCCGGCTAGAAGTTGATCCCGACGCTCGATTGCAGCGTCAGGTCGTTCTGGTCCACGCCCGGAGGTGGAGCGGAGTCGTAGAGCTCGATCGCGTTGAACGAGATGGTGACCCGTTTGAACAGCGGATAGCTCGCACTGAGTTCGAAGCGGACCCGGTAGTCGGTGAAGTCTTCCACGTTCGGGAGGAAGGTGAGGCGTTGGTCGAAGCGGAGTTTTTCCGACGCCTGCCAGGAAAGGCTCTCGGCGACGCGGATCGACAGGTAGGAGCGGTCGTCGGCCGTGATGAAGTTGATGTTCTGATACTGTCCGCCCAGCTCGCCGTTCACGTTGAACTTGGGCCGTTGGATCAGTTTGTAACCCAGCCCCACGCCCTCGTCGAACTCCATGTCCACCCGCCGGATTTCGTCATAGCCGATGCCGCCGGTGTTGTAGATGTAGGTCCGGCGTTTCGTGCCGAAGTCGTAGTCGGTCTTGATCCGGCCGTTCATGCGGTTCGCCGATTGCCGGCCGTTCAGGGTGCCATAGGCGACATGGTATTCCGCGTTGTTGCGCACCCGATTGAAGGAATGGTTCGCATAGGCGTTGCCGTAGAAGGTTTGCCGGTCCGCCGTGCCCATGCCGAGATCCATGCCGAGCTGGACGCTGCCGTGCCAGTTGGTCGTGTAGGGCACGAGCCACTGCGGTAGCCAGGATCGCGCCAAGGAACCCAAGGCGGCGACCGGCGAATTGGTGGTGCCAGCAATGGCAATGGCCTTGGCCGGGCTTGAAGGAGCGGGCGCCGGCGAGGGGTTGGGCGAGGCGGCGGGGGAAGTCGGAGGCGCTGCTGGAGTCACGGCGACCGGTGGCGCCACTGGCTCACGTTTGGCGATTTCCGATTTGGGAATCTTGATCGTGCCGGCGAACGGGGTTTTCAGCGTTAGCCGTTCGGCAGATTCGGACTTCACCTCACCGGTCAGGCGGTCGCCGTTCCGCAACGTCAGCACCTCGGGCGCGGCGTTCAGGCACCAAGCCAGCCAGAAGCCCACGAGCAGCAGCCAGCGGCGTCCTGCTTCAGGGTTTGCGGTCAGGCGTTGGTTCTGTGAGCGGCTTGGCATTCTCTTCCGGCTTCAGGGCTGCGGTCGTAACTTTGGCCGGAGGACGGTTGGTTCCCGGGGCGGGAATGTCTCCTGGCGAAGGGCGACGGACGCCTCCAATGACGGCGACTTCGCCGGTCTCATTCACGCGCAGTTCGGGCGTCGAAGTTGTGTAGCGATACAGTTCGCGACGGACGAGTTGGCCATCCGTTTCGAACAGATGGTAGGCGCTGGTATTGGCGTCAACGCGATGGAGGACATGGAAACGGTTCTGGCGGTCCACGACCCAGCGCGGCGGATCGAAGGTCACCACGTGGCCGAGGTTCGTGACCTTGAAATTCGTGGATTCGTCCCCGTCCGTCACCCGGAGGTAGAGGCGCAGCTTCCGCAGGAAATTCACCTGCTGGAGGATGTATTTGCGCTTCACGGTCGTGCCGTCCGGCAACGTGACGCCCAGCACGCGGTCCGGGTTCAGCCGCACACCGCTCACGATTTCGAAGCTCTTCGCCTCGCTGGAATAGATCTCCGCGCTCTTCGGCGTAGTCGCCTGCGCCACGACCCGGTAGGTGCCCGGCCGGTCCAGCGCGAAGTGCGGCATCAGGTTGAAGTGCAACGTGCCCACGGTGGCGTGTTCCAGGGTGAAGCTGCCGCTCTCGCTGACCTCACTCAGCTTGTTCACCACGCCCGAGTCGCTGCGTTCCACAGTGAACCGGATCCAATCGGGCTGTTCTCCGAGCGTCAGGGGGCCGCCGGAAAAATTCGCGACCTTGACCGACAGGTCCAGCTCTTCGCCCGGCAGGAAGAAATCCCGGTCCGTCGACAGGCGCAGCTCAATCTGGGCCCGGGCGACGGAACCCAGGCAAAGGGCGGCAACGAGGAGCGGGGCAAATCTCATGCGACGACTCTAGGGACACGGACCGGTGAGGCAAGCGGTGGACCGGGTCACTTCGCGGCCGTTCAAAATGAAACTCCGGCGCGATGCTTGCCGCTGCCCGGCCGGTCCCTAGGCTGGCCAACGTGAATTCACTCCGTTTTGCCGGCTTTGTTGCCGGACTCCTGCTCGTGTGCCGCGCCCTCGGGGCCGATGCGGGCTATCCGCCGCTGCCCTTGGGGTCGCCGGCCGTGGATTTCGATCTGCCGGGCGTGGACGGGAAACGCTATTCGTTGAAGAGCTTCGCCGACGCCAAGGTGCTCGCGCTCGTGTTCACCTCCAACCACTGCCCCACTGCCCAAGCCTACGAGGAACGCCTGAAACAATTGGTGCAGGACTACGCCGGCAAGGGCGTCGCCGTGGTCGCGATCAATCCCAACAGCCCGGCCGCCGTCCGTCCCGACGAACTCGGCTACACGGACCTCGGCGATTCGTTCGGGGAAATGGTCCTGCGTGCCCAGGATCGCGCCTACAATTTCGTCTATCTCGACGACGGGGCCACCCAGGCCACGTCCAAGCGCTACGGTCCCGTTGCCACGCCGCATGTCTTCGTCTTCGACCAAGCCCGCAAGCTCCGCTTCTCCGGCCGCATCGATGACAACGAGCGACTGGACCTCGTGAAGGTCCGGGACTTGCGCAACGCCATCGACGCCTTGCTCGCCGGCCAGGAACCGCCGGTGAAGGAAACCAAGGTCTTCGGCTGCTCGACCAAGTGGAACGACAAGCTTGGCTCTGGACAGCAATGGCTGGAGAAGGTTCGCCGGGAACCCGTCACCGTCACAACCGCCGACGAGGCGGCCTTGCGGGAACTCCGGGCCAACCAAGGCACCGGCAAGGTCCGGCTGATCAACGTGTGGGCCACCTGGTGCGGGCCGTGCATCGCGGAATTTGACGACCTGATCGACACCAACCTCCGCTTCCGGAACCGCGATTTCGAGTTGGTCACGCTCGCGGCGCAGTTTCCCGACGAGCAGCCCAAGGTGCTCGGCTTCCTGAAGAAGCATTACGCCTCCACGCGGAACCTGATCTTCGGCACGACCGACAAATACAAACTCATGGAAGCGCTGGACCCCGACTGGAACGGCGCCCTGCCGCACACGCTCCTGATCGGGCCGGACGGCAAGGTCCTCTATCGACAGAGCGGAGAACTGGATTTCCTCGAACTCCGCCGCAAGATCGTGCCGGCCCTGAATGCGATCAGTCCTTGGAAGGGTTAACCACGAGGCGGGCGATGAAGAGGTGGTTCCCATTTCTCCCACTGATGATTGTGCCCGCGGCGGGCTCCTTTCTTTGCCAATTTGCGGCGGGGGCGCGACTAGTGCCCGGTGGAGTTGGTTTTGTCGCCGGAGCGGCCTTTGTGTTGGTCCTTCCGTGGGCGATTTCCACCTTTGCATTCATCCGTGCCCCGGAGGCTTCTCTGATCGCCCGCCTCGCGATCTTTGCCTTGGCCATGGCTCTGCAGGTCGGAGGTTTGCTGGTCGCACCGCCGGGTGCGACGTCGGAGATGATGGGAATGGCGTTCCGCCAAGGGCGGGCGTTCCCTAGCGAGGAGCTTGACCAGTGCGCACGGCGGATTCGGGATCGCTGGCGGGCGGGAACACTCGCGACCAACCGCTTCGATGAGCTTCGTAGCCTCAGGGGTTCCCGAGACAGCGTCCTGATTTCGGAAGCGGAATTGCCGGAGTCACTCCGGGGCCGATTTGACGAGGTGTTCCTCCGGGTCACTGCAACCGACGGGCGAGTTCAGGTCTATTTTTCCCTGGGCCCACGATATGGAATCGTCTGCGACGATCGGCCCAAGGTTCGCAGCATCTCGGAGTGCTCAATTCAAGCTGGGGTTCACGCATATCGGGACCAGCGGCCGTAGCTGCCTGCCCTAATTCGACAACTTCGCTGATCGCCGCACCCTCCAGCACCACACCCCGCCCGCCAGCAGCACCGTGCCCACCGCCGCGGCCGGGGCGGCCGGCGTGCCGCTTAGCCACAAGGTCAGTGCGCTGATGGCCGGGCCGCCGCAGATGCCGATGCCAATGAGCGATTCGTGGATGCCGCCGTGTTCGCCATGGGTGTCGCTGCCGTCCATCGCGTAGTAGAGCGACGAGTAGTAGATCAGCGCCGTGGCCCAGCCAAAGCCGAGCTGCGCCGCGACGAGCACGGCCTGGCTGCGGGTCAGCATCAGCACGAGGAACGTGGCCAGCAGCAGCGCGAACGAACCGAGGAACCAGCCGAAGCGGTAATGCCACGCCGGCCAGCGCCACAGCACGACAAACGAGAGCGTCCGGACGTGTTGCCACACGGACATCAATGCCCCTGCCTGCGCGACGCCGAGGCCGAGGTTCGCGGCGATGCCGGGAATCACCGCGTTCACCGTGTTGATGGCCATGTAGGCGAGCGGATTGGCGATCCATGCCAGGCGTTGGAAATACGCGGGCCGTTCCGCCGCGTCGTGGGGCAGGTCGCCGGAGGCGATGGCCGGGGCGCTCGCCAGCCAGGCATCGTGCTGGGCCTGCAACGGCCAGGTGGCCACGAACTGCAGGGCGTGGACGCCGACCGGGAGCCAGAACAGGCTGCTGGGCCCGAGCCGTTCAAACAGCCAGCCGCCGACGAACTGCGCGAGGCCCATCGTGGCGGCCCAGACCACGTTGTATTGCCCGACGCGGTTCAGCAGGTTGCGCGGTTCCTCGTGTTCGCTGACCAGCGCCTCAAGGATTGGCCAGGTGAAGCAGATCGAGGCCGACCACAGCGCCAGCCCGAGCAGCAAGGTGGCCAGCGAAGGCAGCAGCCAGCCAAGGCACATGGCGCCGACCAGGCCGCCGAACCCGACCCGCAGCGAGGCGAAGTAGCCGTGCCGCTGCCCGAATTTGCCGCCGAACCACGACGCGGGGATGTAGAGCAGTCCGACGCCGGCGACGACGAGCAGATTGTGCAGGTTGCCGAACTGGTAGCGGTCCCGCAGCAGGAACAGCAGGTAGTTGAAGTAGTAGGCCGTGGCGAAGGAGTTGGCTCCTTCGAGGACGAAATAGGCGAACTTGGAGGGCGCGGGCCGCATGAAGGTGCGTCCGGCGGGACGCGAGGCGCGGAGTGAAGGCGGGGCGGGGGAATCCGGCAAGCGCCGCCTTGGCCGGCCGCGGGTCGCAATCGGTTGCCTCTGGACACTGCCTCGGAAATCGACCTCGTGCTTGGGCCTGCTTCTCCCTCGCTTCCACTCGGAGTGGAGCAGAGGGCCGGGGAGAGGAGGCGCTACTCACGGTGGGCAGCCCCTTGTATGTTGCTCTCCCCCGACCCTCTCCCCGCTCGTGCATAGCGGGGAGAGGGAGTGGCACCGGAGGCGTGGCCGGTGCGGCGCGGAATCCGGAGGGGCAAATTCAACTTGTTTGCCCGGGTGGCTTGCAGTGCATTCAGGCACCGTTACGCCATGAACCCCGTCTTCACCCGATTGCAGGCGCTCCGCCAGAAGGCCGCGCAGCTCAAGCAGGCCGTTGATTCCGCGCCGGCGAAGGCCGCGCAGTTCCGCGACGCGGTCAATTCGACCGCGGGCCAGTTGCACCAACTGCGCGCCGACGTTCAGGGAACCGTGGCCGCGCTTAAGTCCGACACCGACACCTCGCTCGCGGAGACGCTGGTCGAATTGGATGGCGGCGTCGGGATCCTGGCCCGCGCCGGCTACGAATTGTCGGGCGTGGATTTGGAGCAGGGCGTCACGCCGCGGCTCATCGTGCATCTGGACCAACTGGACCTGGCCCGCACCGAATCGTTGGATGCCCTGCTGCGCGAATGTGCCGGCCGCCGGACGTTGCAGGCAATCTTCCAGGCCCTGATCCGGGCGGAGGCGCTGGAGGAAAAGGTGCAGCTCGCCGACCTCAGCTTTCGCGGCCTGATCGTGCATGTCGGCGCGATGCCCACCGTGCGACTGTGCTGGCGCCGGGCGGAGCCGGTGGCCGAGGAAAGCGAAGCCGCGCCGGTGGCGGCGTCCATCGCAAAGCCGTCGGCCACGCCGCCGCCGCTGCCGCTGCCTTTGCCAGCCTACGGGGCGAGTTTGTTCTTCGAACGGGCCACGACTCCGCAACCCGCGCCGGCTGCCCCGGTGGCCCCGGTGGCGGAGCAGCCCAGCGCCGCGTTGGCGCCGACCCGACTCCCGGGGCAATCGAAGCCGCCGGTGGGGGAACCTGCGGCCGCGACTGGCGATTGGCGCAAGGATGCCCTTGCCCGCTTCAAGAAGATGCCGGACCTGAGCCGTTGAGCCGTCGGCGCTTCAGCGGGCGGAACGCAGCGCCAATGTCCGCCACATCTGCGCCGGGTTGTCGGTAATGAGGCCGTCCACGCCGAGGTTCAGCAGGTCGTTCGCGACGGCCGCGTCGTTGATGGTGTAGACCCAGATCCGCAGGCCCTTGGCGTGGGCGTGCCGGACCGCTTCCGGGCGGACTTGGCGATTCCACACGACCGCCCGGACACCCACCCTCTCCGCCTCGTCCACCCAGCGTGGGCTGAGCCACTTGTCGTCGTCGGACAGCTTTTCACCGCGGTAGGAACCCCACGGACCGAGGCCGCCGAGCGCTTGGGTTGGCTCCAACCGGTGGTAGTCCGAGAGGTATTCCCAATCGAAGGACTGCACGACCACACGGTTGAGCAGGGACTTTTTGCGGATCAATTCCACGCAGTCCTTGGCCGGTCCGGCCTTGCGTTCGATGAGGGTGACCCCGCCGGCCTGGATGGCGTCGAGGGCCTCGTCAAGGCGGAGCAGCTTGGCGCCGGCAAAGGCCGGATTGAACCACGCCCCGGCATCGAGCCCGCGCAACTGGGCGAGGGAATGATCGGCCACCCGCAGGTTGTTGCGGGACCACCGGTTGGTGGCGGAAGTCGTGCGGTCCAACGTGAAGTCATGGATGACGACCAGTTCGTTGTCCTGCGTGTGGTGGTAATCGAGTTCGACCAGGTCCGCGCCGGCGGCGAGCGCCAGCTTGAACGAGGGCAGGGTGTTCTCCGGCGCGGCGGCGCAGAATCCGCGGTGCCCGATGACCAGCGGGCGTTTTTCCTGAAGCAGGCGCTCGGCCGGTGTCTGGGCGAGCGCCGATGTCAGCAGGGCGAGACCGAGCAGAAGGAGCGACGGCTTGGACATTCCCGCAGGCTTCAAAAGTAGGCGGGCAGAGTCGAGCGTGTTATCCGGAGCGAGCCGGGCAAAGCGGCGGTTGGCCGGGTTGTTCCGTTGAATTTGATTGGTGGCGATGAAGGAGACTCGCGGCTCAGAGAGCCGCGCTCCGGGTCATTCGCCGGCGCCGTCGTCCACGAGACGGAAGAAGCGGGGCGCCGGCAGTTCCGCGGTGGCGGTGGTCCAGGTGAAGAGCGGTTCGGTGACGGTGCGGCTGCCGAGGCGGGTCCAGGCGCGGAGGTCGGCGCTGGCTTCGAGGTGGAGCGTGCTGTCGGGCACGGCTTCCACGGTGAAACTCAGCGTGCCATCGGCGGCCAGTTGGGCGCTGCCGGTAACGATGCGCGGCGGGCGGTCGAGGATGAGAGTAAGCGTGAAGCGGCCTGAGTTGGCGCCGTAGAGGCCGCCGTCGAGCGCGAACTGGTAGGTCGTGCCGGCGGTGGCTTCCCAGGTCACAAGGCTCGTGACGTCGGCAAACCCGCCATTGCGATTGTTGTTGGCCGCGATCCGGGTCAACGCGTCGAGTGTCCCGCCGGTGTAGACGCCGAGCCGGGTGTCGAAGGTGACCTCCGAGGTGCCGAGGCGCACCCGGCCGTTCGTCGGGGCGGTCCAAGTCCACCAGACGGTGTTGCCCGCCGGCGGTTCCAGCGGCTGCCCGAGGGTGTCGACAAACGTGAGCCGGGGCTCGCCGGACGTAAATTCGTCGGTGGCATTGATGTTGGCGCCGGCAACCCGCGCGAAGAATCCGCTCAGCACGGCGCGGTTTGCAAATGAGTCATTGGACGGCGGGTCACCGGGAAAGATGCCCAACTGAATGTCGCCGGTCTGGGAATAGTAGCCGTCCACCGCGACGAGGTAGCGGGTGCCGGCGGCCGCGAGAAACGTCACCTGGCTGGCAAAGGCGCCGGGTTGGTCCGAGAGATTGTCATTTGCCTTCACCTCGGTCAGCGCACCAATGGAATCGCCGGTGTAAACGGCCAGCACGGTATTGAAGCCGCTGCCGGCGGTGCTGATCGCGACGAAGCCATTGGTCGGCGAGGTCCATTCCCACCACACCGACTGCCCGCCGGGAATGCCGCCGTGGCCGGCGTCGTTGCCCGTCTCGGCGGTCGCGTTGCGGCTGGACCCGGTGGCGGTCACCGGGAAGCCCGCGAGGACGGTTCGTTGGGCGAAGTCGTCGTTCGGCGGCTCGGAGAAGGCCAGGTTCAGCGCGAAGGCGCCTTGGGCGCCCGCCCTGCCGCTGACGGCGATTCGGTAAACGGTGCCGGCCGTCACGGGGAATTCCACCCGACTCGAATTGCCTTCCGCGACGTTGTCGTTGCTGGCGACCTCCGCCAAGCCGTTGACCGCGGCCCCAGTGTAGGCCGCCAGCACGGTGTCGAAGCCGCTGCCTTGGGTATCGAGCTTGAGCCGCCCGTTGGCCGGGGCGGTCCAGCTCCACCAGACCGACGCGTCGTGGCTGACTCCGGCCAAGGTCGGTTCGCTGGCTTCCCGGGTGGCGCCCGTATTGCTCGCCCGGACGGTGCCACGGCGAATGGTCAAGGCGGTTGCCGCGGCAAAGGCGTCATTGGCGGGAGTGGCAGGACCGTCGCCTAGGCGGGTCAAGATGGCATCGCTGATGCCGCCCGCGAAGTCCGGCTGAAAGGCGTCCGCCGTGGTCGGGAAGTAGGGCGGCAGGACGGGACGATTGGCTTCGCCGGTGATCCACGCGCCGCCGTTGCCGTCGCTAGTGAGCCCGTTGCCGTAGTCTTCCGTCTGGCCGCCGAGCAAGGACAACCAGAGCAGTCGCGAGCCGTCCGCGGCCAGCTTGGCCACCATCACGTTGGCGTTGTTCGGGGCCGAGGTGGCGGCGTTGGGCCATTCGCTTGCGCCGGTGGAGGCGCTCAGCAGGACATTGCCGGCGGGGTCCAGCGCCAGGCCGCCGACCTCCACGGTGAGCGAGGTGCCATCGATGAACTGGTCGCCCACCGTGTAACCGCCGGCATA
>JBEISV010000463.1:0-3902 GCA_040375265.1 Verrucomicrobiales bacterium
ACCCGCTGGAGAAGTGGACCAACGACCAGTATTACCAGTTCGCGAACCTCTTCGCCCGTGTCCGCGCCAAGGGCTGGGGCGGTGACCCGCGCAACGGCGACGGCAAACGCACGCTCTACGTCGAGTCCCGCGGCGACCTCATCCAACCGCGCACCGGCAAGCCGCAACCGCCCGCGCCGCTCGACGCCCCGCCAATCCCGGCCACCGATCCGGGTGACCGCCGCGAGGTGCTCGCCGAGTGGCTCACGTCGCCCACCAATCCCTATTTCACCCGCGCCATCGCAAACCGTGTGTGGGCGAACTTCCTCGGCGTGGGCCTCGTCGAGTCGGTGGACGACCTGCGGGCCTCGAATCCAGCCAGCAACGAGGCGTTGTTGGCGGCGCTGGCCAAGTTCACCTCCGAGCAGGGCTACGACCTGCGCGCGCTGATGCGGCTCATCCTCAGCTCCGAGACTTACCGGCGTTCCGGCGACCTGCTGCCGGAGAACCGCGACGACCGTCGGCATTATTCGCGGCACTTCCCGCGCCGGCTGAGTGCCGAAGTGCTGGCCGACGCGCTGGCCGACATCACCGGGCGGCCGGAGACGTTCAACGAGATCGTCCTGAGCGACGGCTCGACCGAAAAGACGTCCCTGCAAACCAACGCCGTCCGGTCGCTGCAGCTTTCCGATTCGGCGGTGAGTTCCTATTTCCTGAAGACCTTCGGCCGCAACCAGCGCGAGATCACCTGCGAGTGCGAGCGGTCGAACCAGCCCAGCCTCGTGCAGGTGCTCCATCTCTCCAACGGCGGCACCATCAACGACAGCCTGGCCGGGAAGGACGGTCGCCTAGCCAAACTGCTGGCGGCGAACCCGACCCCGGAACAGTTCGTCCGCGAGGCCTGGCTGCTCTGCCTGGGCCGCCCGCCGACCGAACGCGAACGAGAGGAGTTTGTCCGCGCCCTCACGGAGATACCGCCGGACCAGAAGCGCGAGGTCGCCGAAGATCTCTTCTGGTCGCTCCTCACCAGCCGCGAATTCCTCTTCCAGCACTGACATGAACCCGAAGCGATTGCGGAATGCGGAGTGCGGAGCCGTAGCGCAGATTTTCAATCTGCTGTATCGCCGGCTTGCAGCCGGCAGGTCGTGGCTGCGAACGGAACGCCTGACGCTGTTCCACCCTCCGCAGGTTGAAAACCTGCGAAACAGCAGGCTTCAAGCCTGCGCTACTTGGGCGCAGCCTCCAATCCAGAGCCTCACGCTCGGCCTGCTGCTTCTTGCGGGTCGGCCCGGTTCCGCTCACGCCGAGCCCATTTACGAGCGCGACATCGCCCCGATCTTCCGGACCTACTGCGCCGGCTGCCACAACGACGCCGACCGCGAGGGAGATTTCTCGCTGGAGACCTACGCCGGCCTGCGCACGGGCGGCGACAAGGGTGATCCGCTCAAGCCCGGCAGCGCCGACGCCTCGCTGCTCATCAAACTCATTGAAGGCCGCGCCAAGCCGGCGATGCCGCCCAAGGACGAGCCCTTTGTTCCGGCGGCGGAACTCGCGCGGCTCCGGGAATGGATCGCCGCCGGCGCCCGTGGGCCGGCACGGGACGTCTCCCTGCTGGAGGAACTCGTGGTGCCCCAGATCGCCGTTCCGGGAAAGCGGCCGACGCCCGTGACCGCTATAGCGTCTTCGCCAAATGGCAAGCAGGTGGCGGTGGCTTTGGGCAACCGCGTGGAGCTGCGGCGTTCGCCGACCGGCCGAGCCCAGAAGACGCTGCCGGGATTGCCCGGCAAGGTGAACGCCGTCCATTTCTCGCCCGACGGCCGGCATGTGGTCACCGCCAGTGGCATTCCCGGACTCAACGGCATCGCGCAGCTCTGGGACGTCCGCAGCGGCCAGCGGGTGCGGGAGCTCGGTGGTCATCGCGACACGTTGTTCGATGCGGAATTCACGCCGGACGGCAAAGTCCTCGCGACGGCGGGATACGACCGAAACATCCGGCTTTGGCAGGTCGCCGACGGCAAGTTGCTCCGCACGATTGCCGGCCATAACGGCGCCGTCTTCGACCTGGCGTTCGACCCGTCCGGGACGGTGCTCGCCTCGGCCAGCGCGGACCAGACCGTGAAGCTTTGGCGGGTCGCCGACGGTTTGCGACTCGACACGCTGAACCAGCCGCAGGGCGAATTGAACGCGGTCGCCTTCACGCCGGACGGCCGGCATATCCTCGCGGCCGGCGCGGACAAACGCATCCACCGGTGGCGCTTCGTCTCGACTGACACGCCGGCGCTCAACCCGGTCGCCGAGTCGCGTTTTGCCCACGAGGCGGCCATCACCGCATTCACGCTCAGCGCGGACGGAAAGTCGCTGCTCACCGCGGCCGCCGACCGCACGCTCAAGCTGTGGAGCCTGCCCGACTTGGTCGAACGGCGGTCGTTCGAGACGCAGCCTGATTTGGTCTCCGCGCTCGCCGCCGTGCCGCAACGGGAGCGCTTCGCCGCCGCGCGGCTGGACGGCTCGCTGAAGGTTTACGACCTGCAGCCTCCTACCGTCGCCCGGAGCGCCGGTCTCCGCCCCGGCGCGAAACGACCAGCTTCGCCCGCCGGGGCGGGGATCGGCGCTCCAGTGGTGACGGACGAGCCGGCCCGCCTCGCCGAGGCCGAACCCAATGACCTCGTGACAAAGGCTCAGGCCGTGAACGTGCCCGCCGAAATCACCGGCTCCATCGGCCGCGCTGGCGACGCCGACGTGTTCCGCTTCCGCGCCGAGGCGGGCCAGGAACTGATGCTCGCGATCAACGCGGCCGCGGCAAAGTCGTCCCTCGACAGCCGCCTTGAGGTGCTGACCACGGACGGCCAGCCCGTCGAGCAGGTCGTGTTGCAGGCAGTCCGCGACTCGTGGTTCACGTTCCGCGGCAAGGATTCCGAGACGTCGGATGACTTCCGCCTCCAGAACTGGCGCGAGATGGAGCTGAACGAGTTTTTCTACGCCAACGGCGAAGTCGTGCGGCTGTGGCTGTATCCGCGCGGGCCGGACTCGGGCTTCAAGGTCTATCCCGGCGAGGGCCGCCGGCACACGTTTTTCGGCACGACCGCGCTCGCCCACGCACTGAACGAGCCCGGCTACACCGTGGTGCCGCATCCGGCCGGTGCGACGCCGGTGCCGAACGGCCTGCCAGTGTTCCGTCTGAACTTTGAGAACGACGATGATCCGAGCCGCGTGGCCGGCGTGGATTCGCGGCTGCTCTTCACCGCGCCCCGGACCGGCGATTACCTCGTCCGCGTCACCGACACTCGCGGCTTCGGCGGGGCGACGAACTTCCACTACACGCTCACGGTGCGCCCGAGCCAGCCGGACTTCAGCGTCACGGTCGAGGGGCTGAATCCCAAGGTCAGTCCCGGCAGCGGACGCGAACTGCGCTTCGTGGCGAAGCGCCGCGAGGGTTTCACGGGACCAATCCGCATCGATATTGCGAACCTGCCGCCCGACTTCATGGCCAGCACCCCGCTCGAGATCGAGGCCGGACAGATGGCCGCCGTCGCGACGTTGCACGCGGAGCCCGCAGTGAGCTCGCCCGACGACACGGCGGACAAAGCGGTCAAGGTTACGGCCGTCGCGACGATCCGCGGCCGCGAGGTCCGCCATGAACTGGGCTCGCTCGGAGACATCCAACTCGGCAAGCCGCCACGGCTCACGGTGGAAATCCTCGCCGGCAACGACCGGGCGCACGTCCTGGAAACGCCGGGCCAGCCGCTGGAGTTCACCATCCGGCCGGGCGAAACGATCACGGCCCGGGTGCGGGCGGTGCGGCACGACTTCAAGGACCGCATCGAGCTGGGCGGTGAGGATTCGGGCCGCAACCTCCCGCACGGGCTTTACGTGGACAACATCGGCCTGAACGGCCTGCTGATCGTCGAGGGCCAGACCGAGCG
>JBEISV010000621.1:0-2453 GCA_040375265.1 Verrucomicrobiales bacterium
ACGTCCGCCGCGGCGTAATGGGTCTTTCCCGGCGTCAGGAACCGCCCCAACTGGGCGGCATCCAGGCCCGCGGTCACGATCGGCGGCTCCGCGTAACCGTCGGATCGCCGTTGCCCGAAACCAATGGTGGCGAGCAGGCCGTTGCAGATGCATTTGCGGCCGACGGTCGCGCCCAGTTCGCCGCCTTTCGCGACGTAAATGTCTTCCGGCTCCCCGGGGCACCGGTAGCCCAGCGCGCCGTCTGGCTTCCGGAATGGCGTGCGCAGGTAACCCAGGTCGCAGACGCGTTCGCGGGCGGCGTAAACGTCGGGTTCCGAAACGGTTTCGGGCAGGCGCACGACCTTGAACGGAAACCCAGTGGGCGACGCCAAGGGGTCCGTGAACACATCCAGCGTGCCCGCCTGCCCCGCCTCCAGCACCCGGGCCTTGAGGTCCGCCGCCAGGCCGGATTCGTCGCAGAAGGCGAACGCCGTGCCGACCTGGATACCCACGGCCCCCTCGCGCTGCGCCTCGGCGAGCCCGGCCGGCGTCGCGGTGGAACCCGCCAGCCAGAAGGGCAGTCCCAGCGCCCGGAACTTGGCGAGGTCCGGCACGTCGCGCGGACCGAACACCGGTTCGCCGCGTTCGCTCAGCGTCAGCGCGCCGCGCGGCGGGGCGTTGTGCCCGCCGGCGGTGGCGCCTTCGACCACGAAACCATCCACCCGGCCGCTCGCCTTCCGGGCCAGCGCCATGGCGAGCGTGGCCGAGGAAACGATCGCCAGAAACTTCGGCCGCGTCAGCGCGGGGGCGGTCCCGAACAGCGTCGCGGGATCAAACTCGGTCCGGAATGCGTCCTCCGGCCCGGCCCCGTCCACGTCGAGCGGCAGTTCCGCCGCCTCGCCACGCGCCAACCGGTCAAGGGCACCCGGGATCGCCATCGGAATGCCGGCTCCCATTAGCACGTAATCCACGCCGGCCAGCAGCGCGCCGTAGATTGAGGGCAGCGTGGGCAACTGGACCTTGTGAAGGTAATTGATGCCAATCACGCCAGCGTGACCTTCCTTCGCGAGGAAGACTTCCACGAAATTCGCCGCCACCGTCAGCTCGACCAATTCGCGCGGCGGGTGAAGCGAGCCGAGCGGCACGCCCCGGAACGGCTGGTCCGCGGCTTTCCCGCCGGCCACGAAGTAGGTCGCCAGGATCCGTTCCGTCACCTTGGGGAACGGGAAATGAGCCAGCGCCCGGCGCAGGTGCCCCTCGGGGTCGCCCGCCTGCAACCGCCGCGCCAGCAGCAAGTCCAACGCCGTGCCGGAGACCACGCCCAACTGGCCCTGGGTGGAAACCGCCCGTGCCAATGGCCAATGGGAAACCCCGACGCCCATGCCGCCCTGAATGATGATCGGAAATGCCATGCTGTGATGGGGCCGCCCGGCTCCGACCGCTGACCGGCGCCGCGACGCCTGGATTTTATCCCCGCGCCAGCACTGGTTCAGCCAATCAAGGTCTGCGGCCCACCCTCGGATGGACGCCCACCCGGGACAACTCGGCTCCCCTTCCCTTGGCCATGACTGGCTACGCACTGACCCGGCCGGAGCCTACTTTGACGGATGCCTGGACCGGATGGGTGCCGAAGGAGACGAGGAAACGAGTCCCACCATTCCCTGCCCCATCAGCGTTCCGCCCCGCCGGCGTGCGCCAGCCACAGCAGGCGCAGGCCCTCCAGCGTCAGGTTCGGCCGCACCGCGTCGATCTCCGGCAGGCGGGCGGCGATGAGTTTCGCGTAGCCGCCCGTCGCGACCACCGGCAGGCGGCGGGCGCCGAGTTCGCGCTTCAGCTCGGCGATCAGTTCCCGCACCAGGCCGCGGTAACCGTGGACGGCGCCCACCAGCATCGCGTGCTCCGTGTTCTTGCCGATCACGCCGCGCGGTTCGCGAATCTTGATGCGCGGGAGCAACGCCGTCTTCTCGTACAGGTAATCGGTCATCGCGGCCAGTCCAGGCGCGATGATGCCGCCCACGTAGAATCCGCGCCGGTCCACCACGTCGAAGGTCACCGCCGTGCCGAAATCCACCACCACCACCGGCGCGCCGAAGTGCTCCTTCGCCGCCAACGCATTCGCCAGGCGATCCTGGCCGATGCTCCCCGGCTTGGGATAATCGATGCCCACGCCGCGCAGCGTGTCCGGGCCCAGCGCGAGTGCCCGGAAGCCAAACAACCCGGCCAACGCCGCCTGCGCCGGTTCCGTGGCCGCCGGCACCACGGACGCCAGCGCCGCCCCGGTGGGCCGGACTGTCCGGAGCCAATCCGTGATTTCCGCCGCGAATTCACCCGACCGCACCGCGGCCGTGGCGAAGTCGCGCGCCCGGAGCAGGCGCGAACCGTTCGCGAGGCCGACGTGCGTGTGCGTATTGCCGATGTCGAGCAGCAGGATCATGGCGCGAAGACGGCCGCAGGCTGGACCAAGCTGGTGCGCT
>JBEISV010000669.1:0-1954 GCA_040375265.1 Verrucomicrobiales bacterium
AGGATGATCGTCGTCATGAACGACGCCGGGATGCCGGTGTTCTTCCAGATGAAGTCGATCGTCGCCGTGGAAAACTCGGGCACCGTGAAGGCCCGCAGGCCAGTCTGGCGCTCGATCTCCCGGGCCACCTCGGTGGCCGGGCGGCCGGGTTTTGGTTCGGCGAGGATCATGGATAGCATCTTTCGCTGCCGGGGCGCGTATTGGAGCGCCTGATCGTAGGTGGTGAACACGTAGGGATAACCGAAGAACTGGCGTTCCGTGCGGCAAATGCCGACCACGCGGGCCTCGCGGTCGTTGATCTCGAAGGTGTCGCCGATGTCCAGCGGGCGCGGCCGGCCGGAGCTCAGCCGTTGAACCGCGAGTTCGTCGATGAACACTGCGTTGGGCAGGCGCAGTTGCTCCAAGTTGCCCCGCACGATGTCCGGCGGCCGACCCACCAGAGTGGCACCGTGCAGGCCGACGAGTTGGACGGGTTTGTCCGAGCCATCCGCGGCGCGGGCTTTCTGCACGCTCAGATAAAGCGGCACGGCGTAGTCCACGCCGGTGACCGACCGGACCCGGTTCACGTCGGTGTCCCGCATCGCCTTGGTTTCGTTCACCTGCTCGACGTTCTTCTCCACGACCCAGATCGAGGCGCGCATGTTCCGCATGTGCGAGGTGGTCCACGACAGGAGGCCTTGGAACACCGCGTTCTGCTGCGTCATCAGCAGCGCGGCGAAGGTCAGGCCGCCGACCAGCATGACATACTTGGCGCGGTCGCCCATCAGCATCTTGAGCGCGAGGTGATACATTTCGGAGGAGTCTGCCGGAGCGGGAAGGTTAGGTGGATCGGCGGCGGGCGGGCCGATTGGCGCGCACCTTGGCGGTCGCATCGGTCCGGTAGTGGTGCAAGGCGGCGAGGCTGAAGCGGCCGATGTGTTCCGCCAGTTCGTCCAGCCGCGACGCGTCCGCCGGCGCCTCCGGGAACAGCCGCTGGATCACTGGCTGGCAGTGGCAGTAGAATAGGATCTGGCCCACCACGCTCATGCCGCACAGCCGCAAGGTGGCCGGTGGGGTTTCAGGCCCGAGCAGGGTCCGCATGATTTCGAGCAGCCGCTCGGAATCCGGGCGGATCGCCTCCCGCACGAGCCGGTCGAGGGCCCCGGTCGGGTCCACCATTTCGCGGGCCATGATTCGGCCGTGGCGGGCGTGCAATTCCGGCGATAGCACGCGTTGGAGGAACGAGCGGATGAAAGTCCGGAGCTGTTCGTCGGGACTGAGCTCAGGAGCCGCGAGCGCGGCGGGGAAGCGTTCCCGCGCCACCCGGCTCTGCTCGGCCAGCACCTCGGAGTAGAGCGCCGCCTTGTCGCCGAAGTGGTAGTTAACCGCGGCCACGTTCGCCTTCGCGCGCCGGCAGATGTCGCGAATCGTGGCGTTGCGGAAGCCCACCTCGGCAAACACGTCAGCCGCCGCCGTCAGCAGGGCCTGCCGGGTCGCGGCGTGCGACTCGGGAACGGCTTCGGGGTGGTGGCGGGGCGCCATGTTCAAGCGCCAGTTTCAAACAGATGTTTGATTTGTCAAATCGGGCTCCGAATTGGAAAGGCGCCTGCGAGGTGGGTGCCCGCACGAAGCTGGCTGGGCGCCGGTGGAGCGCGTCTGTGTTGGCGCATTTCTTGGGCCCGCCGACCGAGTTGAGCCATCCCGACCAATCTCGATGGAGCCCAAGCTTGACTTGTGGGATGCCAGATGTTTCTGTATCAACAGAAAGAACGGAGGCGCCATGAATAATCTCTCCCCCGTCGAACAGCGGTTCATCCTGCACTGGGGCGAAATGGGCACCCGGTGGGGCATCAACCGCACCGTGGCCCAGGTTCACGCCCTCCTTTTCCTGGCGCCCAAGCCGCTCAATGCTGAGCACATTCAGGAAACCCTGGGCGTCGCCCGCTCCAACGTCAGCACCAGCCTCAAGGAGTTG
>JBEISV010000247.1:0-6807 GCA_040375265.1 Verrucomicrobiales bacterium
GCCCGGCGGCATTTCGCCTACGCCGCGGCGCCCAATGACCCCTACTATGCCCGACAGGAACACCTGGACCCGGCCGAGCCATCCAACGGCGTCGTGGACCTCGTGGCCACGATCAATGTGCGCGCCGCCTGGGCCATCACGCGCGGGGAAGGGGTCGTCGTCGGGGTGGGCGATGATGGCCTGGACCTGACGCATCCCGACTTGGCGGCGAACATCGTCGGACCCAGCCGGAATTTTTTCACGGGCTCGGAATCCGGCGCGCATCCGCGGAGCACCTTTTACCACGGCACCGCGGTCGGCGGCCTGATCGCCGCGCGCGCGGGCAATGGCGTGGGGATCAGCGGAGTGGCGCCGGCCTCCGGGTTGGGCGCGCTGGTCATCTGGAGCTCCGCCGATGCCTTCCTCGATGATCCGGATACGGCGCTGGACGACGCGAATCTAGCCGAGGTGTTTGGCTTCGGTGTCGACAGGTTGGCGGTGCAGAACCATTCGTGGGGCAATTCCGATTTCCTCTACCTCGAGGTGCCGGCGGTGCAGGCGCTGGCTTTGTCGAACGCGGTGACCACCGGGCGCGGAGGCCGGGGGGTGATCTTTGTTCGTTCGGCGGGCAACATACGGACAAAGGATTTTGGGCGCGTTGACGGCGTCGGCGACGCCAACGTGGATGGCTATGCCAACGATCTGCTGCAAATCACTGTCGGCGCGGTCCGGTCCGATGGACGGGTGGCCAGTTACAGCGTGACCGGCGCGTGCATCCTCGTCGCGGCGCCGGGCGGTGAAAATACTGGAGCCTTCGAGGGATTGATCACTACCGATCCGCGAGGGACTAGGGGGGACAATCGCTTTGTGGACCCGGTCGATCCATCGTCGGCGGACTATCTCTTCGGCAACGGCGCTTTCGTGGGCACCTCCGCGGCGGCCCCGGTGGTTTCCGGCGTGGTGGCGCTCGTGCTGTCGGCGAATCCGCAGCTCGGCTGGCGCGATGCGCAGCAGGTGCTCGCGTTAACCGCACGACAGGTGGATCAAACCGATCCGGACCTCATGACGAATGGTGCGGGCTGGCGGGTCAGCCACAACACCGGCTTCGGCGTAGTGGATGCCGGGGCGGCGGTCCGTTTGGCTCAGCGCTGGAGCAATCGGCCGCCCGCCGTCCGGCACCGTTACCTGGATACGAACGACACGCTGATCCCGGACGAAGGCTTCCGGGTGCGGCTCAGTGGGGCAGGGGTTCCCCAAGCCTTGACCAGCCTGCCGGTAACGGGCGGCACAGGCCGATACCCCGACGCACCCACGGCGGAAGTCGCACTGAAGGATGTGGGGACAGGGAGCGTGCCAATGGCTTCCTTGGACGGCGCGGCTGCCTTGTTGCGGCGGTCTGCCACGTCGGTCGTCACTGCGCTTATCAACGTCGCAAATTCCGAGGGAGGGTTTGCGGTCATTGCCAACAATACTGGCACGACGGAACGGGTGCTGATGCGGGACACCGATTTTACCCGTGTGCCGGCGGCGAGCATCGGGGCCGATGATGGGGCGGAGTTGCGGGCACTGGTGGCGACCAATGCCAACGTGCGAGCCCGGCTCGAACTGGATTCCGCCGTCCGCACCTTTGCCGTCACCGATGCGTTGGCGCTGGAGCATGTCCGCCTGCGGGTGCGTTGGCAGCACGCGCGACAGGGTGACCTCCGCGTTACCCTGCGCTCGCCGGCCGGGACGCTGAGCGTGCTCCACCGCCCCGGAACCGTGAACGAACCGCCGGTCGGGGAATGGACTTACGGAACGACCCATCACCTCGGCGAAAGCAGTCTTGGAACTTGGACCCTGGCCGTGACTGACATCGGGGTGGCGCCCGGAGCCACCGGCGAACTGCACGAGGCCGAGTTGTTGCTCGACGGCGTGCCCATCGAAGATGCCGATGCTGATGGCTTGGACGATGGCTGGGAGCGGCGGTGGTTTGGCAGCTTGGATGGCCGCCCGCACGACGACCCGGATTCCGACGGCTGGAACAATGCCGCCGAACAATTGCAGGGCAGCGATCCCACGCGCGCGAACGACGAGTTCGTCCCGACGCCTTCAATGCTGCCAGGCAGCGTGCGGGTCAGTTGGCCGGCCATTGAAGGGGTGACCTATGAGCTGTGGTCCGCGGGCTCCCCAGAAGGCCCGTGGACCCAGCAGGTCGTGCCCGCCCGTTTCCCGGAAGGCGGCGTCTTCCGGCCGCCGGGGAGCGCCGGATTCTTCCAGGTCCGGCGGTTGCCGTAGGATCGGCTTCCGGGCGGATAATCCCCGGTGCGATTGGCCCCCGGCGGGTGGTGTTTCCCGTCTGCGTTCGCGCCGGAGGCCGCCGCAAACTAGGCCCCGGCAGTTCACCCAAAAGACTGCGGCCCGGCAGGACCATGGTCCCACCGGGCCGCTGGGTTCATCCGCGACGGCGCCGCCGCGGGTCAAGTGGGGAGACTCAGTGTTCGAACCGGACCGGTTCGTGGAAGAGCTGGAAGAAGCAGGGCTCCTTGATCAGCCGGAGCAGGTCGTCCTCGCGCCGCTTCAGGTCGGTGAAGAAGCGCGGCGTGGTGTGGTCCGCCGGGTCGAGCTTCGGCATGTTGCGGCCGGTGAGGAAGTCGCTGAGGGCGGCCTCCTGGCCCGCGGCGCGGGGGAACACGTGGGTGAACGGCGTGCCGGTTTCGCCGGCATGGCAGCCATTGCAGGTGTTGAGCGAGAACTTGTGCCGGACCTCGCCGGGAATCGTGCCGGTGGGTTGCGGGCCGTCCCAGAAGAACTTGTCCGTGGGCATCGGGGCGTCGCCGCCGAGGAAGGGCTCGCGCCGGAACTGGAGCGGCACGACGTGTTTCTCGGCGAGGATGTCGCCGGCGTTGGCGAGGCAGTAGTCGACGATCTTCTGGCCGAAGTTCAGGTCGAAGTCGGGGGTCTGCTTGACGGTGACCTCGCGCAGCCAGCCGGCGTCGCTGTCGTTGTTGAACAGGCGCCATTCGCGGAGATCCCACGGTTCGCGGAGCAGTTCGTTGGCACGGAGCTGATTTAGCGCGCTGAGGTTCGGCTTACGGGAAGGATCGGCGCCGGCGCGGACGAACTGGTCGGTGATGGCCTGAAGGGCGGCGTTGAACGCGGCCCCGAAGGGCTTCTGCGAGAGCGCATACCATTCGAGGGCGAACTGCTTGATCTCGGCGCAGGTGCGCTTGGGGATGCAGTATTCGAAGATCACCGTGAACTGCGACGCGTCGCACGAACTTTGGGTCACGCCTTCGCCGCCGCCACCGTAGCCGCCGCCCCCGCCGCCGGTCCGGCGCAGGCCGGGCACGAGGGCGAACACGAAGCGGCCTTCGCCGCCGATGCAGCTTGGGTTGCAGGGATCGTTGTCATTCACGCCGCCGTAGCCGGGGTTGCCCCGCAGGTCGAGGCGGTTGACGATGGCCAGCAGGCGGAAGGGCGCGATGCCCAAGTCGAGCGGGGCGCCGGGACCACCGCTGGCTTGTTCCCAGTCGGCGATCACCTGGGCGACGATCTCCGGATTCTGGTCGGCGACGCCGTCGAAATTGATGGAGAGGTCATGCTGCCACGAACGCAGCCATCGGCGGGTGAACTCGCTGGGATCAATGCCGGTCGCGGATTGGTTGCACATGTCGATCATCAGCCGGCCAAAGGTCCAGGCGCCGAGGCGCGTGCTGCGTTCGGGATGGCACGGATCGAAGGTGCGGGCCGGGTCCTCGACGACCGAGAGATCGGTCACCAGCAGGCTCTTGCCCCAGAACGGCGGGCGGTTGAGGAAGTCATCGATCGGCAGCTCGATCACGTTGGTGTCGCCGCCGCCCACGATCACGTTGGTGCAGGTCAGGTTGGTGGTGAAGACGATGTTGGTGAGGAACACGTTGGTGAAGAACTCCTGCGGCGGCAGGGTCACCACGTTGGTCCGGCACTCCTCGACGAAGATAGGCTCCGGCGTGGGGTCCACAGTCACATTGGTGGCGCAGATGAGCTCCGTGATCGGGAAGGAGGTCGGCACGAGGTTCGTCGAGCACACCAGCTCCAGGATCGGCGTGGGCGTGGGGTTGGCCATCACGTTCGTGACGCAGACCAGTTCAGTGACGGGAACCGGATTGGGTTCCGTGAAGATGTTCGTGCGGCAGACTAGCCGTTTGACCGGCTCCTTCGGGATGGTGATGACGAACTGTTCGCAGAATACGTTGGTGACGAACTCCACCGCCTCGGGGATCGAGCTGACGTTGGTCACGCAGGCGCCGATGAACGGGGTCTGCGTGGTGATGAACGTGCCGTCCAGATTGGTGCCGGTGAAGACGAGGTTCGTGGCCTTGGGGTCGAAGGTGAAGGAAGGGCAGACCACATTGCTGATGAACCGCAGCGGATTCATCACCACGTTGGTGAAGCAGACGTTCGTGATACCGGTGGTGATGCCGGGATCAACGATGACCTCGAAGCACTCCACGTTCGTCACGCTGCGCGGGTCCTTGAAGCCGATGATCCGCGGTTCGCAGAACACGTTGGTGACGAACTGGTCGCGGAAACCGACGACCTTCTGTTCGCAGGCGACGTTGGTCATGAAGCCATCGCGGAAGCCGACGACCTTCGGCTCGCAGAAGACGTTGGTCAGCAGTCGCTCGCGGAAGCCCTTCTGCACCATTTCGCAGAAGATGTTCGTGCTGGTGCCACCCGCCAGGCTGACAAGGCGGTTCGTGAGAATGATCTCCGGGCGGGAGACGATGTTCGTGAAGCAGACCTCCTTCACGACCGGAGACGTGGCGCGGCGCGCCGAGGCCCGGCTGATCCGGCCGTTCGCCCCGTTACCGCCGAGGTCCGGGATGAGCCCGCGACCGTCGAAGGGCGACGGATGCACCTGGATGCGCTCGCCCTTGAGGAAGGCCTCGATGTCGAACAGCGTCGGCAGGATGCCGCTCTTGGCCTCGCGGCCGGAGAAATTGCCGACGACCTGGAAGGCCGGTGGCATCGACTTGATGAACTCGTTCGCGGCGATGAAGTCGTTTTCGTCGATGAACAGCGGGGCGGTGAAGGTTCCGTCGCCGGCGGTGGCGTCACCCGCCTGGCCGTCGTCGCGGAACACCAGCACCCGCTCGTCCTGCAGCAACGGGAAGACGCTGGGTGGGTTTTGGCCGCCCTCCAACTCGGCTTCGATCACGGCATTGCCGTTGTCGGTCGCCACCTTGCGCAGGAAGCCCTTCGCAATTTTGAAGGGCCGCGAAGGATCTGAATTCACCAGCGGCATGGCAGCGGTGGGCACGCCGTTGTCCACCACCCGGAAGAACTTGTGGCCCGGCACCACCGGGATGGTGGCCGCACTCTGCCGCAGGGTCGGCGCGTCAATGGCGGCCCAGGGGCCGGCGGGTGATGGCGCCGCCTCCAGCAGGCCGCCCGAGTTCCAGTTCAGTTTCACCTGGCCGCCCAGGAATTCCGGCTGGGTGATCAGCGTGCCGGAAGTCCCCGGTTCGGCGGCCCGGCCGAGGCCGATCCAGGCGGTGGCCAATGCCATCATGGCAAGGCGCAGCCCGGATGTAGGATGTGCTTTCATAGTCGAGGGTGTTTGATTCCTTGGCGGAAACCTCGCGGTTCCCGGATCGCCGCACCCGGGGCTCAACCTCCCTGATGCGGTATCCGGGATACGCCTTCGCAGCCCGCGGGCCGTTCGCAAAAATGAGGACGCCCCCCTCAACGGGGGGCAGGGAACCGCAGTTCGACCCAGGGCGCCCCTTGGAGCTGCAACCGGAGGATCCCGGTCGCGGCCTCAAACTGGTGGGCCCCTTCCAGGGCGGTTTCCACCCCGTCCAAGAAGACCTTCGGCGCCCGGGGGCAGCCGTTGATCAGCACATGCCACGGTTCGTTGCGCCACGACCGGACCCGGAATGCGACGCCGGTTGCCGTCTCGCTGGCTTCGCCAATCGGCCCGGGAGCATGGACCCGCAGGCCGTGTTGCCGGAAGACGTGGAAGTCATACACCGGCGGTTCACCGTAGGCCTGCGACGCAAACGGCAGCAGCGTCGCCGGGTTAATGGGCACCGGATTCCGGAACTGCGCCCGCAGGTCGAAGCTGTCCGGCAGCAGTCCCAGCTTGTCCGGTTCCGACGCCGTGTGGGTGTGTTGCACGCCGGCCAGGGCGATTCCGTCAGCCAATCGAACCCACGGGCCGACGGCATCATGCCGGGCGAGACGCCGGATCGCGTCGGCATATACCAGTCCGCACCATTGCACCGGCAGGCCGATCCAATTGGGCGCGACAAACTGGGTCGCCCCGAGCACGGCGATGGTGGAATACACCCCAACCGGTTGGTCGTTCGGCGGCGTGAGGTAGACGAACGGGACGCCGGTCCACGCCCAGTAACGAGCCTGCTCCAGGAAGGTCCGCTCGCCGGTCAGTTCGTAGCCCAGCGTGTAGGCGCGGCAGAGGTGGGCGCTCGCCAGCATGTCCGGCGTGTGCAGCGGCACTTCCCAAGTCTGCGCCCCGCGCGGAACGGTGCCGGCAAACTTATCCAGCGCCCGCAGTAGGCGAAGCGCGTCCTGGATCAGCCCGGCGTCGCCACTGAAGGCGGCCCGCTCGAGTGCGGTCGCCACGAAGGTTCCGGCCAAGCCGTTGGCTTCCTTCGACCAATGCGTCGAGCCCAGTTCACTGCCTGCCGGCGGAACAAACGGCAACGAGCCGTCCGGCTCAAACCGAGCGACGACTTCACGACCCTCGCGCCGGGCAGTCGCCACGTTCTCCGCAAGCGCGCCGTAAACCAAGGCCGAGACCGGATACCGCACATGCCCGACCGCCGCGCTGTTCCACGCGGC
>JBEISV010000388.1:0-4646 GCA_040375265.1 Verrucomicrobiales bacterium
TGCACCCACGCCTCGCCGTTGAACCCGCCCTGGCCGTCGGGGGTGAGCTCGCGGCGCGCGATGTTGTGGCTGATGAAATACACGAGCTCGCCCTTCACGCCGGGGATGACCTCCTGGAAGGCCTCGAGCACGAGCGCGTTGATGAGCAGGTGGTTCACCGTGGCGAAGTTCGAGCCGAGCGCGAGGTCGTCGAGGTAGGCGTCGGCCTCGGGCGAACCGAGCGGCGCATACACGAGCTCGCGGTCGTCGCCCGGCAGCGGGATGGACCAATCGGCGAACTTGCGCTGGAGCGCCCGGAACTGCCCGTTGGCCAGCACGAAGCCGAACCCACGCGAACCACAGTGCGACAGGAACCCGGCGCAGCCGTCGCGGAGGCCGAACACGCCGGCGATCTGGCGGGCGCGGTCATCCTCCGCGACGCGCACGACCTCGCACTCGCCGAAGTGGTTGCCGCCGCCATACGAGCCAAGCTGGCCGATCTTCTCGCCGAAGTTGCGGAACGCGCCGGCATCGAGCAGGCGTTGCAGGCGCAGCGCGAGGGCGTCCTTCGTCTCGTCGTGGCCGACGTGCGCGGCATCCTCGCAACGCGCGGCCCACCCGGGCGGGATTCCGAGCGCGTGGCAGACCGTCGGCGAAGCGCCCTCGGTCACGGCGAGGAAGCCGAGTTCCTCGCCGATCTTGCGGGCCTTGTAAGCCTGGCGCTGGCCGCGGCCGGGTCCGGTCGGCGTGCGCTGGGCAATGGCGTTGATGAGCGCGCGGCGGAGCGGTTTGTCGGCGAGCTGGTCGCCCGGCAGGTCGAGCTGCAGGAAGCTCATCGAGCACTTGATGTCCACGCCCACCGGGCCGGGATAGATGTGCGACGGCGACACCATCACGCAGCCGACGGGCGCACCGTAACCGGCGTGCGCGTCCGGATTGAGCACGAGATCGGTCACGCCCGGTGCGCCGCGCGAGTTGAGCGCCTGGCGCAGGCACGTCGCGTCGAAGCCGGCACGGATGGAGTTCGTGCCGATGACGGTGATCGGCTTGCCGCGGTCGTCGGGCGCCGGGATGAAGCCGGTGGCCTCGCCGGTGGCGTGGATCGGGATGGTCGGGTTGTTCTGGTCTGTGTTCATGTTGGTTGAGTGCTGGCCCAAAGCCGACACGACACGACCGGACGGTGTTTGTTCTTTGTTGGTCCAGGGCAACAAGGGCGGTCGCCCTCGTTGGTTGGAGCAACCGTAACCCCGGCCCGGTGACTCCACGTGGGGAGCCATCGGGCCGGGATTCCGGCGCCGGGAGCGGAGCAATGTCCGCGGGGTGATTCGTGAGGCCGAGCCGGCGCAGCTCCTTGGAGCCGAGCTGACGTTTGGCCGTGCAGTAAACGTAGCGACCGTAGCGGTCGTAGGCTTGGCCGCGGGTGATGGTCCGCTTCAGCGCCCGGTCAAACGGGGTCGGTTCGTCGCCCCGATGATGATACGCCGGGAAGCCCGTCATCGTGCAGTCATACCAAAGTCCTTCGAGGCACAGGAAGGCCTGGCGGCTGGTGACCCAGCGTTGTGGCGGGGCGAACGAAGCCAGCAACGTCGCCCACCCGTTCCGGCGGGGACGCCGGCGAGCCGGCACTTCGCAGAGGCGCCGGCTGACGGGGTGCACATAGAAGGGGGTCCACCGCGGGGCGGCTTCCTCGACCGGCTTCTCGATGCCCGGCGAGAAGAACCAACTGCGGCCGAAACACCACACGCGGCCGTCACGGAGGAAGGTGTGACGGTGCACGAACTCCAGCAGGTGCGTCTTGATGTGCGCGCGCACGATGCTGTCGGGTTTGATGACGGCGCAGGCTTCGGAATAGACGTCGTCCCACGGGCGTCCGACCTGCGAACGCAGCCAGCGGCGCAAGGGGCCGAGCAGGTCGGTGAAGGACTTCCGGTTGCTGTAAGGGCGACGCATGCCCTCGCAGTGCGGGAGCAGGTCAGGATCGAGGGTGGCCCGGCGGCCTTGCTTGATGGGACCGGGGTTCCAGCGGGGTCGTTCGACAACGACCTTGTGCATGTCAGGGCGCATTTGCGTGGGTGAATGGTGGAGAGTGGATGGTTAATGAGGAGGGGCGGCGACCGAAGCGGGTCCGGCCGCCGCCGTGAGTTGGGTTCATTCGGTGCGGGTGAGCGTCCACGCGCCTTCAGGGGCGCAGTCGGGACCGTGTTCCGGCTCGCGCACGGGCGGGCTAGCGGCGGCAGCCGGACGCACGCGGATCACGGTGCGCCGGCCGGGCTTGTAACTGCGGCGGACGGGGAGTTGGGCTTGGAAACGGAGAACAGGCTTGGGCATGGGATTCCTTTCTGGTTTGCGTAGGAGCCGACGTGAGGAGGCTCATTCTGAAATGTGGAGTGCGGATGTCGGAATGCGGAATTGAGGTGAGCCTCCTGACGTCGGCTCCTACGGGTTGTTGGTTTACTGGCTGAGAAACAGTTCCCATTCGGCGACGCCGTGGGCGTTGCGGATGAGCGCGGTGACCGGGACTTCCCGGGGCGCGGTGGGTGGCCGGAGAAGCTTCAGGCCGGCTTCGTGCGGGAGGCGGTTGCCCTTGCGGGTGTTCACCTCGCGGGCGGACCAGACGAGGTTCTCCCACGAGTCGCGCCCACCACGGCTGCGCGGCACGACGTGGTCGAGGTTACCCTCGCCCGGACCGAGCACGCGGCCGGTGTATTGGCAGCGGCCGCCGTCACGCTCGCGGATGTTGCGGGCGTTGAGCGTCGGCTGGCGCTTGGGCACCCGCGCGAACTTGACCGCCACGATCACGGTCGGCACCCGCACCGGTCCGCGCACGGTCTGCACCGCGCGGTCGTCGTCGCGCACGGGCAGCGTGAGCCATTCGGCCCAGGTCACGGGACGGATGGCCTCGCCGCTGACGTCGAGCGCGGTGACGGCGCCGGTCGCAAGCTGGCAGAATGCCTCGGCGGGCGTGCGGGTGTTGATGGGCTGCCAGTTCCGGTTGAGCACCAGAACGACGGATTGGTGGAGGAGAGAGTTCATTGGCTTGGAAAACAGTTTGAGAACGAAAGATTGACGATGCGTTGAAAGCCTTGGGTTCGGAGGAATCCCGCATTAGAACCCGCGGTGCGGGCGGCGCTCCAAGCTGACGAAGTCGTTGATTCGGGCTTCGTCTCTCCGGGGTTACCCCGGGGTAACTCAGCGGTAAAACCTCACATCGCGCGACGGCAAGTCCGCTTTGCGGACGTCTCGTCACGCCTGACCGGTCTCGTTGGAGCGCCGTCCCGCACCTGATGACACCGATTGCAAGGGCCGCAGAACATCTCGCGCGGGTGGCGCTTGCCGGGCCATTCACCTTGGCGTTGGTCACCCAACGGGTCCGGCAGGCGCTGGGCCGCTGCCCACGCTGGCTGAGCCCAGTGCTTAAGTCGGCGGTTGCCGAATTTGGCGAGGGGACCCGGCCGCGCCTGGCCAAAGTTGCTTGCCGGCTCCGGCAGGTTCCCGAGCTGCAGCAGGCGGTGCTCACTGGGCGCCTTAACTTTATCGGCGTATTGCCTCGGCAAGGGATGTGCCCGGCCACCGGCGCCCCTCAAATGTGGAATCTGCCCGCCCTCACTACGGTCGCGGACCTGGCTGCGTGGCTGAATCTTTCTCCAGGTGAACTCGAATGGTTTGCAGACGTGTGTCAGCTTAACCATCGGACGAAAGAATCGCGGCTTGGACATTACCGCTACCGTTGGGTCACTAAACGGAACGGCGGCGCGCGCCTGCTGGAATCGCCCAAGCTGCGGTTGAAACTGCTCCAGCGACGCCTATTGCGACACCTGGTGGAACAGATTCCACCCCATGAGGCGGCGCATGGATTCCGCCGCGGCCGTTCTGTCCGATCGTTTGTCGCAGAGCACACTGGCCAAGCCATTGTGCTGCGGTTCGATCTGCGCGACTTTTTTCCATCCGTCACCCGTTCCCGGGTTTTGGCGTTACTGCTCACGGCCGGGTATCCGGAACCGGTTGCCCTCCGGTTGGCCGCGCTTTGCACGGCCCACGTGCCCCGCGAAATCATGGCCCGATGTCCCGAGCGGTTGACACCGGCTGACGCTTGGCAGCGCGCCCAGCGCTACAGCCTGCCGCACCTGCCACAGGGTGCGCCGACGTCGCCGGCACTCGCCAATCTGGCCGCCCATTCGCTGGACCGCCGCCTGACCGGATTGGCCGCAACGGTCCACGCGAGCTATACCCGTTATGCGGACGATCTGGTGTTCTCCGGCGGCCCGGAACTGGCGCGTCAGGCCGAGCGGTTCGCCGCACAGGTAGGAGCCATTGCGTTGGAAACCGGATTTGCGCTGAACCACCGCAAGACCCGGATCATGCGTCAAGGGGTGTCCCAGAGGGCCGCCGGACTGGTATTGAACCGGCACCCCAATGTCCCGCGCCGGGATTTCGACGCGTTGAAGGCGACCCTGCACAATTGCGTCCGGCGCGGCCCTGACGGGGAAAACCGGGAAGGGGTGGCGGACTTTCGCGGCCATCTCCGGGGGCGGATCGCCTACCTGACACAAATCAACGCGGCCCGCGGCGCCCGGCTGATGGCCCTCCTTGAACAAATCCATTGGCCGTGATTCACGGCACCCAGCGCGGATGGTCGGCGCCGCGGTCGTTGAAGCCGCGGGTCAGCA
>JBEISV010000363.1:0-4964 GCA_040375265.1 Verrucomicrobiales bacterium
CAGCAGCAGTTCGCGGAGGTTTTCGGCGAAGACGCGGATCGCCTCGATGTCGGCGCGCTTCTTGGCCTCGATGCGCACCTCGGCCTCGATGGCGAAACCGACGAGTCGCTTGTAGCAGTCCACCGCGGCGAGCCGGACCTGCTCGGCCCCGGGCGTGCCGCGGGCCTTCACGAAGAGGTTTTCGAGAATCGCGATGCCGTCCTCTTCGGGCGGCGTGATGCGCATGAGCAGGAAGCCCTCTTCCTCACCGCGCCGGATCGCGAGCAGGCGGTGGCTGGGGATCTTTGAAACGGGTTCGGTCCAGTCGAAGTAGTCCTTGAACTTGGCGGCCTCGGTTTCCTTCCCGGTAAGCACCTTGGAGCGCACCGTGGCGTTGCTCCAATACAGCTCGCGCAGCTTGGCGCGCGCCGTGGCGTCGTCGCTGAAGCGTTCCGCGAGGATGTCCCGCGCCCCGGCCAGCGCGGCGGTGACGTCGGCCACCAGCTTCTCGGCATTCACGAACGGTGCGGCCGCGGCCTGCGGGTCCACGGTGGCCTGTTGGTCGAAGATTTGGTCGGCGAGCGGTTCGAGGCCGGCTTCCTTGGCGATTGTGGCCCGCGTGCGGCGCTTGGGCCGGAACGGCGCGTAGAGATCCTCCAGCGCGCTCAGGGAGTCGGCGCCGGCGATGGAAGCCTTGAGCGAATCCGTGAGCAGGTTGCGTTCGACCAGGGACTTCACGATGGCCTCGCGGCGCTGTTCGAGCTCGACGAGCTGCGTCATGCGGTCACGCACGGCGGTGATCGCGACTTCGTCGAGGCTGCCGGTAACTTCCTTCCGGTAACGCGCGATGAACGGCACGGTGCCGCCCTCGGCGAGCAGCTTGGCGGTGGCGGCGACCTTGGTGGCCGGGACGTTGAGCTCGGCGGCGATGCGGGCAACGAAGTGCTCTTGCATGAAGATGGGGCGCGCTGTTTAGCGGGCGGGGGCAACCGCGCAAGGGATTTGGCGGCGGTCCACGGGACAAACCTCGTCGGCGACCCGCCGGGGCGGCCCCGGAGCTTACGTAGTTATACGTATTCCTGGCTTTGAAGCGGGCGACTAATTGGGTAGGCAACGCTTTGACGCCCGTCCGTATCCCGCCGCCGTTGGTTGACGCCGGCAGGTCGTCACCGGGCCCAGCCAAGCCATGACCACTCGCCATCCTGTCACGGGAACTTGCCGCCGGAACCTGACCGTCGCGGCCGCCGTCCTGCTCTCCCTCACGGCCACTGCCCAAGGCTGGCAGCGCGTCGTCAACCTCAATGACGTGGCCGGTTCCGCCATCGGCGGCGGTGCGGGCAACACGCTCTACGCCGGCCTCGCTCAGGGACACGTCTTCCGTTCCACCGACAACGGCCTTACCTGGACCGGCGCCACCAACGGGCTCGTGGACAGCTTCGGCGGAATCCTGCTGCCCAAGGCGTTTGTCGTGACGCCGACCGGCCGGGTCATCCGCGGCGGCGACAATGCCTCGTGGAACAACAAGGTCGGTTCCCCCATTTTCTACTCCGACAACCAAGGGGCGAACTGGACCGAGGTGCCGCTGCCGTTCGGTTCGTCGGCGCGCAATCCGGCCGGCATCGGTATCAGCGACCTCGTGCTGCATCAGGGAGCGCTCTATTTCAGTGACGTGCTGTCGGAAGGTGTCTGGAAGAGCACCGACAACGGCCTGACTTGGACCGCCGCCGGCGAGGGCCTGCCCACGGCGCCGTTCGTGAACTTCGCGAAGACCTACTACGCCGTGGCCAGCGCGGGCGACGCGTTGCTCACGGCCACGGCGGTCCGCGGGGTGTTCCGCTCCACCGATGGCGGCGCGACTTGGGCGCAGGCGGTGAACGGCATCCCCGGCGTGGTGGACAGCCCGCTGGTCGGGGGACGGTCCTGGAGTGGCACCGATGTCGTGGGCGCGGCCGACGGCACGGCCTTCGCGGTCTCAGATGGCCGGCTTTACCGCAGTCGCGATGGCGGCGCCTCGTGGACCGAAGTCGGCGTGGGCATCCTGCAGAGTCCGAATCCGTTCGTCCCGAGTGTGATCCAGCCGTCCGCGCGAAAGGTCGAAATCATGGGCGATCGCGTGTTTGTCAGCACCTCCGACGGCAATCCCCGCTTCTTCGAAGGCACCGCCCTCGGCGAATCCTGGACCGAACTGCCCCGCGTCGACGGGAACGCGGCCAACGGCAGCATTCTCGCGCAGTCCTTCTACGCCCACAACGGCGCCCTCTATTTCGCCGGTGACAAGGGCATTCACCGGCTCGACCTCGCCACGGTCGTCCGCACGAACATCGCGCCCATCGTGAGCGTCTCAGGCGCCGGCCCATTTGGCATCAACGTGGGGGGCACGCTGCAAGTCGCGGCGACGGCGCAGGGCTCGGCGCCGTTCACGTTCAAGTGGCTGTTGAACGGGGCGCCCATCGCCGGTCAGACCGAGGCGGCCCTCAACTTCACGGCTTCCTCCACCAACGAATCGGGTGAACTCCGCGTGGTGGTGAGCAATGCGGCGGGCAGCACGACGAACGTGCTGGGCCAATTGTCCGTCGCCCCGGTGGGCCCCGGTTTCATCGACTACGGTTTCAAGCTGGTGAACACCGCCAACTCCCTCTTGGACATCATCCCGCTGCCCGTCACGCTCAACACCTTTGCCTTCGGTCCGGACGGTTCCGTGTTCTTTGGCGGGGAGATGTATTCGAGTAAGGAAGGCTACACCCGCCTGCGCAGGGCTTTCGCGGACGGCACACCGGACCGCACATTCCTCACGTCGGGTTCCGCCCCCGGGGCGTCGGCGGGTGCCATCACCGCGCTGTTGCCACTGAGCGACGGCTCAGTGCTGGTCGGGGCGACCGGCACCGGCAACGACGAACGCTACTACCGGCGAATGCTGCCGAACGGGACGCTCGACGCCTCCTGGCCCTGGCCCCCCGAAGTTGTCGGTGGTCCCCGGAAGATTGGGCGTCTGGCCGACGGGCGCATGCTCATTGCCGGCGGCAGCGTTGGCGGCATCCGCCGGCTGAATGCCGACGGCACTTTCGACCCGACCTTTTCAGGGCCGGCCACCATCGGTCGCTTCCAGCAAAACTATGTCAGCGATTTTGCCCTGCTGCCCGGCGGCCACATCGTGATCGTGGGCCGTTTTGATGAGGTGGACGGCACCTCCCGGGCCGGCATCGCGCGGCTCCTGCCCAGCGGGGCTTTTGACCGGAGCTGGGTGCCGGCGCCGATGCCCCTGAACAACACGACGATCAGCGCTGTCGCCGTGCTGCCGGACGGAAAGCTCCTCATCGGCGGCTCCTTCGCCACGGTTGGCGGACAGCCCCGCCGAAACCTTGCCCGGCTCAATGCCGACGGCTCGCTTGATGCGACGCTCGGCGACCTCATCCCCAGCACCTCGCCCGCAGGCACGGTAAGCGCCTTCGCCGTGCAGCCGGATGGACAGGTGTGGGTCGGCGGAGCCTTCACCGGCGTGTCCGGCCGCAACTACCTGTTTCGCCTGAAGAGCGACGGCACGGTGGACACCGAGTTTCCCGACATCGGCATCAACGGTGCGGTCTCGGCCTTGCGGCTAACGCCCGACGGTCGGCTGTGGATCGGCGGCGCGGCGACGAAGATCGGCGGGTTCGCGGCCGGCACTCCCGCGCGGATCTTCACGGACATCAGCGGGCCGACGGTGGGTTACGCCGGTCTGGACCAGACCCCGGACGCCGGTGCCTCCATCACGCTGAACGGCATCGTGCCGGGGCCGTTCACCGCGCTCCAATGGCGCTTCAAGGGCGCGCCGATCAACGGGGCCACGGGCCTCCAACTGCCCCTGAACAACGTCACGCTCGCCGCCTCGGGCCTCTACGACCTGATCGTGACCTCCGCCGGCGGCAGCTTCACCAGCTCCCCGGTGAACGTGCGGGTGCGTGGCCCGGTGGTGATTGACCAAGGACCGCTGCCAGCCGTCGTCGCGCTTTCCAACAATGTCAGCCTGGCTGTGAGCGCCTTTGGCAAACTGCCGCTCGGCTACCAGTGGCTCAAGGACGGCGAAGTCCTCGCCAATGCGACCAACCGCACACTGTCTCTCACGAACCTTCAGCTCACGGCCAGTGGCGACTATTCGGTGCGCGTGTCGGGCGGTGATGGCTCCTCCGCGACCACCGAATCGGCCTTCCTGACGGTGGTGCCGGCACCGGGTTCGACCAACTCGACCTTCCGGCTGGCCCTGCCGGCGGCCAACGGCTTCAAGGACATCGCCTTCCTGCCGGATGGTCGGGCGATCGTGGCCGGCGGTTTTGCGGGCTGGCTGGCACGGGTGAATACCGACGGCTCCGTGGACCCCGCATTCCAGTTCGATGGCACGGGCCTGACCGATTTCATCGCCCTGGAACGCCAAGCGGACGGCAAGCTGCTCGTTCTCCTGCGCTTGAACTCCGGTGGCGGGCCCTACGTGGTGCGTCGCCTGAACGAAAACGGTTCGGTGGATGCCGGCTTCGCGGAAGCGTCCCCGTTGGGCAACCATCCCAGTGACCTGAAGCTCGCGGCGGATGGTGGCATCCTGCTGGTGAGCCAAAGCGGATTCGAGCGCCTCAACCCGGACGGTTCGCCGGACGCGGGATTCAACCAGCGGGCCAAGCTCAACAATCAGGCCCTGTCTGCGGACGTGGATGCCGCAGGCCGGATCTACGTGACGGGTTACTTCACCACGGTGGGCGGACAACCCCGGGCGCAGTTGGCGCGCCTGCTGGTCGACGGCACCCTCGATCCGACGTTTGCGCCGACGAATACCTTCTCCAGTTCCTGGACGATCACCGCCCTCGCGGATGGAGCCCTGATCGGCGACTTGAACGGTTTCTTCCGGTTCACCGAAACGGGCGCCCGCGACGCCGGCTACGGCTGGGGCACGCGTTTGGCGGCGTGGGACGTGACGTCCACCGGCCTGCTGGTGGGTGTCCAAAGCGACACCCAAGGCA
>JBEISV010000645.1:0-2185 GCA_040375265.1 Verrucomicrobiales bacterium
GCAAATCAGGTTCATCGCGCGCATGTCAGACTGGATTGCCGTTGTGCTGCTGGGGGCCATTGAGGGGATCACCGAGTTCCTGCCCATCTCCTCCACCGGCCACCTGCTGCTGGCCGAGCATTGGCTGGGACACCGCAGCGAGTTGTTCAACGTGGTCATCCAGAGCGGCGCAGTCCTGGCCGTGCTCGCGGTCTTCGCCGAACGGGCGAAAGCCTTGGTGCTGGGCTGGTCGAAACCCGAAAACCGGGACTACCTGCTCAAGCTGGCTGCCGCGTTCGTGCTGACGGCCATTGGCGGACTCGCCCTGAAGAACGCGGGCCTGAAGCTGCCGAAAGACACGGCGCCCATCGCCTGGGCGACGCTGATCGGCGGCCTGCTGTTCGTCGGCCTGGAACGTTGGCTGCGGGGGCGATCCGCCTCCGAAACGGTGACTTGGTCCATCGCACTCGCCGTCGGCGTCGGGCAGTTGCTCGCCGTCGGTTTTCCGGGCGCCTCGCGTTCCGGCACGACCATTCTGCTCGCCCTCGCGCTCGGGCTAAGCCGGTCGGCCGCGACGGAATTTTCCTTCCTTTTGGGCATCCCGACTCTACTCGCCGCCGGTGCCAAGGAGTCGCTGGATTCGTTCAAGGGACATGAGCCCCATGAACCTTGGGCGATGATCTTGTTGGGAACGCTGATGGCCGCCGTCACTGCGTTTGTGGTCGTGAAATGGCTGCTGGGATACGTGCGAAACCACACATTCACGAGCTTCGGCTGGTATCGTATCGCCGTCGGCGCCGCGATCCTCTTGTTGGTCCGGTAGGCAGGCTACGCTTGCGGGCGGCGATATACCTTGTGGAAGGCCGCCTGATCGGTCGGTTTCAGGATTACCTCGTCCACGCAGACGTGGTCCGGCTGGGAAACCATCCAGATCATCGCGGCGGCCACGTCGGCTCCGCTCAGGGGAATGGCGCCTGCATAGACTTTGGCGGCGCGCTCGGCGTCACCCTTGAAGCGCACCAGCGAGAACTCGGTTTCCGCCATGCCGGGATCCAATGAGCCGACACGGATACCCGTCCCATTCAATTCGAGGCGCAACGCTTGGGTGGCGATCCGTTCCGCGGCCTTCACGCCGCAGTAGACCGCGCCCCCCTCGTAGGCGGAGTGGCCGGCGATCGAGCCGATGTTCAGGACATACGCACCCGCATGGTGCGGCAACTGCGGCAGCAGCGCCCGGGTGACCCGCAGCACGCCGAGGAAGTTGGACTGCACCATGGCTTCCCAGTCGGCGTCCTGTCCGGTGGCGACGGGGTCCAAACCATGGGCGCCGCCGGCGTTGTTGATCAGGACATCCACCCGCGGATGCACCGACCGGATCCAGGCCGCGTAACGCTCCACATCCGCGGTGACAGCGACATCCAACGGTTGAAACTGAACCGAGGCCGCCCCGGCACGACGGGCCTCATTCGCGACCTGTTCCAAGCGGTCAGTCCGGCGGGCCCCGAGGACGAGGTGGCATCCCGATTCCGCGAAGGCCAGCGCCGCCGCCGCGCCGAAGCCGCTGCTGGAACCAGTGATGACCACGATTTTCCCGCGCAAATTCATGCCGGAAAACTAGGGCCCGAAGTTGGGTTTGGCGAGGGAGCCTCGCCGGGACGATTCGGCACCAAACGACAGCGTGGCAACGGGCCTCAGGCCCAGTCGTAGTTGAAGCTGATGCTGACTCGCTCCGCTTCGACCGGGTTCGCCGTCACCTCGTGGCGAACCCAGCTCTCGAAAAGCACCACATTCCCCGCCTCGGCCGGGTAGTTCGCAAACAGTTGGTTGACCGGTTTGGTCTTCGCCTTCCGGGGCGGCGCCGCCATGAACTTGCTCAGGCGCGGGTCCTCGAACTTGAGGCCGGCGCAACCTTTCGGCGTGGCGACGTAGTAGGTGCCACTGACCACAGAGTTCGGGTGCAGGTGCAGGCTGTGCGCGGTGCGATGCGGCATGATGTTCAGCCAGCAATCGGTCATCGCGAGGCCGCGATCACCTAGGTCCCATTCCAAGGCGCGCGCGTAAGCCCTCACATGCCGGTCGATCAGCTGCTCCAAGTCCATGAACGTGGACGAAAACTGGTGCAGCTTGTCCATCGATCCGTAGCTCGTGAACCCGCCGGGGTAGTTCTTGGCGGACCACTTCTGCCCCGCCTCATCGAAGTCGCGGA
>JBEISV010000650.1:0-2126 GCA_040375265.1 Verrucomicrobiales bacterium
CGCCCGCACCAGGAAGGGATTGTTGCTCACGTCGAACCCGTGGTGGGTGACCTGATAGACGTCCACCAGCGTGACCAACGGCACCGGCCAGGCCAGCTTGGTCTCGGAATTCCAAGTGAGGTCGCCGCCGTCGAAGAAGCGGAACGGCCCGTATTGCAGGACCCAGGCGGAGCTGTTCGCGTTGTCGGACGTGTCCACCGGTTTCGCCGGGGGCGCGGGCGTGTTGTCCCAGTGCTTGAACTCGCGGAGCGGCGGGGTCCAGGCCTGCTGGCGGGCCATTACGCAGCGGAGTTCGGGGACCAGTTTCCCGGCGTCGCCGGCGAGCGGCACCACGGTCCCGGGTTGCACGACGTGGCGTTCCTTCGCCTTCAGGTTCCGGTAGGGCTTGCTCGTGAGCGGCCAGGTGGACTGGCGGTTGCCGTCGGGATCGGTGTCCGGCAATCCGTTGTCCCAGACGTGGCCGATGGGCATTAGGGCGGCGAGTTCCGCGGCCCCACCGAAATGGTCGATGTGGAAGTGCGTCACGATCAGGTGATCAATCTGCTTGAGGCCGGCGACCGTCGTGGCGACCTGATGGATGCGGCCCGGGTCGCGGGCACCGGGATTGCCGGCGTCGATCAGCACGCTTTCGCCGGCCGGCGTGACCAGCAGTGTGGAACCGCCGCCCTCGGAATCGATCCAGTAAAGGTCCAGCGTGCCATCGGCGGGACCGGCCAGCGCGGAAAAGCAGGCCAAGGTGAGTAGGGGGAGCAGGCGCATGCACGCTTGGTAAACAGCGGCGCGGCGGCCCGCAATGCCGGAACCGGTCACCACGGAATCGCCCACCACAGCAGGCCCGCCAGCACCAGCACGCCCGCCAACTTCCAATACCACGCAAGTCCAGGCCGTTGCGCTGGCCCGAACTCCTCGCGTTCCCAGGCCTCTCGGTCGAAGTCGTCGGGATCGCTGATGCCGAGCCGCTGTTCCTCGGCGCGATCGTTCCAGCCGGTGGCTTCGTCCGCGCCGCACTCGGGGCACGCCCGCGCGCGCGGCGGCACCTCGGCACAGCAGTTGGGACAGGTCTCGGGAGTCATCGTCGTGCGCCGCAGCCTGTAAACCGGCCCGCCGGGAAAGCGAAGCCAAACCGTGCCAGTAGCTTCCCGAAACTGGGCCGCAATGACGCGGCCACGGACGCACCATTTCACCGTGTGTGCATCGCGATCGGTCCGTCGGTTCCGTCCAAGGCGCTGCCGGCCAAATGCCGGCAGCACTCTGGTGGCCCGGGTCCCGCCCCCGCGGAGCAAATGCGCCTCGCGGCCAGAATCGCCCAAACCCAGCTTGACTTCCCCGCGGACCTTTCTACCAACGCACGAACGACTCCCCTCGGTTTCAGATCAATCCCAGTAATCCCCAGCCTATGACCAAACGAGATTTGGTGGTGGAGATAGCGAAGGAGACCGGCCTCACCCAAGAGCAGGTCCTCGATGTCGTCCAAAAAACCCTCGACCGCATCTCCGTGGCCCTCACCCAGGGCAAGACCATTGAACTGCGCAATTTCGGCGTGTTCGAGGTGAAGATCCGCAAGGCCCGCATCGGCCGGAATCCCAACTCCCCGGAACAGGACGTGCCCATCCCGCCGCGCGCCGTGGTGAAGTTCAAGCCCGGCAAGGAGATGCGTGAGGCCGTGCTCCAACTGACGCCGCAGAAGTAGTCCCGGGCGGGGTGGGCCACCCACCGGCGCAAAGCCTCTTCCCCCGCTCGGCGTCGGTAGCGTAGCGTCCGCCGACCATGATGGAGCGCCTGCCCGGCTTTCGCGATTTCTACCCCGAGCCCCTCCCGGCCAACGAGCCGTGGAGCTGCGACCTCCGCCAGCACATCTTCCGCTGCTGGCGCGAGACCGCCCGCCGCTACGGCTTCCGCGAATACGACGGCCCGCCGCTCGAACCGCTCGAACTCTACACCAACAAGTCCGGGGCCGAGATCGTCGCCCAGCTCTTCAACTTCACGGACAAGGGCGAACGTGCCGTGTCGATGCGGCCCGAGATGACTCCGACCGTCGCCCGCATGGTCGCTACGGCGGAACGCGCCTACAAAAAGCCCATCAAGTGGTTCTCGCTGCCCCAGCTCTTCCGCTACGAGAAGCAGCA
>JBEISV010000590.1:0-2709 GCA_040375265.1 Verrucomicrobiales bacterium
GCGTCCGCCCGGGCAAAAACAGTGCCGGCCAGCGCGGTGAGAGCGGCGAGGAGGGACCAACGGGCAAGTCGCATGGCCGCAGCGTGGCTGGACGCCGGATCGCGGGCAATCCGCGTTGTGCCGGCCGGGCTCCCCCGGGTTCGCCAAGGCCACTCCGCGATGCCACAGTTCCGCCATGCGTGGACGCAAGTTTGCCCGCGGAATCGGGCTGGGGTTCTCCCTTTGGCTCGTTGCCCTGACCTTGCCGGTCTGGGGCGCGCCGGCATTTGTCTGGCTGGAAGGCGAAACGGCCGGGGGCGAATCCGGCGACAAACTTTCGGGCGACGCCATGGCGTGGCTCGGACCCGGCACGAAGTTCCAACGCCCGGTCACCGTGCCGGCGGCCGGCACCTACCAGTTCTGGGCGCGCAGCTTCTGGGCACCGCAGACGTTTCGCTGGCGGATAGGCGCCGGCCCGTGGAATGAGGTCACCGCCAAGCACGGCTACGACGACCTCGTGGACCTCGGTCCCGGCCGCAAGGTGGGCTGGTTCCTGGCCGGGGAAGCCGCGTTGGCCGCCGGGGCGACGATCCTTGAATTCGAGGTCACCGATCCGAAGACCACCACCGCCTATGATTGCTTCGTGCTGTCCTTCGGCGCCTTTTCCCCGCGCGGGAAGCTGAAGCCCGATGAGCGAACTCCGGTCAATGAGCCCGGCTGGTTCGCCTTTGAACCGCCGGCCGATCCGTTTGCGCCCACGCCGCTGGACCTGCGGGTGCTCAACGAGAAGTTCGCCGGTGAAGGCGGCCACATCGTCGCGCGCGGCGAGGAATTTGCCCACGCCGGGTCTGGCCGCGCGGTGCGGTTCTGGGCCGTGAATACCGGTCCCGAAATGGCCCGTCGGTCGCGGGCGGAGGTGGACCTTTTTGCGCGTTCCCTCGCGAAACGCGGGGTCAACCTCGTGCGGTTGCACGGGCCGATCTACGCGGGGTCCGGACCCAAGTTTGGCGAGGTGGATACGGAGCAGATTGCCCGGCTGCACTACCTGGTCGCCGCTTTGAAGCGCGAGGGCATCTACACCTGCCTCAGCATCTACTTCCCGCTCTGGGCCCGGCTCGGGCCGGAGAACACCGCGTTCCCTGGTTACGCCGGCGGCAAACATCCGTTCGCGCTGCTCTACTTCAACGAAGCGTTCCAGACGCTTTATCGCTCGTGGTGGGAGGCGTTGCTCACGCCCGTGAATCCGCACACCGGACTCGCGCTGAAGGACGACCCGGCGGTCGCCTTGGCCGAACTCGTCAACGAGGACTCGGTCTTCTTCTGGACCTTCAATCCCGACGCCGCGCCCGAGAAGACGAACCTGCCGGAGCCGCAGCGGGCGTTGCTCGAACGGCAGTTCGCCGACTGGCTGAAGGCGAAGTATCCGGGCCAATCCCTGGCCGAAATCCGGGCCGGCCTGTGGCAGGGACTCGCCGTGCCGCACGACACCTTCGCGGACGGGCGGGTGGGTTTCCGGCCACTCTGGGCGCTCTTCAACGAACGCCGGCCGCGCGACCGCGACACGGCTCAGTTCCTCGCCGAGTTGCAGGCGAAGTTCTACCGCCGGCACCACGATTACCTCAAACGAACGCTCGGTTTCCGCGGCCTGGTGCAGGCGTCGAACTGGACGACCGCCAACGGCCAATACCTCGGCCCGCTCGACCAATGGTCCAACGCGGTCACCGACTACCTCGACCAGCACGGCTACTACGAAGGCCGGCACACCGGTGACGCCGCGGGCTACGCGATCCAGGCGGGCCAGAAATACGACGAACGGTCCGCGCTGAAATTCCGCTCGGCCGACGGCACACAGGACGACTTCTCGAACCCACTGTTCGACGTCGGCTACGCGGGCAAGCCGTCGGTCATCAGTGAGGTCAACTTCCCGCCGCCGAACCGCCGGCGCGCCGACTTCCCGGTCCTCGCCGCCGCCTACGGGGCGTTGCAGGGCACCGACGCGGTGATGCATTTCGCCGCCGGGGCCACCACGTGGGAAAGCAGGCCGGCGAAGTTCAGCGTGCAGACGCCAGCCGTGCTCGAGCAGTTCCCGGCCACCGCTCTGATCTACCGGCTCGGGTTGGTGCGGGAGGCGCCGAAAGTCGCCGACCTGCGGGTGACCGTGGACGACCTGTTCGCGCTCCGGGGCGCGCCGGTGCCGGCCGCGCAGAACTTCGACGCCCTGCGGGCGGCGGACGTGCCGCCCGGCGCCACGCTGACCAACGTGGCCGCGCTCGACGCGCTCGCGTTCCTCGTCGGTCGCGTGAGCGTGGATTTCGTGACCAACGGTCCGGCCCAATCGCAGGTCACCGACCTGTCCCCCTACCTGGATCGGGCGGCCCGGACCGCGAAGAGCCAGACCGGCGAACTCGGCTGGAACTGGAATCGCGGATTCGTGCAATTGTCCGCCCCCGCCGCCCAAGGCGTGACGGGTTTCCTCGGTGCGGCCGGCCGGGTGGATTTGCCCGATGTCGTGATCGAGTCACCGCTGGAATACGGCTCGCTCTTGGTGGTCGCGTTGGATGCCCAACCCTTGGCGCGATCGGCCCGGCAGCTGGTCCAGGTGATGAGCGAGGAGAAGCCCCTTGGCTGGGAGACGGACGCGCCCACCGGACTCCGCACGATCCGGAACGCCGGGCAGGCCCCGATCCTAGTGCGCCAATTCGCCGGGTCGGTGAAGTGGAGGGTGCCGCC
>JBEISV010000154.1:0-9299 GCA_040375265.1 Verrucomicrobiales bacterium
ATCGTGACGCTTTCCACGCAGGCCTTCGCCTGGTTCCAGGCCAAGGGCGGCTTCAGCGAGGGCACACCCGACGACCTGCCGCCCGGACGCCGCGAGCGTTACGACGCCAGCGGCCGCAACTCGAAGGTGCTCGTCAAGAAGCTACGTTAGCCGCCCCAGGCAGGCCCGGGCTCCCGAGGGCGAAGGCCACGAGCTCGGCCAGATTGGCAAACGAGTAGGGCTTCGGCAGGGTCCCGTTGACCCCCAGTTGGCGCACTTCGTCGCTGTCCAACCGGTCGGACGAGCCGCTGGTCAGAATGATGGGCAGGCCGGGGCAGATCCGGCGGGCTTCCTGGATCAGTTCGAGCCCGTTCATTTCGGGCATTGTCAGGTCACAGACGAGGAGTTGGAAGTTATCCGGGTGCCCGGACAGTTCCTGGGCCGCCTGGCGGCTGGAATTCAGCACCACCGGGCGGTAGTTGAGCTGCGTCAGCGCCCGGGCCATGGCGTGGGCCAGCGTTGGTTCATCGTCCACCACCAGCACCGTCTGGCCCCGCCCGATCACGATTCCGCCGGGGCTGGCCGCCGATTTCCGGCCACCGGTGGCGGCGGGAAACAGCACCTGGAACGACGATCCCTGGCCGGAGGCGGACTGGACGCGGACGGCTCCCTGGTGGTTGCGGACGATCGCGACCACGGTCGCCAGCCCCAACCCGGTGCCGCCATCGGCCGACTTGGTGGTGAAGAACGGTTCAAAAATGCGGCGCTGCGTGGCTTCGTCCATCCCGCAGCCGGTGTCGCTCACTTCCAGCACCACCATTGTCCCCGCCGGCAGTTCGGGCAGGCCTGCCAGCCCGGGATCCGGCACCGTGCGTTCGCTGAGGCTGACGCGGATGGTGCCGTGCGCGCCGTTGATGGCCTGGGCCGCGTTCGTGCACAGGTTCATCAGCACCTGATGGATGCCGGTCGCCGAGCCCATGATGGGGGGCAGGGACGCGGGGATGGTGACGTTCAGGCGGATCGTGCTGGGCAGGCTGGCTCGCAGCAGCCGCATCACTTCCCGGGTCACCGAACCCAGGCAGAGCGGGACGATGGCCGCGGACTCGCGGCGGCTGAACTCGAGGATCTGCCGGACCAGGTCCTTGGCGCGCACCGACGCGCTTTCGATCTCATCCAAGTCCGCGCAGACGGCCGGCCGATCGGCGAGGGACTGCCGCGCCAAGTGCAGGTATCCGAAGATGCCGGTGAGGATGTTGTTGAAATCGTGGGCGACCCCGCCGGCCAGCGCGCCGATGGTCTCGAGCTTCTGTCGTTGCCGCAACTGCTCCTCCAATCGCTGCCGCTCGCGCCGGCCCCGGGCCTCCCTCAATTCGCGGCGCAGCGCCTCCGGAAGTCGCCGGAGGTTGTTCTTCATAAGGTAGTCGTGCGCCCCGGCACGCATGACTTCAACCGCCAGTTCCTCACCCAGGGAGCCGGAGACGATGAGGAACGGGATGTCCTGCCCGCTGGCCCGGGCCAAGGCCAGGGCGGCGGAACCGTTGAAGCTGGGCAGATTGAAATCGGAGATGATCGCGTCCCACGGCTCCCGTTCCAGCGCTGTCGCCATTTCGGCCTCGGTCTGCACCCGCCGGCAGTGCACGTCGAACCCGGCCAGCCGCAAATCTCGCAGCAGCAGGAAGGCGTCGTCCTCGGAGTCCTCGATGAGCAGGAGCTTGAGCGGTTCGTTCATCGCGGGACGTCGGCTAGTCGGTCAACCGGATGTCGGGTGGCCGCTGGTTGATGACCAGCCAGTAAAGGCCGAGCTGCCGGACGGCTTCCACAAACTGGTCAAAGTCGACCGGCTTGCGCACGTAGCTGTTGGCCCCCGACCGGTAGCTCTGGACGATGTCCTGGTCCTCGCTCGAGGTGGTCAGGATGATGACGGGAATGAGCCGGGTGCGTTCGTGCTCCCGGACCCGCCGCAGCACCTCCAGCCCGTCGATCTTGGGCAGCTTGAGGTCGAGCAGAATCATAGCCGGCAGCGGTTCGGACTCGGCGCCGGGTCCAAGGAGCCGATCGAGGGCCTCAGCCCCATTGCGGGCCACCACGATCTCGTTGGCCACGTTGCTCCGGCGCAGGGCGAGGACGGTCAACGCCTCATCGTCGGGGTTGTCCTCCACCAGCAGGATGGCGTGCAGGCGATTCATGCTTCAGCTCGATTCTGGTCTGGCCACCGACGCTGCCGGCGAATCCGGCAGAGTGAAGCAAAATGTTGCGCCCCCACCTACGCTGCCCTCGGCCCATACCCGGCCGCCATGACGGGTGATGACCCGGTGCACGGTGGCGAGGCCGATGCCGGTGCCCGGGAACTCGCGGCTGTCGTGCAGCCGCTGAAACACGCCGAACAGCTTGCCGGCGTAGGCCATGTCGAACCCGGCCCCGTTGTCCTGCACCTGGAATACCCGGTCTTCGCCGGCGGCCCCGCCGCGAAAGGTGATCCGGGCATCCGCCTTCTGGCCGGTGAATTTCCAGGCGTTCCCCAGCAGGTTCTCCAACGCCACCGTCAGCAGGCCCGGGTCGCCCCACGCGTGCAGGTCCGGCTGGATCTCGACCGTTACCCGCCTCCCGGGCTGCCCTTCCCGCAGGGAGTTCACGACCTTCAGGGCCAGGGCGGAGAGGTCCACCGGGACGGTCCGCATTGCGACCCGCGACGTCCTCGAAAGGGCCAGCAGGTCATCAATCAGCTGGCCCATGCGCTGCGTGGCGGATCGGATCCGGGTCAGGTAGAATCGCCCGTTCTCGTCCAGGACCCCCTCGCAGTCTTTGGCCAGCGCATTGCCGAACCCGTCGACCGCCCGCAAGGGCTGACGCAGGTCGTGGGAAACGGAATAACAGAACGCCTCGAGTTCCTTGTTGGCGGCGGCAAGCTGTTCCGTGCGCTCCGCGACCCGGCGCTCCAGCTCCTCGTTGAGCCGCCGGGCCACTTCCTCGGCCTGGCGGCGTTCGGTGATATCGAAGAAGGCGGTCAGGACCCGGGGCTCGCCGGCAATTGACAGTGTGCGGGCGTAGACCAGGAAGTGCTGCTCTCGCCCATCTTGGTTTCGGCTGTAGGGAAACTGATCCAGCCGCCCGCCCGCGCCGCGGAAGGCATCACCGAGGTGCCGAACATCCTTGGCGTCGAACACGCCGGCTTCCGACGGATTTCGGCCGACCAACCGTTCCCGCGGGACGCCCTTGAATTCGCAGAAGGGCCGGTTGACGTCGGTGAATTCGCCCGTGAGCCGCGACAACGCCATTGGGATCGGGCTTTCCTCGAAGATGGCGCGGTGGGCGGCCTCGCTCTGCCGGAGCTGTTCTTCCGCCCGCCGGATCTCAGTGAGGTCGAGCACGGAAGAAACCCGACCTTCCTCCGGATCTGCTGGGTCGAGATTGGAGCAGACCACCAGGGCTTCGAGCACGGCTCCATCCCGGGAACGCATCCGGGTTTGCAGGGTCAAAGCCCCGGCGCCGGTAAGTTTCGTTTCGACCTCGCGGCCCACCCGCTCAAATTCCGCCAGATCGGCGTAAGCCCGCTCCGTTGTGGTCCCGATCAGTTCTTCAGGGGTGTAGCCAAACAACTCGCACGCCTTGGCATTCACGAATCGGTAACGGCGCTGGCGGTCGGTTACGGCGATCGGGACGGGGATTGTGCGGAACAGCGTCTGCAGGCGCGCCTCGCTGCGTTCAAGCGCCGCCCGCGCCTCCCGGCTCTCGGTGATGTCCAGGGCCACGCCGGACCAGGCGACCTCGTCGCCGGCCAACTGGCGGGGACGCGAGTTGACCTGCAGCCAGCGAATCTCCCCGTCGGGCCGCACGATCCGTTGCTCCGTCCGCAGGACTTCCCCGCGGCGGAATGAGGCCTCCTTCGCGTCCGTCACGCGAAACCGGTCGTCCGGGTGGATCAGGTTCCGGAGTGCGGTCGGATCGGCCAGGATGGACTCCGGCGTCAGCCCGCAGATCCGCGCGACTTTCGCGCTGACATAGCGGTAGTAGAACCGGCCGTTCCGGTCGCGGACGGCCTCGTAGATGAAGCCATCCGCCAAATTGTCGCCGATGCCCCGGATCATGGCCTCCCGTTCCGCCAGTTGGCGGGCCTGGGCCTCCAATCCCTCCAGCATGCGGTTAATGTTGTCCGCGAGGTCGCCCAGCTCGTCATCGGCCACATGGGGCGCCCGCAGGCTGTGGTCGCGGCGAGTCTCGATTTCCTGAACCGCGCCCGCCAAGGCGAGGATCGGCTTCGTGAGGCTGCGGTTCAGGCCTTGGGCCAGCCAGCCCGCAATCAGAAGCACCAGGACGGTCGTGCCGGCCAGCACCGCAATCCCCCGCTGTTCCTCCTGACGTAGCTCGGTCAACGGGGAACGGAGGGCCACCAGGGCGAAGCTCCGGTTCTGTTCGTCCCGCAGCTCGCGGAGCAGCCAAAGGCCGCCACCGTCCGGGTGGAACCCCATCCCACGGTCGAGCAAGCCGGCCGGAGGGCTGGAGTTCGGTGGGGCGCTGGCGAAGTGGCGGCGTTCCCCAAGGCTGAACACATGCACCTCGGAGAGACTCGAATCGCGTCGCACCGCCTCCAAGGTTTGCTCGGCCTCCCGGACTTCCCCGAAACTGACCGCGGCATTGATGCCGGTGCCGATCATGCTCGCCATGGTGTTGAGCTCCCGCTCCGCCCGGCTTCCGAACGCGGCCCGCTGGAGCAGGAACATGCCGCCGGCGCTCAGGCCGGTGCTGATGAGCACCAGCACCAGCACCAAGCGGGCGACCTTGCGGCGGATGGAAGGCCGGTTTCCGAAGGCTGTCCCGCGTGCCGGGTCAGCGTGGGTTGGATTCCGGGCGTCCATGGCGAATGAATCCGACGGACCGCTGCCGGAATTTGGCATTGAGTTCGACTTTGGCGGCTTCCAATTGGTCGAGATTGATTTCCCACTTCAGCCGTTCCTGGTCGATCCGGATGCCGATCGTGCCGCCCTCCCGGGCGAAATTGGGCAGCTCACTCACCAGCAGCACCGGCCGGTTGGCAAACGTCTCGCGCAGCGCTGACATGCCGCCGGCCGGCAGCGTGGTGACGAGGACCAGGTGGCAGTCGAGCAGGTCCCGGCCCTGGCTGGCGACCGCAATGTCCACCGTGCCGCCGTTGAACCAGCCTTTGCGGGCCTCGTTGGCGGCATTTCGCAACGACTTGCCGAGGGAATCCTTGCCCAGGATGCCCAGTTTGAGGTGTTGGGACTTCGTGGGCGACACCTCTTCGGGCCAGACGCCGTGGTAGGCGCAATTGAGCAGCAGGAACGCAATGGCGTCCTCGCGCGAAACCGTCGGCCGCCCTTCGGCGGCGAACCCGTGAACCCGGCCGGCGACGAGCAGCACGGTCAGGAGGCCGAATCGCCGCCGGGACAAGCCAGGGCGCTGGTGCGTCGAGGTTCCGTCCGGGACAATTGGCGGGGCCGACGTCATTCAGAACCTTACGGTGATCCGGCCGTAGAATCCCCGCGGCAATGCCCAGCGCGAACGGAGGAAGACGAATTCCTCGTGCGATTCCTCGAGCAGGTTCTGGCCGACGGCCGAAATTTCCCAATGTTCGTCCGGGCGCCAGGCCAGGCGCAGGTCCAGTGTCGCGTAGCTGTCCACGGTGCGCGCCTGGGCCTTCAGGCCATCCACGTGGCGGAGCCACGCGTCGAACTCCCAGCGCTGACCCAGGTTCCAGGACGAACGCAGCGATACCTGATGCTGCGGACTCGAACCCTCCGCCGCCTCGAACCCTCCGTCGTTGCTGCCGGCTTCGCGGTGCAATTGCAGCTCCAAGTGGGTGTAGGACAACTGCAGCCGCCACCACTCCAATGGCTGCCATACCGCCGCCAATTCCACTCCGTAGGCTTCGCCAAAGCCGTCGTTCTGCCGGGTGGAGGTTGAGGTCGACGGAGGTGTGAAGGTCGTCTGCGTGGTGTAGAGCGCATCATACCAATGCATGAAGCCGGTCACGTCGAAGGAGACCTTCGGGTGGGGTTTCACCCGGTAGCCCAATTCCGACGCCACGAGCGACTCCGGATCCAGCGCCGTGTTAGGGGCCGTCAGGGACGTGCCCGCGGGCGAGACCGAGGTCTGCATCAGGTCGAAGTCGCCCCGGGACGGAATGCGAATCGCGCGGGACACGGCCGTCCACACGGTCTGACGTTCCGTTGGTGTCCACGCCAGCCGAACGCTCGGCAGCGACTCCCAGCCGGTGAAGTCATTGTATTCGGCCTTGAACCCCGCCGAGGCGGTCAGGTGGTCGGGCAGCACCGTCCACTGGTCCTGCACAAAGATGCCGGCCTGGGAAAAGTCCCGTTGCTCCGGCACATAGGCCACCACCACTCCGGGTTGCGTGGCCTGGTCCTTCAGCCGGCTCAGCCGGAAATTCCCTCCCCAGGTCACTTCGTTGCGTTCACCGAGGGCAAAATGATGCTGCGCTTCGCCGTCGAAGACATCGGCGTCCGTCAGCGATCCGCCGGAATCGCGGTGGACACCGTCATAATAAAACTGTGTTGCCAGCGAAGATTCCGCGCCGAGGGGCACTTCGTAACGCCCGAGCAGATGCCCGCCGACCGAGCGCGCCCGGTCCGGTCCCACTACAAATTGGTCGGCTTCCGAGAAGAAGAAATCGCCGGTCAGCTTCAGGTGCCGGCCGACCTCGGGTTCGGAATCGAGCCGGAAACCGGTGCGGGTCTGATACCAGGCGTCGTTGGGGTCCGGAATGTTCACCGGTTCGGAATCGCCCCGTTGGCTGGCGGAACCAAAGATCCGGAGCCAGGTATGTTCCCCCACCTGGGCCCCGTAGCGGACCGCGCCAAACGCCTGCTCGAAGGTTCCCCCGCCGGCGGTCACCAGCGTGCCGACCGTGTCGCGGGCGTCCCGTGTGATGACGTTGATGACCCCGTTGACCGCGTTGGCGCCCCACATCGTTCCACCCGGACCGCCGATGACCTCGATCCGCTCGACGTCCTCCAGCATCAGTTCGCGAGTGTCCCACGTCGTGCCTGAAAATCGCATGGAATACAGCGAACGCCCGTCAATCAGCGGCAGCACCTTTGTCGCCGCGGCGCCGTTGAAACCGCGGATGGTGACCGCCCAGGTTCGGCTGTTTACGCCGCCCACCTCGACTCCGGGCGCCAGGCGTAAGGCGTCCGCAAGGTGCACCGCGCCGGACCGCCGGATTTCGTCCTGAGTGATGACGTGCACGGCCGCCGGGGTCGTGAACGCCGATTCTTCGGTCCGGGTTGCGGACACCACCCGGACTTCGCTGAGCTCGTCGATGTCCAGCCAGCCGTCGGCGGCGCGGAGGGACGTGCCGAACACCACGCAGGCCAAGCCGAAGGGCAGGGATCGCCAAGGTTGTCGTTTCATGTCCGAAGTGGATTCCGTCCAGGCCATCGCCGACGCCGGATTGGGGTGCCAGTGGTGGAGTCGTCGGCGTTGTCGGCCAACCGGTTTCCGCACGCCAGCGAATTCTGATTCGGGACACCAATCGACGCACCGTCCTCCGTCGGGTCGGGGCAGACACGCTGGGTCGCGACCGGAGCGCGGCCCCTCAGGGGCGAAACTGGGTCAGGATGCCAAATGCCCGGCCCAGGTGCTCCGGGTGCGTGAGGGTCTGGAATTGCCGGACCCGGGCCGAATCCCACGCCGGGAAGCGCGCTTCCGGCCGTTGCGTGGCCCCGAGGATGTCGGTAAGGAAACGGCGTTGGTGGCTTAAAGTTTCCGTGGTCAGCCCGGCCGCCTGGCCGGCAGCCTGGAGGGCGGAGAAATTGACGTGGGCGGTCAGGTCCTGCGTTCCCGGTTCGGCCAGCACATCCTCGGCGAAGCGGTGCCGGGCGTAGGCGCGCAGCGTGCCGTTGGCCCGTTGCGGCAGGAAAAACTCCGACGCCTCCAACCCGTAGTCGGCCGTGAACAGTCGGCCGGCCGCCAACCGTCCAGCGGCGCGGCGCCACCAGGCTTCCGCCGCCGGGCACACCTCGGTCGTGAAACCGTCGGGCAGCACCGCCAACAATTCGGCGGGCAATTCCGGGGGGCAAACCGTGACTTCCGCGAGGTGGCGCCAGCGGAAGGAACTTTCCTCCACCCCTACGCCCCACTCGAACCACGCCTGGCGGGCCGTGTCCCAGCCGAGCCGGTGGACCGGGAACGCGTCGAGCAGCTCGTTGCTCAGGATCACGCCGCAAACGGGCGGCAAGTCGTCCACGGCACCAAACCAGCGGACCTGCCCCCCATGCGACCCCAAGGTCTCGCGCTGCCACGCTTGGCGCGCCGGGGAGGGTTCGACGATCCAGTAGTCCAACCGAGACGCCAATTCGGGCTGCCATTGGGCGAGGAAGCTTAGGATGTCCCGCGCCAACCGCCCGTCGTGCGCGCCGGCTTCGACCAGTTGGAACCGCTGCGCGGATTCCGCCGCACCGGTCAGGGCCGACAGCCAATCCGCGAACTGGAACGCCAGTAGTTCGCCGAACAGGGAGCCGACACTGACGCTCGTGTAGAAATCCCCACGCTTGCCCACCACGCGCCGGTCACGCTCGTAGTAGCCCAGGCCCGGCTCGTAGAGCGCCCGCTCCATGAACCGCGCGAACGGGATCGCGCCCCCCGCCGTGGCGATCTCCGCAGCAAGGCGCTGGGCCAGTTCAGTGGAACCCGGTGGATTCATCGGTGGTTCGGCCGGCATTGGACTGCGGCGCCACGGCACCGCTTTGGCTTCAAGGCTACTGGGTTCCTCCGCGAGATTACGCTCGGCCGCTTACTTCCCATCAAGCCCCAGGAGGTAGTGCAACACCAGTTCCGGCAGGTCGAGCGAGTAGCCGCCTTCTAGGATGCTGAACACCGGCACGCCCACCGCGCGCATCTGTTGTCCCAGCCAGTGGAAGTCCTCCTTCTCCAACGTGCCCTGCGCGAGCGGATCATCCACGTAGGCGTCGAAGCCCGCCGATACGCCGAGGATGTCCGGTTTCGTGGCCTTCAGGCGGTCGATAGCCCGGGACAGCGTGGCGCGCCACTGCTCGCGCGGCGTCCCGCCGGCCAGCGGGTAATTGAAGCAGTTGCCCGCGACGTCGGTCCCACCCGTGCCTGGATAACACGGATGCTGGTGCACCGAGGCGAAGACGATGCCCGCGACGCCGGCGAGAATATCTTCCGTGCCGTTGCCGTGGTGGACGTCGAAGTCGAGCACCGCGACCTGCTTCGCGCCGGTCGCCTTCGCCTCCAAGGCAGCGATGGCCATCGAACTAAGGTAACAGAAGCCCATCGCGTGATGCCGGGTCGCGTGGTGGCCGGGCGGCCGCAGCAGGCAG
>JBEISV010000073.1:0-14345 GCA_040375265.1 Verrucomicrobiales bacterium
CTCCAGCTTCCGCGTGTAGCCGGCCCGCGCCGCCTGCGGGTCCACGAACAGCGTTCGGCCGGATTCGAGATCCTCGAACAGCGTCGGCTGGTCGAAACCGAAGCTCAGCTCGGCGGGATCCAGCACTTGGAACACGGTGAGTTCGTGCCCGCCGGCCGCGAGGGTCGTGAGGCAGCGGTCGAGGTCGTCCAAGGGCGCGAGGAAGTCCGAGACGAGGACCATCAGCCCACGTTTGCGGACGATTTCCGCGACCCGTTTCAGCGGCGTGACCAGGTCAGTCACGGTGCCGCCGGCTGGTTTCTCCAGCGCGAGCATCAGGTGACGCAGGTGGCCGGGCCGATGGCGGGCGGGCAGGTATTCGCGCACGCCGGCGTCGAAGGAAAGCAGGCCGATGGCGTCGCCTTGCTGATGCAGGAACCAGGCGAGCGTGGCGCTGAGCGTGGCGGCGTATTGGGCCTTGGTGACGCCGGCTGAGGCGAAGTCCATGGACCGGCTCTGGTCCACAATCAGGTGGCAGCGGAGGTTGGTCTCGTCCTCGAACTTCTTGATGTAGAAGCGGTCGCTGCGCCCGAACACGCGCCAGTCCACGTAGCGCGGATCGTCGCCCGGCGTGTATTGGCGATACTCGGTGAACTCGACGGAGAAGCCGTGATACGGGCTGCGATGGATGCCGCTCCAGAATCCCTCCACGACGGCGCGCGCCCGCAACTCGAGGTTGCGGATGTTCATCAACGCCTTCGGGTCGATAAACTTCGTCGCGGGATTGGCGGTGGGGGCGGTCATTGTTCGTAGCGCAGATTTTCAATCTGCTGTTTCGCAGGTTTGGAACCTGCGGGGCTGAGGCAGATTCGCCATGCTCGGGAGCAGCTACCTGCCGGCCGACTGCAAGTCGGCGATAGGGCAGGGTGCGACTCTGCGCTACCGGCGCAGGGTTGCCGGGGAGAGGCGAGATCGCTAGAACCGACGCCGTGATTCCCCAAGACCCCAACCCGCGCCTCGACCGCGTGGCGCACGAATTGCGCGCCACTGGAGCGCAGCCCAAGGCGGCCAGTCCGCTTCGGACCGGGATTCACAGCCGGGGTTACCTGCCGCACGTCAAACGCGAGGGGGCCGCCTACTTCGTTACGTTTCGGCTGGCAGACTCGCTGCCCACGGCGGTGTTGACGAGGTTCCTGGGAGAACGTGCGGAACGGTTGCGTTGCCTGGAGGCCAGGCAATCCGGGACCGGGATGAAATCGGGCGAAGATGCCGAAACGATCGAACGCGACTACCGGCGGAAGGTGGAGCGGTTCCTGGATTCCGGCTGCGGCGAATGCTGGCTGGGCCGGGCGGAGATCGCCGACGTGGTCGCGGACTCGCTCCGCTTCTTCGACGGCCAGCGATATCAGCTCCAGGCGTGGGTGGTGATGCCGAACCATGTGCATGCCGTGTTCTGGCCGCTGCCTAACTTCACCGTCAGTGGTATCGTCCAAAGCTGGAAACGGCACACCGCCCGCCACGCCAACGAACTGCTCGGGCGAATCGGCCAGCCGTTCTGGCAGCGGGAGTCGTTCGATCATTGGATTCGGGATGAAAGGGAACATGCGCGGTGCCGTGGTTACACGGTGAGGAACCCGGTGCTCGCCCGGCTTTGCCGCGAGCCGGAGCAATGGCGCTGGAGCAGCGCGTGGCAGGGTGACGCGCCAAAGCCGTAGCGCAGATTTTCAATCTGCCGTGTCGCCGGCTTGCAGCCGGCCGGGCGTGGGAAATGCAGCGGCGGGTTGGTGATTCCAGCGCGGCGCAGGTTGCAAACCTGCGATACAGCAGAGTGCAACTCTGCGCTACATCGCCAGTGCGCCCGCAACTCGAGGTTGCGGATGTTCATCAACGCCTTCGAGTCGATGAACTTCGTCGCGGGGTTTGAGGCGTCGGGCGTCATGATGCGCAGGCTCGACAGACAGGTCTCCCTTGGTGACGCCATCCTTGCTCATAGAACCGGTTGGCGATTTGACGTCGGGTTGCGTTATCCCAGAACGACAGGTTACTCGGATAGGCCAATCGCGATTGGTTCCAACACTTTCCACAGAGCAAAGCCGCGTGATGCCGATTGCCACCGTTTAGCGCATCGGCGAGTTCGTCGACCTCATGGGAGACAGTGTGGATCATGGTCGAGAATGCGGCATCAGGCCAGCGGCGCCTTCACGGTCTCCAGCAGTTTGCGGACGACGTCCTCCACGCGGATGCCTTCGGCTTCGGCGCGGTAATTGAGCAGGATGCGGTGGCGCAGCGTGGGCAGGGCAAGCTTCTGCAAATCATCGACAGTGACGTGGGCGCGGCCGGCGAGCAGCGCGCGGGCCTTGGCGCCGAGCACGAGGAACTGTGGTGCGCGCGTGCCGGCGCCCCAGCTCACCCAGTCGTTCACGAAGGCGGCCGCCGTGGCCTGCTTCGGACGCGACGCGGCGGCGAGCTGCACGGCGTAGCGGACGAGTTCCTCGGCGATGGGCACCTGCCGGACGAGGCCATGGAAGCGCTGGATGTCCTCGCCGGTGAACAGCGCCTCGATCGGAGCCGGTTTGCCGGCCGTGGTGCGCGTGATGACCTGCACCTCGTCGGACTCGGGCAGGTAGTCCATCACCACGTTGAACATGAAGCGGTCGAGCTGGGCTTCGGGCAGCGGATAGGTACCCTCCATCTCGATGGGGTTCTGCGTGGCGAGCACGAAGAAGGGTTCCGCCAACGTGTGGCGCACGCCCGCGGCGGTGACCTGATGTTCCTGCATCGCCTCCAGCAGCGCGGCCTGGGTCTTGGGCGGCGTGCGGTTGATTTCGTCGGCGAGGACGAGGTTCGCGAAGATGGGTCCGGGCACAAAGGTCATGCGGCGGCCGGCGTCGGTTTCCTGGAGAATTTCCGTGCCGGTGATGTCGGCCGGCATCAGGTCGGGCGTGAACTGGATGCGCGCGAACTTCAGGTGGAAGACCTGCGCGATGGATTTCACGAGCAGCGTCTTGGCAAGGCCCGGAGCGCCGGTGATGAGGCAGTGCCCGCCGGCAACCAACGCGAGCAGGATTTGGTCGATCACCTCGCGCTGGCCGACGATGACCTTGGCGAGTTCAGCCTCAATGCGGCCGCGGCCGGCGACGAGGCGGTCATACACTTCGCGGTCAGAGGGAGCCGCGGCGGCTTCAGGCGGGGGCGGAAGGGTGGGATGGCTCATGGTGGAAAGGGCGTCGCTGCGTCAGTGGGTCATCACGTAGAAGATGAGATTGATGCCGAGGGGATACGAGATTTTCTCGGAAAATTTGTGGAAGTAGAAGTCGCTTTCGCCCTCGCGCTCCCAGCCGTCGCCGTTGTCGGTGTTGTGCGCGGCGAAGACCATGATCCGACCCGCGTCGTCGAAGATCACGCGGTGATGGACTTCCTGGGCGTCGGGCCGTTCCCAGGTCACGCCGCCGTTCCATTCGCTCTCGACACCGAGGCCAACGTTGGGCACCTGGCCCTTGGCCTTGATGTCGAAGACGCAGTGGTAAAGCGGATGGTCGAGGGGAAGTTCCACGAAGTCGCGCTCGGGAAAGACCTGCTTCATGACCTCGGCCAGGTTTTCCAAGTCACGTTCCCCCCAGAAATCATCGAACATCAAGAAGCCGCCGTTGAGCAGGTAGTCGCGGAGCCGCTTCACCTCGGCGTCGGTCAGGTAAAGGGCCCCGGGCTCGACGATGTAAAGCCATGGATAGTTGAACAGGGCGTCGTCCCCCAACTCAAGCACCCGCCCGTCCGGATCGACCCGCAGCGCGGTCATCTGCTGGAGGCGATAGGAGAGGTTCAGGTCGCTGTCGGGAATGTCGGTGGACCAACCACCGCGCCCGCCGCGTCCGCCGTGCAGGTAACGGACCCGGGCAAAGGTGAAGACATCCTTCTCGAAGCCGACGGGGTTCTTCCATTCCGGCGTGCCGGTGCTGTGGGATTCCACTTCCCGGGCGGTGCGGACGTCCTCGGCGACGTTGCTTTCGCCCCACCAAGACCGGCCTCCCCGCCGCTGGGCGAAGGCGATTGAAGCCACCAAAAGAAAACAAAACGTGATGGCAGCGGCGCGAAGCAAAGTAGGACAGGCTGCCAGCCTGCCCCAGTTCCCGGAAACGCGGGCAGGCTGGCAGCCCGCCCTGCTTTGGGCCGACGCGTCGGGAGACAGTTCAACGGCGGATTTCAACTCAGCCAGGTTCCCCCTCACCCTGGCCCTCTCCCTTGGGGAGAGGGGAAAGCGCGCCAGTGCCTGACGAATCCATAGCCCTGCATGACGAAGGCCGCGGAGGTTTCGGTAGGAGCGAAGAGAAAGGGGCGTGAAGTTGTTCGGCTTCGTGACGTTCTCCCTCTCCCCGAGGGAGAGGGCCGGGGTGAGGGGGAACAACGCGCCGAACGAATGACAGGCATCGGCTGCCGCCTCATTCCTCATTCCGCATTCCGCATTCCACATTACCGGGTCCGCCTCCTCACGTTGGCGGCTACACAGGGATTCCTGCGAGGCGCGTTCGTCGGCGTTGGCGGGGGCGGACTTCATCAGTGGGTCATCACGTAGAAGATGATGTTCACGCCTAGCGGGTAGGCGACCTTCTCGGAGAAATTGTGGAAGTAATAGTCGCTCTCGCCTTCGCGTTCCCAGCCGTCCGACATGTCGGCGTTGTGCAGGGCGAGGACCATTAGCCGGCCCTTGTCGTCGGCGATGGCGCGGTGATGGACTTCCCGGCATTCCTCGCCGTCGTGGACCTCCCAGGTCACGCCGGTCTGCTCGCTGGCGATGCCGAGGCGGATGTTGGGCACCTGGACCTTTGCGCGGATCTCGAACACGCCGTGGTAGAGGGGATGGTCCAGCGACAGTTCAAAGAATTCGCGGTCCGGGAAAACCTCCTTCATGGCCGTCGTGCAGTTCTGCCATTCGCGCTCGCCGTGGAAATCAGCCATCAGCAGGAAGCCGCCGTTCTGCAAATGCCGCCGAAGCGCCAGGGCTTCCTGCTCCGTGAAGTTCAGCGAACCCGGCGCCGCCGCGAAGAGGAACGGGTAATCCGACAGTTCCGTGTCGGAAGGGCGGATCAGGCGTCCGTTCGGGTCCACGCGCAGCGACATCATCTGCTGGAGCCGGTAGGAGAGGTTCAAGTCGCTGTCGGGCAGGTCCGTGGTCCAACCGCCGCTGCCGCGCCGGCTGCGGTCGGGGCTCTTGTCATAGCGGATCCGCGTGAACGTGAAGGCATCCGTCTCGAAGCCCGGCGCGTTGGTCCACACTGGGGTCTCGACGGGCGTGCGTGACTCGACATCTCGGGCCGTCTTGGTGCTCTCGGGGACCATCAACTCACCCCCGCCCATGAAGGCGCCGCCGCCACCGCGACGTTGGGCGAAGGCCACCGCCGCCAGGAGGAAGACGAGCAGGCAGGAAAACAGGCGGACGCGGCCAGACACAAAACCGACAGCGGTGGCCAGGACCGTCGAACCGGAAACTTTGACCGGAAACGAAATTGAGGTTGGCCCGCCCTCACCCCGGCCCTCTCCCCCGGGGAGAGGGAGAAGGTTACGATGCGCACAGACGCTAGACGGAGCGGTCTCCGGTTCAGGCAGGCGTGGTGCTGTCATCGTCCGATGTGATTGTGGCGTAGCCGGGTCTGAGCGGGCGGCCCCCTCTCCTTGGGGGGTGAGGGCGGGCGTTGTTTGCCGAGGTTGCTACCGCGGGCCCATCATTCGAGTTGGAAGCGGGGTTCCTCATCACTCAAACGCTTGGACTTGGGCCGGCTTCGGGCCGGGCGGAAGCCTGAGCAGCAATTCCAGCGCGTCGCGATGCCGCGGGGCGTCTTCCAACGCCTGCAAGACATGACGGCGGGAGGCGGGCTGGTCGGTCGGTTCCAGCAAGCGCGCGAGTTGGAAATGGACTTCCGGCGGGTTCGGCGGATCGAGTTCGAGCTGGGTGCGCAGGGCACCAACCGCGACCGGAACGTCGCCGGTTTTCTCCGCAGCGCGGGCCAGATGGCGGTAGGGCGCGGGCACGAGCGGATTCACCGCGAGGTAACGGCGGGTGGCGTTCCGCACTTCGGTCCAATCACCGGCGGCGGCGCCGAGTTCCATCAGACGCAGGTTGGCTTCTGCGGCTTCGGCGTCGTGCTCCACCCATCGCAGCAAAACTCCGCGCTCGAGATTGGTTTCGCCGAGCGAACGGTGAACCAGCGTGAGCAACCCATACGCGGAATCGCGGCCCTTCTGCGTGGGGAACTCGGCGACCAGCTTTTCCAGCGGCGCCTTGGCCTGGGCCCATTCCTTGGCCCCGACCGCCTTGGCCGCCATATACCGGAGCGCCCAGTAGTTCGCCGGCCGGCCTTCGGCCCATTGCTTCATCTGGGCTTCGGAGGCGGGGCTGGCCGGGCGTTTCGGGCCGTCGTGGCCGCCGCCCAGTAGGGCACTCAGCAGGTTGGTCGCGGTGATGGTGGAAGCGCCTTCGAAATCCGGCTTGGTGAAGTCGAGTCCGGGCGCGAGGGCTTCGGCCTTGACCCGCGCGAAGGCGGCAAACTCCTTCTCCAGCTTCGACAGCTTGGCCGTGTGCTTTTCCAAGGCTTCGTTGATGAAGATGCCTTCACCGAGGTCGCGCAGGATCGCCTTCACGCTGTCGAGGCCGTGCTGCTCGATCAGGAACTCCACGACGATCGACGCCTCGTAGTAGGCGAATTGGAGGTGCAACGGCGTCTTAGGCGTGAGGAAAGCGGCGCTCAGCCGTTCGATAGGCACCAGGTCCTTCTCCAGGATCATCTCGCGATAACGCGGCGTGAGCCGTTCGCCCCAAGCGGGGTTCGCCTGCCGTTCCTCGTAGGTTGAAATGCCTTCGCTCAGCCAGCGCGGCATCTTGTTCTTCGTGAGTGTGAGCGTGACGACGTGGCAGAACTCATGCCACAGCACGGCTTCCCAGTTCACGGAATTGCCCTTGGTCGCCGCCGGGCTGTTGGCGGTCACCACGCTGCCGAAACAGACGCCGAGGTAGCCCGGGTTGTCGGGCATGCCGAAGGTGCGGACCCCGAAATCCTTCTGCGACGCGAAGATTTCAACGGTGGTCCGTTCGGCGAGCGGGAGCCCGTATTTTTCGCAGAGCTTGGTGCGGGCGGCTTCGAGCAGCTCCAGCACGCGCGGCCCGTAGATGACCGCCTCGCGGGAATCCATGCGGACGAGGAAGTGCTCGTTCGTCAGCGCCGCATACTTCCGCATGGTGTCGCGCAGGGTGACGAGGTTGAAGGCCCCGACGTCGTAACCGTCGGCCGCATTGACCTCGTCGGCCAGTTTCCAGCCCTCGTCTTCCTGCCCCAGGCGAAGCAGATCGCTGGCGAGCTGGGACTTGGCCGGCAAATAAGTCGGATCGAAGGCCAATGCCTGCCGCTGCCGGGCGGAACCCTCGGCGAAGCGGTATTTCTCGGAGAGCTTGCGCCCGATGAGGTGGTCCACCCGCGGGTTGTAGGGGGCGAACTTCAGCGCCGAATCCCGGGCGGCCGTCTCGGCGGCGGCATCGTGGCGAAGGTGCGCCAGCACGGCGCGGAAAGCCCACAGGTCGGGATGCCATGGATTCACCTTGGCGATCTCGTCGAGGGTCTGGGCCGCGGTGTCGTAACCTTCGCCGTCGATGTGGTTCTCGGCGAGCAGCAACAGGGTCGGCACGTGGCGCGGATTCGCCTTCAGGGCGGCCTCGACCGCCGCGCCCATTTCCTTGCGGTCGCCCTCCGTGTGGGCGCGGGCGAGGCCGAACAGCAGGTCGGCGTCGTCGGGAACCTGCTTCAGGCCTTCCGCGAACGACTTCGCCGCGAGGGCCGCGTCGTGCTTCTCCAACGCCAAGTCGCCGCGGGCCAGGTAAACTTCGCGCAGCTTGGGATCCGCCTGCTGGAGGGGCGCGTAAATCTTCTCCAGCACCTCCTTGGGGTCGGCTCCCAGCAGCAACGCCGCCCGGCCGAAGGCCACCCGGCTGAGCGCGTCGCGGGAGCCCATGCGGTTGCTGACCAGGAATTTCACCCGGTCGAGCATCTCGACGGCGTTGGTCGCGTCGCCATTGCTGAGGAACGCTTCCCGGGCGGTCCAGACGATGCGGATGCTCCGGCCGTTGCGCGCCAAGGCATTGGTCGCAGCCGAGCGGGCCTCGGGGTAGCGGCCCAGCGTCAGCAGGCAACGCAGGCGCAGGTGATGCCAATCCTCGTCGCCGGGAAGTTTTTCCAGGCCGTCTTCGGCCGACTCGAGGGCCGCCTCATACTTGCCCGCCTGGAACTGGGTGTCGGCCTCCGCCAGCGACGCCGCCCGGAGCGGCAGCGCCAGCGCCCAGAGCCCCAGCCAGAAACCGAGGGCCGCGGCCAGGCCACGGCGGACCGGTATTGCGGGGTGCTTCATGGGCAACTGTTCGCCGCGAACCGGGCAATTCTCAAGCCGCGAACCGGGCAAACTGGTGACGCGGCAAGCGGCCCGCCAGTTTCAGGAAGTTTGGACCGGCCTGAGACAAGATTTCGCGGCCGCGCAACCGATTTTTCCCGGCGGCACTCCGCCGTTGACCAGCCCTCGCCCGAAACCCAACTTCGCGCCCTGCTTTCGTCGCGATGAAGACGCTCCTGTTCGTTTGCACCGGTAACACCTGCCGCAGCCCCATGGCTGAGGCTTTGGCGCGCCGGAGCCTCGCGGGCAAGGAAGGCTGGCGGGTCGTCTCCGCCGGCATCGGCGCCGTGAACGGCCAGCCGCCCAGCCGCAATGCGGTGCTCGCCATGCAACAGCTGGGCGTGGACATCGCCGGCCACCGGTCGCAGATGCTGACCCAGCGGCTCGTGCGCGAGGCCGACTACATTTTCGGCCTCACCCACGGCCATGTGGAGGCCATCGCCTACCTTTATCCCGACGCCGGGGAGAAAACCTTCGTCCTGCGGGAGTTCGATCCCGAACTCCAAGGCTACGAGCAGGACATCTCCGACCCCATCGGCGGCCCGCTCGACGGTTACGTCGAATGCCGCCGGGAAATCGAGGAAGGCGTCGCCCGCGCCCTCGCCGTCGTCCACGAACACACCCTTGTGACCGCCCGCACCACCTTCGCCATCGGTTCCGACCACGCCGGCTTCGCCCTCAAGCAGGCCATTGTCCCGGCCCTCCAGCAGCGCGGAATGACCGTCCACGATGTCGGCACCCATTCCGCCGATTCCACCGATTACCCCGACTACGCCCACGCGGTGGCCCACATGGTCGCCAACGGCGAGGTGGACTTCGGCATCCTCTGCTGCTCGACCGGCATCGGCATGAGCATGGCCGCCAACAAGGTTCCCGGCGTGCGCGCCGCCCTGGTGGTCAACCCCGAGGTCGCCGCCCTCACCCGCCAGCACAATGACGCCAACGTCGTGTGCCTCGGCGCCAAGACCAGCACGCCCGAACAGGCGGTGAAGATTCTCGAAGCGTTCCTCCAGGCCGACTTTGAAGGCGGCCGTCACGAGCGACGCGTCAACAAGATCGAAGACGACATGCACCCAGAACTAGCCCTCGAACAGATCGACCCCGAAATCGCGTCCGTCATTGAGCACGAACGCCGGCGCCAGCAGGAAAACATCGAGCTCATCGCCTCGGAAAACTTCACCAGCCCGGCCGTCATGGAGGCCCAGGGCAGCGTGCTCACCAACAAATACGCCGAGGGTTATCCCAAGAAGCGCTGGTATGGTGGCTGCGAGAACGTGGACGTCGCCGAACAGCTCGCGATTGACCGCGCCAAGCAGCTCTTCGGCGCCGAGCACGCCAACGTGCAGCCCCACTCCGGCTCAGGCGCCAACATGGCGGTGTATTTCGCCATGCTGAAGCCCGGCGACAAGCTCCTGACCATGGACCTGTCGCACGGCGGCCACCTCACGCACGGCAACAAGGCCAACTTCTCCGGCAAGTTCTTCGAGATCGTCCACTACGGCGTCCGCAAGGAGGACGAACTGATCGACTACGACCAGCTCGCCGCCATGGCCCGCGAGCACAAGCCGAACATGATCACGGTCGGCGCCTCCGCCTACCCGCGGGTCATCGACTTCGCCCGCATGGGTGAAATCGCCCGCGAAGTCGGCGCCCTGCTCCTGGCCGACATCGCGCACATCGCCGGTCTCGTCGCCGCCGGCGTCCACCCGAGCCCCTTCCCGCACGCCGACTTCGTCACCACGACCACGCACAAGACGCTCCGCGGCCCGCGCGGGGGCCTGACGATGTGCCGGGCGCAGTTCGCCAAGGCGATTGATTCGCAGGTCTTCCCTGGCATCCAGGGCGGCCCGCTCATGCACGTCATTGCGGCCAAGGCCGTGTGCTTCCACGAGGCGTTGCAGCCCGGATTCAAGGAATACCAAGCGCAGATCGTGAAGAACGCCCGGGCGCTCGCCGCCGGGATGCTCCGAAACGGTTTCCGCCTCGTCTCGGGCGGCACCGACAACCACCTGATGCTCGTCGACGTCGGCGCCCGCGGGCTCGGCGGCAAGCAGTGCCAGCTCGCGCTCGATGAAGCCGGCATCACCACGAACAAGAACACGATCCCGTTCGAAACGCGTTCCGTGTTCGAGGGCAGCGGCGTCCGCTTGGGCACGCCGGCCGTCACCACGCGCGGCATGAAGGAGCCCGAGATGGCCGCCATCGCCGACATGATCAGCGAGGTGCTGCTCGACATCGCCAACCCGGCCACGGCCCACAAGGTGCGCGACCGTGTCCATGCGCTGACGGCGAAGTTCCCGCTGCCGTATTGAGCTGGCCCGGGAACCCCCGTCGTCCGGCAACCCATCCCGTGTCCGCCCTGCGGCACGGGATCTTTCGTTCAGATAGCTCCCGAGCCAAAGCCACAACGTCGCCGCCCCTGCATCGCAGATGCATGTTCGCTTAATCGATCTCGGTCAGCAGAGTTCGCCTCTGCGAGGGCTCCATTTCGTTGTCAACGACCAGGTGCTTGATCTCGCCAGTCACAATTGAGCTGAACTCAAACAGGGAAGCGCTGTCGTAAAAGCTGCAAGCCTCATTGATGAACAGCAACTCCTCGCCCGCTTCAAACGTCCATTGCCAATTGGTGAAGCTGCTCAGGACTCGATAACGCTTTCCCGGAACAAAGAGATTTAGCCGGAAGTTCATGGCGTTGAATTCGGCGAAAACACACGCTTTTGGCGAGTAGAATGCAGCCCCCGTTGAACCTTTCGCTGCCATCTCGATTGTCCGGCGTGCCGATCGGCCGGAACCTTGGTCCAACTTTCGGGTTCCACTTCCCATGAAACTGGTGCTCCGCCTGATCTCGCTCGCCGCGATGGTTTACGTCGGGCTGGCCGGCTTCCTGTTCGTCCAGCAACGGAAGCTCATCTATTTCCCAACTCGCCTCACTGCCGAGGAACTCGCCACGCGCGCCGCGGAACTACAATTCCGACCATGGACCAACGCGAGCGGTAGCCGCATCGGTTGGTGGCGGCCTGCCGACGGCAAAGCGGTCGGCACGGTGCTCATCACTCACGGCAACGCCAGCACCGCGGTCGGCCGCGAATACATCACCCAGCCGCTCCAGTCCGCCCGACCGCTCGACGTGTTCGTGCTGGAATATCCTGGCTTTGCCGATCGCTCCGGTGAACCGACCGAGACTTCCCTGCTCGGCGCCGCGACGGAGGGATTCGTCCTGCTCACGAATCGTCCCGGCCCGCTGCTGCTCGTCGGGGAATCGTTGGGCACCGGCGTGGCGGCTTTCCTAGCCGGCCACTTTCCCGGCCGGGTCGCCGGCGTGTGTCTGCTGGCGCCCTACACCCGCCTGAGCGACGTGGGGGCGGCGCAGTTCCCGTGGCTGCCGGTCCGCCTGCTAATGCGCGACCGCTATCCTTCGGCGGATCATCTCCGGGCGTTTCGCGGACCGCTCGCCGTGTTGGTGGGCGAAGCGGACAGCACGGTGCCGGCGGAATTGGGCCGCCGGCTCTACGCGGGCTACGACGGACCCAAACGGCTTTGGAGTTTTCCCGGCCAGGAACACTGGGAGGTCATCAAGCAACCGGCCGACGTCTGGCTGGAGGTGCTGCGGTTCCTGTTGCCGAAATGAGGGCGCCTCAGCTTGGGCTGCCGAGCACGCGGATCAGGTGCGCGATCTCGTCGTTGATCTCGGCGGGGCTGCTGACCAATTCGGCAATTTCCGCCCGCAGCCGCTCGCGGAATCGTGTCCGGAGCCGGTGCATCATGACGTGGACCGCCGTCTCGCTCAGGCCGAATCGCTGGGCCAGTAGGTGGGCAGGTTCGCCGCGGTTGCCACCCCACAGGCGCTGCCGCAATTCCGCAAACAACCCCGGCCGGGCGCCTTGGTTGAACTCCGCTTCCAACTGCGCGAGGACGCCCTCGAGGAGCGTCAGCGCCCACTTCCGCTCGAAGAGGATTTCGGCGGTGACCCCGTCGGCGGGTTCGGCCAGGTAGGCTTCCTCCGCGACCAGTTCGTCCAGGGAGACCACCTGACCGCCACCGCGTTTCTGGGCGTGGGACCGGTGATGTTCGTCGTGCAGGAAGTTCTTGAGGGAACAGAGCAGGAAGGTGCGGAAGCGACCCTTGTCCGGTTCCGCCCGGGCGAAGAATTCGCGGGCCAGCAGCCGGCCGAAAAATTCCTGCGCCTGGTCCTGGGCATCCGCCGGGTTGGCTCCGAAGCGGCGGATGTAAGCATACACCGGGGGCCAATAAGTCTGGCAGAGCGCCGCCAAGGCCGTCTGCTGCGCGATCTCTCCGCCGCCCCCGGCTTCCAGCACCTGCGTCCACCGAGTGGTGGCAAACACCGCCCCGGTATGGCTGGAGGGTTGGGCGGAAACCGGGTTCATCAGGTGAGGAGGGGGAGGGTTTAGAATGCCCTTCCTTCCACCGCAAGCCTGCGGTCACCGGTTGCCGGTCAGAGAATGTTGGCGGCGGTTTCCGCGAGTTCGCTGCGCTCGCCCTGCGACAGCTCGACGTGCGCGGCGATGGCCTGGTCGCGGAACCGGTTCACGACATAGGTGAAGCCGTTGCTCGCGGCGTCCACGTAGGGATTGTCGATCTGGTAGGGATCGCCGGTGAGGATGATCTTCGTGCCGGAACCGACCCGGGTCAGGATGGTCTTGGCTTCCAGCGGGGTGAGGTTCTGGGCCTCGTCCACGATCATGAACTGATTGGCGATGCTGCGGCCGCGGATGTAGCTGAGCGCCTCAACGACGATGGTGCCGTTGCGCAGCAGGTCGGAGCTGCGCCGGGATTCGTGCCCCATGTTGAGGTCACCGAGCATTTCCAGCGCGTCGTGGATCGGTTGCATCCACGGCCCGAGCTTCTCCTCCAGCGAACCGGGCAAGAAACCCAGTTCCTTGCCCATCGAGATTGTCGGCCGGGCGACGATGAGCCGGCGAAACTCGCGGTCGCTGACCGTCCGTTTCAGGCCGGCCGCCAAGGCAATGAGCGTCTTGCCGGTGCCCGCCTTGCCCATCAGGGACACGAACTTGATCTTCTCGTCGAGCAACGCATCGAGGGCGAAGTTCTGTTCCCGGTTGCGGGGCCGGATGCCCCAGACGTTGCCGCACTCATGCAACGGCACGAGCTTGGTGCCGGTGGCATCGACCCGCCCGAGCAGCACCCGTTTCGGGTCCGAATCGCAAATCAGGGTGCCGTATTCGTTCGGATAACGGCGCGGCGAGGCCGGCAACAGCAGTTCACCGTGCGCGCGGAACTCGCTCAGCTTGGCGGCCGGCAGCACCAAGTCGAACTTCCCGGTGTAGAGGTCCTTGAGGTTGACGCGGTCGGTTTCGTAGTCCTCCGCTGGCAAACCCCAGGCATCCGACTTGAGCCGCAGGTTGATGTCCTTCGTGACGAGAATCGTGGGCGTCTTGGGTTCGCTCCGCCGAACTTCCAAGGCGAGCGCAAGGATCCGGTTGTCCACGGACCCGCCGAGCAGGCTGGCATCGGCGGGACCGGACTTGCCCTTGGCGCTGGCCAATTGGTGGGCAAAAACGATCCGCAACCGGCCGCCCTGTTCCAGCGGCACTCCTTCGCTGAGGGAGCCCTGCGCCCGGAGCTTGTCGAGCAAACGGCTCACGGCCCGGGCATTCTGACCCCGTTCGGTGGTCTCGCGCTTGAACTTGTCGATCTCCTCGATGACCTCGATCGGGAGCAGGACATTGTTGTCCTGGAAATTCAGCAGCGCGTCCGGGTCGTGCAGCAGCACATTGGTGTCGAGAACGTAGTTCTTCACCCGCGTGCCCGCCCCGCCGGGATTCGGACGCGAGCCGCGTCGGGTGGCTTTGGGGGTGGTCTCTGCCGTCATCGGGGAAAGAGCGGAGCCGGTGGCGTCCAGCACGTTTTCGAGCACGGCGAAACGATGGCTCGGCGCCTTGTTTTCTCAAGTTGAAATC
>JBEISV010000332.1:0-5372 GCA_040375265.1 Verrucomicrobiales bacterium
CGCTGCCCGCCTGGCTCAAGGAACCTGAGTCCGTGAAGGCCGCCGCCCGCGCCGCCGCCGCCCTGTGCGCCCAACGCGGTTCGGACATCGCGAAGCTCGCGCTCCAGTTCTCGTGCGCGAACCCGGACATCACCTCAACCATCGCCGGCAGCGCCAATCCGGAGAACATCCGTAAGTGGGCCCAGTGGCTCGCCGAACCATTGGACACCCAACTCCTCGCCGAAGTGCAGGCCATCTTCGCGCCAGCGAAGAACCTCGGCCACACCGAGGGGCTGGCGAAGAATAACTGAGCAGCTGTGTCTACTTTGCGTTTGTGCGGAACCGTTGGTGGCTTTTCCCTCAATGAAGGCTCATGAAGAATTATCACCATCAACTGTGTGCAGGTTTACTAGCCGTGTTAGGATGTTTCCTGGTTGGGTGCGTCCAGACTGGAAGCTTTGACAAGTTTTTCCACCCAGCCTCCGCATCGGTATTTGCCAAGACCAAAAGGGTGGAGGTCTACGCTTATTCGGCTGAAGTTCTCCAGAGATTGCTAAGCCAAGGCTATGTCTCGCTCGGGTATTCAGCGTTCAACGGCGCGATGGAGAATACCGATGGCGCTGTGACTTTGGCTAAGCGAATTGGAGCAGACATGATTTTGGTGGAGGCGCACCGCACTGGCACAGAACACGGGGTGACGCAGTATCAAGCGTATGTTGGTCCGACCATGGAGGTCTACGATACCGACAGCGGTCCGTTTACGGTTACCACTCCTGGCTATTTTGATTACTCGGAAGTTCCCTACATTTTGGAACGATACGACCAGACGGTATTCTTCCTTAGAAAACTAAGACCTGGCGAACAGCCCCCCGCAAATCCGCAGTTACAGCGGGAGACTTCAAGTCGGCCGAGCGCAAAGGATGTAGCGTTTCTGGCTCAATTGACGAAAAAGGCTGCCTCTACGCTGAGCCGTGAAGAGAGGTCTGAAATGGACTTTCTTTCACGAAAGTCACCCCGTTATTTGACCCTGAAAGAAAAGGCCATCAATAGCCTGACCGTTGAAGAACGTGAAACCTATCGAAAGCTGAGTGCAAAGATTGATATCGGATTTTGACTAACAATTCACTCCTGCCCTTAGCCCACGCCCCCTGTAACGGTTTCGTGATGGCCCGCCGACCTCTGCCAACGACTTCTGCGCAACCACGGCTCACGATGAACCTGTTCGAAAAACTCTCCGCCAAGGCGGGTCCGCTTCGATTACGCTTTCTCGTCATCGGCGGTCATGCGGTGAACTTCCACGGCTTCCAGCGCGGCACCGAGGACGCCGACATCCTGATTTGCCGGACGGACACCGAGACTTGGCGCGAACTGATTCCCGGGATGGGCTTCCGGCTGGTTCATGAGCAGGAAACCTTCCTCCAGTTTGGGTCGATTGATGCCGCCGAGTGGGATTTGGACCTCATGATTGTTCCAGCAGAGACCTTTGAACGCCTGTTTTCCCCAGCCGAAGCGGACGGTCCGCCAGACAGGCCGGTCCGTTATGTGAGCTTTGAAAACCTGATCGCCCTGAAGGCCCACGCCCTGAAACACGGCCAGGGACTGCGCAGCCTCAAGGATTTGACCGACGTGGCCACACTGTTGAAGCTCAGGAACGTGAGTCCGGAGGCCGAGTGGCTGAAGGCCATCTTCCAACGAAATGGAACGCCGGAGATGCATGAAAGAATCCGAAAACTCGTCACTGAGTGAAGTTGGCACGCCCTACCGGGCGCGGTCAGCCGAGTCTGACGGTCTCGCGTTGCCGGACTGGAACGGGCAGGCGGCGCACGTCTCACGGGTGCCAAGAGCACAATGGCTCGCCTACTGCCAAGCCAACCTGCCTCGCCTGCGCCGCCAACCCGGCTTCGCGGCGCGACGCCGGGAGAACGGCATCCGCGCGGAGTTCCGCCTGTAGTCCGAATTCTTGGCCTTCTGAGCCCGCCGGACGCTTCCCCAAACCGACCCGGCCCGAAGCGCTGTTCACGGCGTGACCGCCCGGTAGAATCGGGTCGGGCCGCCGGGTGCCACGTCGCGGAATTCAAACTGACCGTTGGCCTCCGCCGTGAGCAGGGCCGAATTCTCCCACGCGGATGATCCGAGGCTGGCGTTAACCTGGATCCGGTAGCTGGCGCCGGGCGCCCCGGCGAATCGGGTGACGAAGTCCGCGCCTTCCACGCGGGTGCCAAGGACGGTGAGCTTGGGTGTGGTGGCCTCAATGATGACAACGTCCACCGTGGCCAGCGCGTAGTTCCCGAACTCGTCGGCGACCAGATAGTCGAAGCTGTCGGCGCTGCCCGATGACGGCGGGAGGTAGGTGAGCGAATCCGTGCCGAAGGTGATCTTGCCCCCTTCGAGGCTGAGTTCGTCCACGTAGAACAGGTCCAGTTGCCCGCCGGGAATGGTCGAATCGTTCCCGAGCAGGTCGGCGAACCGCAGCGTGAAGGGTTGCCCGCGCGTGGCCCGCAGGGAGTCGTCCCGGGCGATGAGCGTGGAGGTCAGTTCGAGTTCGTAGTCCACGTCACCCAACCCAACTTGGACGACCCGGTTGGTGGTCGGCAGGAAACCGTAACTTTCCGGCGCGAAGAAGCCGGACTCGTTGAGCAACAGGGTCCACTCACCGGGCAGGGCCGGCAGCGAGGCGAAACCGTCCCAGCCGGTGAATTCGCAGGCCCGGAAGGTCTGCCCGCCGAGGGTGGCGCCCAAATAGAGCGGCAGGAGCGGCACTGGCTCGCCGTTCTGGTCCACGACCTGGACGTTCACGGAGCGGCTCGGCTCTACCAACGTCACGGTGAGATCCACGTCGTCCCCATCCCGGAGCGTCACGTCGGGTGGCCGCGCCTCAATCAGGCCGCCGAGCGAGAGCGGATCGGTTTCCACCAGAAACGTTCCGGCGTGCAGGGCCGCGCGCAGATCACCGAAGTCGTCCGTGTTGTCCACGACCACCGAGTTCTCGCCGCCGCGCTCGTAAACCCGCACGGCCACATACGGCAGCGGTTCATCCAACTCGTCGGTCACCTGCACGTTCAGGAACGCAGTGGCCGCGGTCGCGTCAAAGTCCTGCCGGACGGCCTGGCCGGCGGCCGGGGAAGTGTCAATCGAACGCATGCCGGTGTAGCCCAGCTGCGCCAGCGAGGCGGCGGCCGGTTCCAGGCGCCACGGTTCGGCCGAGACCCCGACGGCGTAAAAGCCGGTCGCGTCGGTCACCCCGTAGGCGGCGAAGTCGAAATCCGGTGTGAAGCCCAGCATCTCGACCCCGGCCAGCGGCACGCCGCCGGTCCCGGTGACGTGCCCGTGAAAGATGGCTTCCACCGGGGGCAGCAGCAGGTCCACGCCTTCCGCGTCCCCGTCGAGCACGTCCACCTCCACGGCATCCAGCAGGCCGACAAACCCGATCTGCGCGACCGCATCGTCGAGCACGTAAACCTGCCACACGCCTTCCGAGACGGCCGCGTCATAGTTTCCCTCGGCGTCGGTGTAGGCAAAGGACAGCTCGCTGGGCTCACCTTCGCCGACGTCGCCCAGGAGGATCAGCTGGACGCCGGGAAGGCTCTGGCCGGGATTGTTCCGGTTGGCCAGCCGGCCACGGATGTGATGGGTGCCGGAGGTGACGTTGGCATTGACGTTGGCACTGGCGCCGGCTGGTAGTTTGACTAGGGTTTCGTAGTAGAAGCGAATGCCATGTCCCGGGCGGGCCGCCGCCAGAAGGTAATCGCCGGGCGGGGCGGGAATGACGTAGTTGCCGGCGGCATCCGCCACCGCACCCGTGACGAAATTGGCGCCGGGGTTCGCCAGGTCGAGCAGGACGACGTAGGCGTGGGCCAGGCCGGCGCCGTTTGCCAGAACCTTGCCGGCCACGGACTGGCTGTAGGTATGGGGCGTGACGGTGAACCGGGCGCTGACCGGCGCGAAGCGATTGGAGGGGCTCGAAATCCGGAAGACGTAGTCGCCGATCATCTGCGGGACGAAGCCGGTGAAGAAATCCACCTGCGCCGTGATGGCGCCGTCGGCCGGTGTCAGGTCGGCGATCAGGTTGACGTTGGGCACGCCGCCGATGAGGCCCTGCTGGCCGTCGGTGAGCAGCAGGCTCTGCTGGAGGATAGCGGCGGCGTCCACGGTGCCATTGGTCGTGTTCACCTGGAACCGCTCCAGCCGCACCGACTCGCCCATGTCGAGATTACCGACCTGCAGTCCCACGGAACCAAAAAACGCGCTGCTGATGCTCGCAGTGGAGAGGGACAAGGTCGGCGAACCGGTTGCCGCCCGTTGCACCGCGGCGCGGGCGGCGCCTCCCGACGGGTCGGCGACGGGCAGCCATTGGCGATCGGACCGTTGTTCCAGCGTGGACGGCAGGCGAAACGGCTCGACCGCCGCGGTCCCGGCGGCAGATGCGGTCGCCGGAGCACCCGGCAGCGGTGTGTTCCAGTTTGGTGGCCGCCGCGGGCTATTGGCGGTAAGGCCGGCGTTGTCGGGCGCGGGCGTGCAGGTCCCCACACAGGATGCTCGGCAGCACATGCGCGCAGTGGAGGCGTCAGCCGAGAAGACGGACAACGCCATTCCGATCAGGGCATAGCCGAGCTTTCGGCCTCGGGAGGCCGGGAGGAACGAACCACCGGGGAGCCATTGCATACTCCGACAGCGTCCCACGGGGCGGTGGGCGTCCGCAAAAGCCGGAAGTGGTTAACGGACCTGGCCGGCAAGCGGGGATCGGGCCGCGGAATCGGCGCCTTTCCGCGGGATTGCCGACATTTCCAGCCTTTCGAAAACCAGCCCTCGCCCGCCTCCGTTAACCGAAATCGGCGTTTCCGGCGCTCCTTTCGGTTATGGCACCCTGATCGGCAATTCGACCACCGCCCCGTTGACCGTCGGTGCCCGAATCGGTCCGTGGGTTGGGCGGGTTGGCTACCGGATTGCGGACGTTGCCAAGGAGATGGGGAGAAGGGGGAGCCGTCCTGGATTCGTCCGGGGCGGCTTTTTCCGCTGCGAACGGGCGAGCTCAGGACTCAGCGCTGGAGGAACTTCACGACCGCCTCCGTGCGTGAGGTGACGTGGAGCTTGTCGTAGATCCGGCGCAGGTGGCTGTGGACCGTTTCCACCGCGAGCCCGAGCGCAGTGGCGATCTCCTTGTAGCGGTAGCCCTTGGTCAGCAGTTGGAGAATCTCCTCCTCGCGGGCGCTCAGCTCGGCCTTGCGCGGGCGCACGACATTCGCCGGGAAAAACCGTTCCACGACCATGCGCGCGATCTGCGGCGACATCGGCGCGCCGCCCCGGTGGACCTCCGCGATGGCTTCCAGGATGCGGGCCGGCGGGGTGCGTTTGAGCAGGTAGCCGCTCGCGCCGGCGGAGAGGGAATTGAACAG
>JBEISV010000420.1:0-4331 GCA_040375265.1 Verrucomicrobiales bacterium
CCGCCGCTGACCTTGCCGGAAATCCGGCTGACGAACCTCGGCAGCGGCAGCGAAGGCATCACCCCGAGCGAGCTGACCCAGCAGGTCATCAACGAGGTGGTGACCAAGGTGATCCCGGCCGTCACGGCTCAGGCAGGCAACCTGACCAAGGGGGCCACCGACGCGGCCAAGGGCGCGCTCGACAAGGCTTCCGGCACCTTGAAGGGCGCCAGCAAGGGCCTCGACGGCCTGTTCAAGAAGTGAGCCGGCTCAGGCCTGTTTCTTCGGCGCCAGCGGGCTGAGCGGCACGCGCGGGTTGTTTTGGGTGAAGTAGTTCATCGACCAATCGGTCGGGAACAGCGCCACCCAGTTGCCGTCGCCGTCGGTGGCGAAACGCCCGCCCGTGGGCAGGGAGATGCCCGCCAAAATGTCTGTGCGGTTTCGGGCGCGCCGGTTGTTATCCGGCAAGATGACGATTTCCGATACCGAGTTGCTCCGCCGGTTCGTGGCGGATCGATCAGAACTGGCCTTCGCCGAGCTAGTCTCCCGCCATCTCGACCTCGTCTATTCCGCCGCCCTGCGACAGATGAATGGCGACGCCGGTGCCGCTGAAGACATCACCCAGTCCGTCTTCACCGACTTGGCCCGGAAAGGCGGGCGTCTGGGCGGCCACACTTCCTTGGCAGGATGGCTTTACACGAGCACCCGCTACCTCACGGCCAACGCGCGCCGCGCCGAGCACCGTCGCCGCCAGCGCGAACAGGAGTCCTTTGCGATGGATCAACTTCTCCAACCCACCGAACCGACGCCGAATTGGGACCAGCTTCGCCCGGTGCTCGACGACGCCATGCACGAACTCGGCAAAACCGATCGCGAGGCGGTGCTCCTGCGCTTCTTTGAGCGACGTCCCTTGTCGGAAGTCGGCGAACACCTTGGCCTTGGCGAAAACGCCGCGCGCATGAGGGTGGACCGCGCCCTCGACAAACTTCGCCTTGCGCTCGCCCGCCGCGGCGTCACCTCCACCGAAGCCGCGCTCACGCTCGCGCTTACCGCGCAGGCTGTGGGCGCAGCTCCAGCCGATTTCGCCAACCGCGTGAGCCAAGCCGCCGTGACCGGCTCGTCAGCCGGTGCCGCGACCGGCGGTGGACTGTTCCTGAGCCTGCTCGCACTGGTTACCCGCATCCCAGCCAAGATCCTGGTCGGAGCCGTTATGCTCGCGCTCCTCGTCACGCCGTTTATCTGGCCCCAGTTCGCCCCGAAGCGGACCGATTCCGAAATATCCCGTTCACCGGACATTTCCGGCACTGCGACGGAGGCGTCAGCTTTCGCCGCCAGCGTGGTTCCTTCCGAGGCCGCCGAGATTTCCTCCGCCAATCCGACCAATGACACTTCGCTCGGACGGCTTCACCTCACGTTGCTCACGGCCGACAATGGCCTGCCCGTTCCGGGCGTTTTGGTTGAGCGCGGCTGGGTAACGGACGCCAAGTTCCTCTCCCTCCGCGACGGCACGGTAAATGTGACCTATTTGAAACCTTCCCTTGAACCTCACCCCGTGACGCGGGTGGATGGCGGACTCCGCCTCACGACGCGGGCAGAGGGTTTCGCCGACACCCAGCTGAAGTGGGCCTTGGAACGCGGCGAAGTCGTTCCGGAAACTTACACAGTGCGCCTGGAGCGCGCCGTGCCCATCGGGGGAACCGTGTTGGATGCGGAGGGAAATCCGGTCGCGGGGGCGAAGGTGGGTTTCAACCACACTGACGACCCCGGAACCTCGATCCGCACGGAGAATCATGAATTTGGCCGGATCGAGGTGACCACCGACGAAGCAGGCCGTTGGCGGATCAACCGCATCGCGGAGGACATGATTCGGCGCCTCTACGGCAGCGCCGAGCATCCGGAGCACGTGCGCTCGGAAATGGCGTTTGTCCGCTCCGCCCAGGCCGCCCCTGACTCAAAGACAGAGGCGGAATTGCGTGCCGGAACCTTTGTCTTCCAGCTGGGCCGGGCGGTGTCTGCCACGGGAATGGTCGTGGACTCCGCCGGCAGTCCTGTGGCCGACGCCAAGGTATCTGCCCGTCGTAGCAATGAATCCTATCGGCGGGAAGGAACCACCGGGATCGACGGCGGCTTCACGTTGCGTGGTTGCCCACCGGGAGCCCTCCTGCTTTCAGCCCAAGCGGAAGGATATTCACCCACCACGGTGGAGGTGGAACTTTTGCCAGATACGGCGCCGTTTCGGCTGGTGCTCCGCAAAACCGAGGAAGTGCGCCTCCAAGTGTTACGGTTGCGGGTGGTCGGGCACGAGGGCCAACCCATATCTGGAGCAAGTGTGTCGTTGGTCACATTCGCACCGATGGGTGCGAAACCCAATTTGGTTACAGATTCCGACGGCCGTGCGGTTTGGGACGAAGCACCTGACGCCCAATTGACCATCAATTTCTCGGCTCGAGGCTGGCGTCCCGTGCGGGGATATTCGGTGCATCCCGACGGTCAGGAATACACGGTGAAAATGCTGCCGGGACTGACGATATCCGGCATCGTGCGCGATGCGGTGACCGACAAACTGATTCCCGAATTTCGCATCATCGCCGGGTGGCCTGAGCCGGCTCTTGACGTCACGTCGGGCAATCTGGCTCGCAGTGCCACCCCGGCTTGGAGTTCTGATGAGCGTTTTTGGCTAACCTTCGGCGGAGGCAGCTTCCGTCACACCTTCGAGGAGAGCCCGATCGGAGTCATTGATCCGGAAGACGATCCCGGCTTCGTCTTCAGATTTGAAGCCGACGGTTACGCGCCGTTTATCTCCCGCGCTGTCGCCACTGGTGAAGGAGAAGCGCGGCTGGAAGTCGCGCTTCGGCCCGCTACCGACACAACCATCACCGTGCTGACGCCCGATGGCCGCCCCGCCGCCGCCATGGAGGTCGCGTTGGTCAGCACAGGCGGGCATGCGGTGCTGACCGCAACGGGATTCAATTTGGCTTACAACCGGAACTGCATCCTCGTGACGACCGACGGCCGCGGACGTTTCCAGTTGCCGGGTGATGATTCCCTGATCCGCGTCTTCGCGGCCAACTACAAAGGCTACGGTGAAGCGACCCCGCGACAGTTGGCGGCTCAACCGACCTGGACAATGGAGGCTTGGGGACGGATTGAAGGGCGGATTATCGAGGGCGACAAGCCGGTATCCGGTCGAGATGTAGGGGTAGAGACGTTGGATGGGATCGCCGCCGGGATGCTGCGGCTCTCCTTCTCCGATTTCAGGACGGAGACCGATCAGGATGGGCGCTTTTTCTTCGAGCGAATCCCACCAGGATCTCTGAAAGTAAGGCGTTATCTGCGAACCGACCGCGGCAACGGCAACGTCTCCTGGCCTCCGGGACATGCCACCGACGTTGAAGTTCGGGCCGGCGAAACCACCGCCGTCACTCTCGGCACCAAGGGCTATCAAATAACCGGACGGTTGATGTTGCCGCCGGGGCTGCTATCCACCGGGGATTGGGAGTTCATCGGCCGAGTGCAGACTCAGCAGCCAAGACCTCCGGACGAGATGAAAGACAATCCGGCCGCAATTGATCAGTGGCTGCAATCACCCGAATGGCAACAGCACCGGAAGGTCGCGAAGCTGTCCCTGCTGTCGGCGCTGTCGGACGGCACGCTTTACGGCGAAGGGATTGAGCCGGGCAACTACTTGGTGGACTGCATGGCTCACGTCATGGACTACAAGAAGGGCATCAGCATCGCACGAGCCCAGGCCAAACCCATCCTGATCACCGTTCCCGAGGAGCCAGCCACAGGCACCATCGACCTCGGGGTGATCACGCTGTCACTGTCACCCTCGCCAAAAACTCCTTAGTTGGGACCGAATCCGAGCCGGCGCTTGGCGTTACATCCCAGTCTGTTTCTTCGGCGCCAGCGGGCTCAGCGGCACGCGCGGGTTGTTCTGGGTGAAGTAGTTCATTGACCAGTCGGTCGGGAACAGCGCCACCCAGTTGCCGTCGCCGTCGGTGGCGAAACGCCCGCCGGTGGGCAGGGAAATGCCGTCGAGTTCCTCCTCCTTCGTCCCGGCCGGCAGCCAGCGGACGACCTGGAACGGCGCCGGTTCACGCCGGGCCTCGGCGTTGTATTCGGTCTCCAGCCGGTAGTGCAGCACCTCGAATTGCAGTGGTCCGACCGCCGCCAGCAGCGGCACGCGGCTCGCCGTGTCCTTGAGGTTGAAGGCCTGGGCGACGCCTTCGAGCAGGAGCTGGTCGAGGCCCTGGCGGAACTGCTTGAACTTCGCCGTGTTGGGGTTGTGGAAGTATTCGAAGACTTCCGGCGTGAACCGGGGAATCTCGTCGTAACGGATCTTCGGGTCC
>JBEISV010000429.1:0-4272 GCA_040375265.1 Verrucomicrobiales bacterium
AACGGCAGGCGCAGGAAACCGGCGGCGAGGTAGGTGGGCAGGCGGGTGCCGGGAATTACACGGCTCGCGATCAGCAGCCAGACGCCTTGGCGGGCGAACCAGGTTTCACTGCGAGCCACGGCTTCCACGGACACGAACCGTTGAACCCAACGTAGTTTGAGCGCCGGTCGGCCCCAGCCGCGGGCCGCGAGGTAGAGGAGGAGGTCGCCGATCCAGATGCCGAGGAAGCAGCCGAGAAATCCGGCGGTCCAGGACAGCTTTCCGGCGGCCGCCAGCAGCGCGGCCGATACGGCGGGAACGTCTTCCTGGACGAAGGTGGCCAAGCCCAGCGCAACGGCTTGCCCGGCCGGGTGAAGGTCGAGCAAGGCCGCACCGAAGTCGCTGCCAAGGATGGCGGTCATGCCGCGAACGACATCGGCTGGGGAGCCGACACCTGCCGATGAGCAAGGGTGGAGGGAGCGATGCCGAAGTTCGCTGGCAGCCGGGCATTCAGGAAGCGCCCAATCACCGCGATGAGGGCAAAGTGATGGATGCCATGCGCCGCGGCATAGACCAGTTCCCGGCCCAGCGTTGACTTGGTATGAGGCGAACCGGCGCCGTAGCCGACTTGGCAGCGGACCAGGACCGAAAGGTTCAGCTGGTCATCGGTCAGCTGCCCGAGCCGCTTGCTCAACGTGCAGGTGAGTTCTCGCGCCAATTGGGGTGACTGTTCGAGGCGCAGGTCACGGTCGCGCGCGTCGTAGTCGATCACGCCGTTTTCCAGCCCGCGCAGGAGGCTGGAGAAGTGGTCGAGGAAATGGCGGTAGTGGCTGCCAATGGACGCATTGAATGCAATGGCGACGGGACTTCTGTAGGTTTCGGTGTCGAGGTGGATCAGGAGTTCTTCGCCTTGACCGAGCAGTTCCGTCACAGCGGTCACGACGAGGACTTCGGAGGCGGTCGAATCAGCGGTCATTGGAGGCGCAACGGCTGTGGGCAAGATCAGCGATCACAGGTCTGGGCGAATCGGCCGCCGATTAACGGCAATTCGGCGCGGCGCAGCCACACGACCACGGCGGCGGCGCCGAACACGGTCACCGCGAGCGCGAACAGGAGTCCGCCATCATCCTGCACGATTAGGCCGAGCTTGGTCAGGTGTCCCATCACGGCCCCGCCCATGAGGCCGAGCGACAGCAGGCCACCGACGCCCGCCCAGCGGGGAGTCAGCAGCAGGCCGACGGCGACGAGTTCGAGCACGCCGGTGAGGATACGGCCCCAGGGCTCCACGCCGAGGGTGGTGAAGATGAACTTGGATTCCGGCGCGCCGGTGAACTTGAAGAACAAGGTCTGGGCGAGGATGACGGCGGCAATGAGCTGGGCGATCCAACTGACCGTCCGGTGGGTTTTGCAGGGGTGCATGGCGAGGAGAGGCGAGGGCTTATTCGTTGGCGAACTTCTTCCAGTGGGCGTCGGCCTTGGCGGTCTGGGCCGGTTCGTCCTTGTCCCAGTCCTTGCGGGCATTGCCCCAAAGCCCCTTGTAGAACAGGAACAGTCGGCCGTCGGTGACCTTGAAGTAGGCGGGGTCGATCTCGACCTTTTCGCCCTTGGCCATCGCGGTGGCGCACCAGCCGCCGTAGGTCGGGACATGTTTTTCCGGCGCCGCGAGGAACTGCTGCCGGTTTTCGGCCGAGGCAAACCGGTAGGTCACGCCGCGGTGCTGCGCGGTGAATTCGGCTTTGCCCGGGCCCGGTTTGCCCGCGGTGAAGTAGGCCACCGGATCGTAACCCTGCAGCGCAAGCTGCCCGGCGCCCAAATTGTATTGGGCTAGCGGGGCGGGAGTGGTCTTCGCCGCGGTTGCCTTGAGTTCGGCCAGTTTGGCGACGAGCTGATCAAAGCCGAACCGGTCGCCGTTGTTCTTGCCCACATAACGGAAGACCTCCTGGCCGGCCGGGTCGAGCAGCACGAGCGCGGGGAAATGGACCGATTGCCCGTGGAATGCATAACCGTCGGGAATCGCGAACGCCTTCGCCAAGCCGGCGTCGGCATCGCGGTAAATCGTCAGTCCCTTCGCGGACGGCTCGCCGAGCTTGTCCGACCACGACTTGATCTCGTCGGCGCTATCGGGCTTGAGGAAGACCTGCACGACGTCCGGCAGGGTTTGGCTACGCTGGGCGTAGTCGCGGGTGTGGCGCAGGCAGACCGGACACTCCGTCTTCAGGAGGAAATGCAGCGCGACGTATTTCCCCTTCGCGTCTGCCAGCCGGAACTTCCGGCCATCGCCGGGCGATTCGACCGTGAAGTCCGTTGGCGCCGCGAACAGGTTCAACGCGCCGGCGAGGACAAACAGGAGGGGAAGGGGCATTCGGCGAAAGGGCATGGGGGATGACAAGAGGGGCTTCATTCAGGGAGGCGAACCCGGAATTTGGTCCGGCGCCAACATCCGTGAGAGGCCGAACCGGTGCGGTCTATTCCGGGAAACCGGAAAAATCTTTTTGGGAATAAACTTCGCCCGCCGGACTCTCATGAACGTGCCGACGTCGGATTCAACCGCGATGGTGGACGAGCTCTATGGGCCGCTCTACCGCTTTGCGCTGAGCTTGGCCGGGACGCCGGCGGCGGCGAGCGACCTCACGCAGGAGGCGTTCTTCCGCTGGTTCAAGCAGGGCGGTGAACTGCGGGACCCCGGGAAGGTCAAGAGCTGGCTGTTCACGACGCTTTACCGTGAGTTCCTCCGCACGAACCGCCAGTTTGCCCGCTTCCCGCACCACGAATTGGACGAGGTGGAATCCGAACTGCCGGCCGTCGCCCCGGAGGAGTTGGACCAGCTCGACGGCTCGCTGGTGATGGCGGCGTTGCAACAGGTCGAGGAAACCTACCGGGCGCCGCTGAGCCTGTTTTACCTCGAAGCCTTCTCCTACACCCAGATCGCCGAGGCGCTCGACCTGCCCGCTGGCACCGTCATGTCGCGGCTGTCCCGGGGCCGGGACCAGTTGCGACGACACCTCCGGACCCGACTTACATCGGAGGAGCAGAAGTTGATTCCGTTTGCCGCGACGAAGACCCGTTAACCTCATTCCAATTTCTCCCATGAACCCAAACCAAGCCCAGTTGATCCTTGGCGCCTGCCCGCCGGGGCCGTGGCCGCAGGACGATCCGGAGGTCGCGGAGGCGCTCCGGCTGGCGGAAACCGATCCGGCGCTGGCCCGGTGGCTCGCGGAGACCCGCGGCTTTGACACCGCGGTCACGGCCAAACTGCGCTCGGTGGCGCCGCCGGCCGACTTGCGCGACGCGATTCTCGCCGGGGGCCGGGTCACCGCCGCCACCGGGTCGAGGGCCTTTTGGCGGCGACCTGCGCTGCTGGCCTGGGCGGCGATGCTGGTCCTGTTGGTGGGGATTTCCGCCGTCTGGCTGGGTTCGCCACGAACCGGCGCGGCGGCCTTCCGGCAGGACGTGGCGCGGTTCCTCACCGAGGATTGGCAGCACGACTTCGACTTCGAGGAAGCGCAATTTCCGGCGATCCGCGAATGGCTCGCCCAGCAGCCCGGCGCCATCCAGTTGGAGGCGCCCGCCCGGCTCGCCGGCAGCACGACCTACGGCTGCAAGGTCTTCGACTGGCGCGGGCATAGGGCGACCATCGTTTGTTTCCTCGCGAAGGACGAGGGCGAGATCATCCACGTCGTCAGCGTGGATCGCTCGGCGCTGCCCGCGGGGGAAGCCCCGGTGCCGGCCGAGGCGCCGCAATTTGCCCGGGCCGGCGAGTGGAATACTGCCCTGTGGTCGCAGGGAAACCGGCAATATGTCGCCTTCACCACGTTGAACCGTGAAGGGCTTACCCGCTACCTGAAGGCGGCCGCGCTTTGAGGCGCGTCGAAGCGAACCCGAAGAATTCCCAAACACGTCACCATGAGGCCGAGTGAAAACATCACCGGTAATGCCGTGCTGAATCCAGCCGTCCTGGCCGCCCTGACCGTGGGTTTGGTGATTGTTGGGACGGGCTGCACTGTGCCCGTTCATGCGCAACGCCTGCTGGCCAAGCCGGGCATGCAGTTTTCTGGTTCCGCCGTGTTGGGCGGCCCGTCGAAGCTGCTTCCCCAGGTGGAATCCGGCGCCGCGACTTCGGGCGGGGGCCAGGCGGCCGGTTGTTCATCCTGTCGCTGAATTCCAGGACACGCGACGATGAAAACCCAGACCATCATGTTGGCGCTGCTGGGCCTGACGGCGGGATCCGTTCAGGGCGAAGACGCGCCCAAGACGGTCGAGGAGGCGCGGGCGAGCACGCTCGTTTCGCAGCAG
>JBEISV010000243.1:0-6932 GCA_040375265.1 Verrucomicrobiales bacterium
GTCGAGCGTGTGGGTGACGACGCCTTCGGTCGAGTTCTCGACCGGCACCACACCGTAGTCGGCGCGGTGCTTGGACACCTCGCTGAACACGTCGGGAATAGTCTTCTGCGACGCGTAGCTCAGGCTGGAGCCGAAACGCTTGATGGCGGCCTGGTGCGTGAAGGTCGCCTCGGGCCCGAGATAGGCGATGGTCAGGGTCTTCTCGAGGGAGATGGCGCTCGACATCACCTCGCGGTAGATGGCGCGCAGGCCCTCGTTGGTGATCGGGCCGGCGTTCTTCTTGCAGACGCGGTCGAGCACGGCGCGCTCGCGGTGCGGCACGTAGATCTCGTCGCCGGCCTTCAGCTTGATCTGGCCGATTTCGAGGACGTGCCGGGTGCGCTCGTTGAGCAGTTGCACGATCTGCTCGTCGAGGGCGTCAATCGCTTGCCGATGTTCCTGGAGGCTCATGGACGGGCGCCATGATGCCCGTTCGACCGCCCGCATGCGAAGCCGGAAACTTCGGAGGTTTTCGGATCGGCCGGGCTTACGGCCGTGGATCGGATTGGTTGGCCCCGGGGCCGGCGGGAGTGGGTTCCGTTTCCCAGCGCAACGGCGACGTGCGCCAGTCGTATTGGATGGCGAGGATACGCAGCACAAACGTGGCCCCGACCCCCCAGACGGCGGCGGCCTCGGCACCCAGTTGAAACTGCCGCAGCAGCAACACGAACAGGGCCGTGCCCGAGACGGTGGCCAGCACGTAGAATTGGCCGGCCTTGAACATCAGGGGTTCCTCCCGCGTGAGGATGTCCCGCACCGCGCCGCCGCCGGTCGCGTTGACCACCCCAACGAAGATCGCGGCCGGCGCGCTCAGGCCGGCCGCCAAGGACAGGCGGGCGCCGATGACGCCGTAGGCCGCCAGACCCAAGGCGTCGATCACGCTGAAGGCCAAGTTGAAGCGGTCGAGGCGCGCGCCGAACACGTAACCCACGGCGCAACCCGCCCCGATCACCGGCAGATAGCGCCAGTCGGTCAGGACCAGCGGCGGTCCCTGCTGGAGGAACAATCCGTCGCGCAGCAGGGCGCCGCCGACGCCGGTGACCAGCGCGAGGGCGAACACACCCACGACGTCGTAGTGCCGCCGGAGCGCGGCGATGGCGCCGGTGACGGCAAACACGAACGTGGCCGCGAGGTGAAACCACGCGGGCAGTTCGAGCAGGTTGGGAGCGCCGGACACTCGGGGAAGGGGGTTACAGCCGGCCGTTGTCGATCAGGCGCGTCTTACCAACGAAGACCGCCAACGCCATTTGCGTGCCGGGACGGACTGTGCCCGCCGGTTCGAGGGTTTCCGGATCGAAAAACTCCACGTAGTCCAGCCGCGCGGCCGGCCGGTCCTTCACCAACCGCGTGACGGCCCGCTTTAATTCGGCCGCGGCCACGGGTTGTTTCCGCACTGCCCGGCGGCAGGCACCCAGTGCTTCCGAGAGCACGAGCCCCTGCTGGCGTTCGTCGGGATTGAGGTAGGTATTCCGGGAACTCATCGCGAGGCCGTCGGGTTCACGGCGCGTGGGCGCGATGACGACCTTCAGCGGGAAGTTCAGGTCCTGCGCCATGCGGTGGATGACGGCGGCCTGCTGCCAGTCCTTGGCTCCGAAGATCGCCACGTCCGGCAGCACGCAATTGAACAGCTTCGCCACCACCGTGGTGACGCCGCGGAAGTGGGTGGGGCGGGAAACGCCTTCCATGCCCTGCGTCAGCCGTTCTTCCACGACGTAGGTCGAATAGCGACCCTCGGCCTTGCCCGGATACATCGCCGCGTCGGACGGCAGGAAAACCGCGTCCACTCCCTCGGCCCGGCACAGGGCGTAGTCGCGCCGGAGGTCACGCGGATACTTGGCGAGGTCCTCGGTTGGGGCGAATTGGGTCGGGTTGACGTAGATGCTGAGCACGACCTTGCCCTGTGGGCCGACCCGGCGACGGGCATCGCGGACGAGGCCCATGTGGCCGTCGTGGAGGAAACCCATCGTGGGCACGAAGCCGGTGCGGATTCCGGCGCGCCGCCAGGCCAGGGCGGCGCGCTGCATGGCGGCCACGGTCTTGAACGTCTTCACGGGCGGACGTTAGCGCCGGCGGTCCGCGGGCTCACGTCACAAAAAAGCCCGCGGCCGAAATGGGGGACTTCGACCGCGGGCGAGGTTTAGTTTGAGGGAAATCAGGGATTCGCCGCCGGCAACACCCGGAACAGGCGCCAGACTTGGGCGTCCCGGTTACGCAGGCTGACAAAAACTTCCGTGAAACCGTTCAGATTGGAGAACTGGGCCAATGGCCGGAGGGCCGTCTCGGTCCGCCAAGTCGTGAAGTCCGTGGTCCGCTCCAGCCGCCACATTTCGCCGCCCAAGGTGAAGAAGCGCAGCTTCAGCGCATCGTAGGTCCGCACGGTTCCGTCGGCGGATTCGGTGGCTGCGACCGGATTGAAGCCGGCCAGCAGTTCGGTCTGGTCATCCAGGCCGTCGCCGTCGGAATCGCTGCTGCCCGGATTCATGCCGAGGCTCGCTTCGTGGACGTCATCGACGCCGTCGGAATCCGCATCCACCGCGGTGTTCGCCGCGGCGATGTGGCCGCCGCCCACGGCAATGGCTGCCGTGGCCCCGAAGGCGTTCAGGCGTTCGGCCAGGCTTGCCGCGTTGGCGCCCCACACTGTGAACCGGCCGGTGGCGTCCCGCGCCACGGTGACATTGTTGCCCACTAAGACGGCGGTGATTCCGTTCAGGCCCGCAGGGACATCGCATTGACCGTCCACGTTGTTGCCCCAACACACGACGTTGCCGGACCGGGTCACGGCCGCGGTGTGGCCGAATCCCGCCGCGATGGCGGCGGTGGGCGGGAGGTTGGTGGGAACGGTAGTTTGGCCGAGGCGATTGTCGCCCCAGGCCACCACCGTGCCATCGGCCCGCAGGGCGACCGAGTAGAAGCGCCCGGCGGAGATGGCCACCACATCCTGGAGACCCACCGGCACTTGGGCTTGGCCGGCTTCATTCGCGCCCCAGGCGAGAACGGTGCCATCGACGAGCAGCGCGAGGCTGTGGCTGCCGCCGGCCGCAATGGCGATCGCCGGCAGATCTTGCAACGGCGGACTGGCCTGCCCGTAGGCATTGGAACCCCAGCCGACCACTTCACCGTTGGCGCGGAGCGCCAGCGAATGCAGGCCGCCGCCGGCGAGGTAGGTAACTTCGTTGAGGTCGCGCGACACGTCACATTGGCCGGCCGAATTGAGCCCCCAAGCCACCACGGATCCGTCCAAGCGCAGGGCCAGCGTATGCCAGATGCCGGCGGCCAGGGATTGCACGCCGTCGAGGGTGGCCGACACGGTGGCCTGACCGAACTCGTTGTCGCCCCACGTCGCGACCGTGCCGAGCATCACCGGCTCGGGTGCGCCGACCTCCGGCAGGGGTTGGCCTTCGACCCGGTCCAAGGGCAGCAGTCGGTAGTGGCTTATGGACGGGACCGAATTGGTCAGGATCCGCGTGATTCCTCGCCTTGGGACGTAGGGCGCCCAGAGGTTGGTCCACTCGGTCCCGTCCGCGGAGCCCTGGAACTGGAAACGGGTCCGGCCGGACGCGAACACCTCCAATTCGACCGCTGGGATGGCCGCTAGGGAACCCGTGGGGGCTTCGGTCGCCACCGAGGGCGTGAAGCCGTTGAGGAGTTCCAGCACATCGGTCAGGCCATCTTGGTCGGAATCCACCGCATTCGGATTGGATCCGACTCGGACCTCAATTCCGTCAGACACGCCGTCCTTGTCGGAGTCGGGTTCGTCCGGCCCAGTATTGCTGATCCGCTCATACGGATCGTCGAGTCCGTCGTTGTCGCGATCGGGCACCCCGTTGAGTCCGACCATGTGGAAGAAGCCGCCGCTGATGCCGGCTGGACGGGTGGTCGCCGGTGCCTGGATCTGGGCCGGGTCGCCGATCAGGCGCAGGGCGCGATCGAAGGTGATGACCGCGGTCACATTGTTGCCCGCCCCGATCTCCACCACCTTGGGCAGATCGGCCGGCATGCTGGTCTGGTTGGCGGAATTGTCGCCCCAGGCAACCACGATGCCGTCCCGGCGCAGGGCGACCGAGTGGTCCGCACCCGCGGCGATATCCACGATGTCCACCAGCAGGTCCGTGACGGCGGCCGGGCTGGACTGGCCAGCCTCGTTGCCGCCCCAGCAGTGGACCGATCCATCCGTGCCGAGTGCGATCGTGTGATACATGCCGGCCGAGATTTTCCGGATCGGCGGCAGGGAAGTGGGCACATTGGTCTGTCCAAACGTGTTGTCGCCCCAGGCGATTACCGAACCGCCGGTGAGCAGCGCCACGGAGTGGAAGTAGCCGGCGGCGAGGGCCGTCACGTTCGTGAGCCCGGTAGGCACGGTTGCCTGGCCGAACTGATTGGCACCCCACGCCATTACCGTGCCGTTGGTCCGCAGGCCCAGCAGATGTCCCGAACCCGAGGCGAGGCCAACCAACCCGATGGCGTCGCGCGGCACATCCGTCTGCCGGTAGCCGCTGTCGCCCCAGACGAACACCGAACCGTCGGCCCGCAGGGCGGCGGAATGCAGGAATCCAGGTGCCACTTGGATGACGTTGGTCAGGTCCGCCGGCACGGTGCTCTGCCCGGCGACGTTGTTGCCCCATGCGATCGCCTTGCCGGCCAGCGGCAAAGCGACCTTCGCCGGTGCCGACAGGATGCGCACGGGCACGTCGTCGCTCGTCTGTGCGGAAGCCAACAGGGAAGCTTCCAAGTAGTAGGCCCCGGCGTCGGCTAGCTTGGCCCCAAGCAGGACGAGGTTGAGATTGGTCTGGGTCGGCAGGGCCTCGCCGCGTGCGAACCACTGGTAGTTCACGAAGTTGGTGATGATCGTGATGTTGGTCCGCGTCTCGCCGGGCGTCGTGATCGCACAGAGCTCGAAGGTGTCGGCCGCGCCGTCCCCGTCGGCGTCGCAGCCGTCCAGTTCACCGTCGTCGTCGGTGTCCACCGGTGTGCCCTCATAGACTGGCGGGATGTTGGTGATCTGAATGTTCGTCACCACGATGAAATTGGTCAGCGCAGTGGGGCGAATGATCAAGGTTTCGCCGAGCAGGCGCAGATGGCGATTCGTGCTCAGCAGGAACAGGGGATACTTGTCCCGGGCCTTGGGGTCCGTGCGCAGGTTGTATTCTTGGCCGTCGTTGAAGCCGTCGCCGTCTGTGTCTGGCTTCGTCGGGTCGGTGCCGAGGCGCAGTTCCTGGAAGTCTGACAAGCCATCCTTGTCCAAGTCCGGCCCGGGCAAGGGCGGCGGGGTCGAGGCCAGGGGGGCAAAGGCGGGCTCGGCCGGAATCTCGGTCGGGGACAGGATGACGGGCTCTGCTACGGCGCGGAACCACACCGAGCCGGCGACAAGCAGAAGGTAGAGTTTCTTCATAGGAATCAATTCCGCGCGCGCCGCGCGAACAGCCATCACCGCCAGCGGGAGCGGAGGGGCGGTTTGCAGACGCATAGGAAGGTGGACATCCTATGCAAGTCCCTTGCCGGATGCCTGACAATTTTGTGCCGATTTGGCGCCGAAATCCGGGCGAGGATTAGCCCGGGGACCTGCGGGGCGGTTGACTCCGGCCGCGGTCGCCCGACAGGTTTCGCCATGCGTTTCCTTTATCGATGGTTCGGTTTCCTGTTGGTTCCGACCGTGCTCAGCCCTGCCCTCGGGGCTGCCGCGCCGTTTCCCGGCCAGAAGTCAGACTGGGCGGGTTTTGACCGCTACGACTTCGAGGTCGGCGCCAAGCCGGCGCTCGTGGTTGCGCCGAAAGCCGCCGCCCCCGGGCGGCCGTGGGTCTGGCACGGCGAGTTCTTCGGGCACAAACCCAAGCCCGACGAGGCGTTGCTCGCGCGCGGATTCCATGTCGTTTACCTCACGGTGCCTGACATGCTGGGTTCGCCCGCGGCGGTCCGGCACTGGGATGCGTTCTATGCCGAGTTGACCGGTAAACACGCCTTTGCGCCCAAGGCCGCTTTGGTGGGCCTCAGCCGAGGCGGGCTGTATTGCTACAATTGGGCGGCGGCGAACCCGACGAAGGTGGCCTGCCTGTATGGCGACGCACCGGTGTGCGATTTCCGGAGTTGGCCGGGCGCCTTCGGCCAAGGCAAACGCAGCGACCGCGATTGGCAGTTGGTGCTCACGCAATACGGCTTCAAGTCCGATGCCGAAGCCCGGGCTTATCCGGCCAATCCGGTCGACAATCTGGCGCCCCTGGCCGCGGCCAACGTGCCGCTGCTCCATGTATTTGGCGATGCCGACGAGGTGGTGCCGTGGCAGGAGAACACGGGATTGATCGCGGAGCGCTACCCGAAGCTCGGTGGAAGCATCACCCTGATTCGCAAACCGGGCGTGAAACATCATCCTCATGGGCTCGAAAATCCGACACCGATCGTGGAATTCATCTGGGAGCACACCGCCAATGCCGAGGCCAAGGCGTGGTGGGCAAACCGCAGCCAGACTCCTCCGGTGTCACCCCAGCCGCGTTGAACGCCGCCGGCCGGCGAATGCGCTCGAATTGTTCCGTAGACTCGAGGCCGGCCGGCCGTTCGCTGGTGCGGCTATCCAGAGCCGGAAATTGCCACCCGGGGTGTGGTGATGACGCTGGCTGTGTTTTGGCGGGCTGCCTAGGCTGGCCCGGCATTCTGCATGAAACGCATTCAGGCTTGGTTCCCGACCTTTCTCTACTGTGATCGCCTTCAGCGCGGCTCCTGGCAACGCTTCAACCGTGACCTGCTGAAGGAGTGTCACCAGATCCGCGACTTCGATGAGGCGGGGCAGAAGTGGTCCGCCAAGAACTACCCCGGCGGGTTCACGAGCTACGGATCGATGGACAAGCTGCACCAGTTTTCGTCCACGTTCATGGACTTGGAGCAGCTGATCGACCGGCATGTGA
>JBEISV010000130.1:0-10515 GCA_040375265.1 Verrucomicrobiales bacterium
AAGGCGGCCCAATGGGCCATGGACTTTTCGGCAAACACCGCGGGACGTTACCCAACCGTTACTGAAGCGCTAGTCGCGGTTGCCTGCTTTTTGGAGAAACTGGGCCGCGGCTCTGCATCAACGACCCGCGACCTGCCGGCTTGCGGGGCCGATGTCTCCCGTGAATCCTCACCACCTGCGTCCATGAAACCTATCCTCACGCGGCGCGACGCTTTGCTGGTTTTCGGCGGCGTTGTCGGCGCGGGCGGATGCGCGTCCAACCGATCCACAATTCGCACGCGTGACGATGGTTCGCACGAGGCGGTTTCAGGGCGCGGCAATCGCTCCATGCATCTCGAAAAGACCAACTTTGGTGCGCTCCCAGACGGACGCGCAGTCTCGCTCCTTACCTTCCGCAACCGTCAGGGGGCCGTGCTCAAGGTCACCAACTACGGCCTGATCATAACCGAATTGCATATGCCGGACCGCGGCGGAGTGGTGGGCAACGTGGTCTTGGGGTTCGACAACTTGCCGCGTTACCTCCAAGGGCATCCTTTCTTCGGGGCAATCGCCGGCCGGGTGGCCAATCGGATTGCGTTGGGCCAATTCACGATTGACGGCCAGAGCTACCAACTGGCGGTCAACAACGGTCCCAATCACTTGCACGGGGGCAAGGTCGGCTTCGACAAGCGGCTTTGGACAGTGAACCGGGAGTCCATGGATGCCGATGAGGCGGCCGTGGAGTTCACCTACACGAGCGTCGATGGTGAGGAAGGATATCCGGGCAACCTCAAGGTGGCCGTCACCTATTCGCTCAACCAGCGAAACGAAGTCCGCATTCATTATCGCGCCACGACCGACCGGGCGACCCCGATCAACCTGACCAACCACAGCTACTTCAACCTTGCCGGCCGCGGCACGATCCATGACCACGAATTGGTCCTGACCGCCGACCGGGCCACCCGCGTGGATGCCGGCCTGGTCCCGACAGGTGAGCTCGCCCCCGTGGCGGGTTCCGCGCTCGATTTCACCACCCCGCACCGGATCGGTGAGCGGATCGAGCAGACGGGTCTGACGCCGACTGGCTACGACCACAACTTCGTCCTGAACAGCGGTGGCAAGTCGTTGGCGTTGGCGGCGCGGGTGCGGGAGCCCGGCAGCGGCCGAATCTTGGAAGTGCTCACGGACCAGCCGGGAATCCAGCTCTACACGGCCAACTTCTTCCCCGCCGGCGGGTTTGATTGCACCGGCGGCGTCAATTTCGGCCGCCACGGCGCCTTCTGCCTGGAAACCCAGAATTTCCCCAACGCGGTCAACCAGCCTCACTTCCCCAAGTCCGTGTGGCGTCCCGGTGAAGTCTACGACTCCACCACCGTGTTTCGGTTCTCGGCGAAGTAACATTTGGGCCGTAGGCGGCGCTGGAATGATCCGACGGGATTTCCGTTGCCCGGCGGCGTGAAACCGACAGCTTGGCTGCGCACAGATGAGTCAACCCCAGCGGATATCCTACGTGATCATGGTTGTGGCGGTGGCCCTCGTGGGCTGGCTGCACATGGCCACGCTGCTCCTCACGGCGTTTTTCGGATACTTCGCGCTGCGCCAGCTCAGCTTTGGACGCAGCAAGCCGTTGGGCATCCTGCTTTTCCTCGGCTTGCTGGGGCTGGTTTTCTATGGGTTGATTTTCTTCAGCCGGCAGGCGTCGGTGGCTTTTCCCCGCATCGCCGCCGCTTCGATTCCCGCAATCGTCGACTATGCCGACAAGCAGGGCATCGAACTGCCCTTTTTCACCGACGATTCCCCAGTCCGGACCAATGCCGTGCCGGAGGCCGGCGCGCCGGGTGTCGAGGCGGGCAGTGCCAACCCCTCGTCGGCCTCCCCGCACCAGATGCGTAACCTGCGCAAATGGGCCCTGGAAGAGGCCCAAAACAAGGTCGCTGAAATTTCCAATTACGTCCGGGCGGCCGTGTTCCAGGTCGTTTACCTCATCATCGGCATCGTAATCGCCCTGAGCCTGTTCCTGAACGCCCGACTCAATCTGGATCACGATCCGGACATCAGCCGCCACAGCCTCTATGCGACGACCATGCGGGAGCTGGCTGTCCGGGTGCGCACGTTTTATCGCAGCTTTACGCAGGTGATGGGCGCCCAGATCCTCATTTCGGCGATCAACACCGCCTTCACCGGCTTGTTCCTGTTTGGCGCCGGTTTTCCGTATGCGCCGGTGCTGACCATCCTGACGTTCCTGTGCGGCCTGCTGCCTATCGTGGGCAACCTGATCAGCAACACCGTCATCACCGGCGTCGGGTTCAGCATCTCGCCGAAAATGGCCTTGGTGGCGCTGGCGTTCCTGGTCGTGGTCCACAAGCTCGAATACTTCCTCAACTCCAAGATCATCGGCGACCGCATCAAGAACCCGATGTGGATGACCCTGATCGGCCTGCTGGTGGGCGAAAAGCTGATGGGCATCCCGGGCATGATCCTCGCCCCGATCGTTCTCCACTACATCAAGATCGAGGCGTCCCAGAATCGCGCCGAACTCGAACAGAGCGCGGCCAAGGCCGACGAAGCGGCCGCCGAAGAGATCCCCACGTGACGGAGGTTCCGGCGGCATCGGCGCCGCGGCCCGAGCCGACGGAAACGGCGCACCAGCCGAAGCCAATGCGCCGCCCCCAGGGTTTAGTTTGGCCCGAAACTCAGCGGGTCCAGACGTTGACCGCCACCGTCACGTTGATCGGAAAAGTGACCGGAATGCTGGCGGTCGCGACTCCCGCCGCGGTGTTGTCCAGCTCCGCGTCCACGATCACGCGGTCACCGTAGTCGGGCGTAAGCGCGACGCGGATGGGCACGACCGAGCCGAAATCCTTCGCCTGCACCTGCACGATTCGCTCGGCCGGCGTGCCGTTGGGGAACACCACGGTCACCTTGCCGGCGGCGTCCTGCGGAATGTCTTTGTCGCCGATCTTGAGGAGGTTGAGCTTCGGCTCGACCGGCAATTTGGTGAGCATCAATGAGCCGATGGACCAGTGACCCGCCAGCGCGAACGTCGCCTTGGAGGCATCGGGTGAATCGATCCGGATCCGTCCCGAGCCCGAGTGGGCGCCACCGGTGACGTTCAAAGTTCCTACGCCTTCCACCACGGGAGCCACGAGCCGGATGGCCCCGCCGGAGCCCCCGTTTTGCAGGGCACTTCCTCCGCGTGCGAAAACGCCATGTTCGGCGGTGGGCAGCGCGATGCGGACAATGGAGGCAATCAGGATGGCTCCGCCGCCCCCGCCGCCGCCGCAGTAGCATTCCGTCCGTCCGCCACCCCCTGAGCCGCCGATGACCGGCAGTAGCAACGGATCGCCATACGTATCCCCCGCCACCGCGCCGCGGCCGCCGCCGGTTTCACCTTGGTCGGCGTAGGCGCCGGACCCGGCGCCGAATTCGAAGCCCGGCTTGGCTCCCCCCGGTCCCCGGCCCAGCCCGGCCGGCTGGTCGCCGGAGTTTCCGCGCCCGCCGTCAAAGCCACCGGGCCCGGCCCGGCCGGGATCGCCTCCGGTCGGCCCAGTGCCGTCTACGAGCAGGTCGCCTGCGATGATGACCTCGCCTTGGGCGAGCAAGGTCACCGGCGTGTTGAGCGCATTTTTGACAAACGTCACCGAGCCTTCCCGGGTGATTTCGACGCGCTTGTAATGCAGCACGCCGTCGGGCGGCAACGGAATGACGGTGGCGTTGGTGACAAGCAGGTCGCCGAGCGCGCCCGTGCTGCCTGAGTCGAAGGGCGCAGCGGTGACCAGCGTGCCCAGCAGGGCGGCGAACGGGAGGATGTGCCTGGTTTTCACGGATGAATGGTAGGTTGGAAAACGGTTCAAGGACTGTGTTCAGCGCGGACCTCCACCGGGGGGAATCCGAGGTGGAATTGTGGCACCGAGCCGGCGGAGCGGCCCGGCGCAAATGCTTCGACCGGCGGCTGGGCAACGACTGCGGCGGACGGCGAGCCGGAACCGGACAGTCGGCGGTGGATCGTTTCGGTTGGCTGGGTCAGCCGCACGCCGAGCGGATACGAGTGCGGGTTGAGCGGATCCTTGCCCACCAGCAGTTCGGCGTCGTCGGTGAACCGGTCGCCGTCGGTGTCGGCCTTCAGCCAGTCGGTGCCCAGTTGCACTTCCCGGACGTCAGTCAGGTGATCGGCATCGCGGTCGAGCTCGTTGTCGTGCGTGGGTGGGAAGGTGAAGGCGTCGCGCGGGTTCAGGCCAAGCAGCAGCTCAACGGAGTTGGACACGCCGTCGCCATCCTCGTCGTCGAGGCCGTCGGGCACGCCGTTGTGGTTTTGATCGGGATTGGCCGGGTCGAAGCCGTATCGCTGCTCGAAGATGTCGGACAAGCCGTCACCATCCTGATCGGCCACGGCCGGATCGACGGCGAACAGCCGGTAAAATCTCAGACCGGCGGGCGGAACGACGACGATGAAGCGGACCTTGCCATTTTCGTTCACCGGTTCGGCGGGCACCGTCCACTCGGCGGAGGCCGGGTCCACGCTCTGGCGCAATTCCCACCCGGTTGAAGGCGCGGGCCAACTGACTACCACGGCGGTGGTTTCGGTCAGGTAGATTACCAACTCGGGTGCGCCCTCGGTCTGCAAGGCATGCACCGCGCCGAAGCCGCCGGTCAGGGCAAACTCGGCTCCCATCATCGTTCCGCCCGCGGCGGCCTGGCCGATGGTGCCTGCGAGCGCGTAGTCCTCGCCGCTGCTGGTGGTGCTGGCCCCGCTGCCGACCTGATACCAGTCGATCGCGTAGTCGTCGGCTGCGTGCAGGGGGATGACTGCCAGCAGCAGGGCGATAAGCAGATGCGGGCGTGGGAGGTGCATGAGGACAGGAGGCGAGATCGCCCGATTGCGTAAAATGTCTCGAACTACCAAATATTCCCGGCTCCGTTGGTGTAACTTTCCGCAATGACGTGCTTGGTCACGATGTTCTCGCACCGGAGGTTGCCGGTCATGGTCACTTCGCTCGAATTGATCGTCACGGTTGGGGCGGTGAGCACCAGTTTGGTGCCGGTGGTGACGAATACGCCGCGCCAGTCCATCAGAATGGTGTTGCCTGCCTGGTCCTCAATCTTAACCCAAGAGCGAAAGATGTCGGTGGTGATGCGCAGCCCTCCAAATTCCGCGCCACCCTGACCGTCGTCCAACAGGTTGCGAAATCTTGGAATGGAGGTTTGATCCAAGTCGTTCCACGGGCTGGTGTTGACGAGCGATCCGACCTTGCCGGTGCTGTCATAGCCGAAGAAAGCCCGGCGCTTGCTGGTTCCTCCTCCGTCCAATGGATCCACGGGGAGCCGACCCAAGGGGTCCCGAATTCCCAACTGCAGGGAGGAGTCGGAGTTTTCCGAGCTGAGCGAGCGATGTTCCACCTGCTCAATATAGCCTGCCCGGCCAAGCTCATCCTCGTCGGTTGAGCCGAGCAGGAGAATGGGATTGTTGCCTTGAACTTTGACGGAAGCTCTCCGCCCGTCGGGTGCGGCGTCTTCCTGAATGTCCAAAGTGGCTGCGGGATTTGCCGTGTTGATACCGACGCCGTTGTGAGCACGGATGAGGAACTGATTGCTGGTCCCAGAACTGAAATTGCCGGCCTGACTGTCCGCCCAAACAAAGCTGCCGTGGTGATTGGCCCGCGCGTTGCGGCCGGCGGCAAGGCTGTAGTCTCCCAGAGCCTGGTTATTGAGGCCGCCGGGCACAGTGGCGTAGTTGCCGCCAGCGATGTTCGGCTGGTCGGTTCGCAGGATGGAACCATAGCCGAAGCCGCCGCCGCTGACGGTCGCTCCCAGGGCGCCGCCGGTGACGGCATTCACCGCGGCACCGGCCACCACGCTGGCCGTCCGCGTGGCGATGAATGCGCCCGGCGGTCCCAGGGGCTCGTTCAACTGCTGGGCTGCCACCCGCAGGTTTGCGTTCCACTGGGCATTGCCTTGGGCATCCGCGGCGGCGAGCACGGAACCCGGAGTGGTGGTGGCCTTCAGTTGGAGCCCTTCAGTGGCCAGCTTGCCACCGGCCACGTCGAGCCGGGCCTGCGGACTGGTGGTGCCGACGCCGACATTGCCGTTGCTGGAAAGAGTCATGACGACCCCCTGCGCCGGATCACGGAGCAGGAGTTTGCCCGGACCTTCGCCGTTGCCGGGGCCGCTGGAGATGAGGTTCCAGTCCTTCCCGCCGGCTGCCGTATTGCCGAGGTTGAGCCAGGTGCCGCCCGCGTGACTGCCGCTCAGGGCCAGCGGAGCCTGGGCCGTGGTGGTGATGGTCTGGGGACCGGCTAGCGCACCGCCATCGGCACCCTTTCGGGCGAGCAAATCCCAGTCGGCGCCGCCCTCGGCCGGAGTCGCGCCGGTGTTGGTCCGCTTGGCGATCCAAGCGGAGCCGCCATGGAAGACCACGTCGTCCACAGCGTAACCGGTGACGGCCGCCCAGGGGCCGCGCCAAGTGGCCCCGCGCGAGCCTTTGTCACCCTTGAGGCCACTGGCACCCGTGGCTCCGGGATCGCCCTTGGGACCGGTCAACCCCGCCGTTCCGGGCACTCCCTGCGGTCCCTTGGGACCGACCGGACCGACGGCCCCAAGGTCGCCTTTTGGACCCGCCGGCCCGCTGAAGCCCCGTTCGCCCTGCGCCCCTGCCGGCCCCGCGGGCGTGAGCGCATAGAGAGCGTAGGGGGCGGGATTGATGGCTTGTCGGGGCCGGAGCGGCACGAAGCGCTCAGTCCCGGTCGGTCGGACGGCGATCTCCAGCCAGAGGTCGGCGCCCTTGAAGGCGTCGCGCCCAAAGTTTAGGGCGGTGGTGAACAGACCGCCGGAGACAGTCAGACCCGGCTGGTTGAGCGTCTCGCCAATTTGTTTCCCGTCGGTCAGCGCGTTGAAGAGCGAGAACCGCAGGTCATAGCTGCCCTCGGCCGGTTGGCCGTGGGCTTGCAGCCGCCCCTGGTAAGTGAAGGCGCTGCCCTGGGCATGGGCCTGGGCCGGCCAGGCGAACCACAGTAGGATGGCCAGGGCCAGGACGAGGTGCGTGCGTGCGGGGAAAGCGGGCAACTTCATGTTCTTCTAGTTGGGCGAAACGGACTTGGGCCGGGACGCTGACAAGGGGCATTTTTGTTCCGCCGTGCGGACGTGGCATAACCTCAAGCGCCCCATTCGGCCTGATGGCGGCGGCCGGCAGGGGGCTATCGCCGCGAGGCCTAGGTTGGGGAGCGGGTTGGAAGTGGCGAGGCGCCGGCGCGCGGACGGCGTCCGACGGCAATTTTTAGGCGCGGCATAATCATGCTTGTTACCGGCTAAATCGGGGCTCCGCCCGCGCGATGACAAAAAACTTTGAAAAAAGTTCGGACCGCGTGTGCCGGCTCCGGCTTACGGCGCCTTCCCGGCCGGCGGCGGCTCAGCCAGGCCCAGATTGAGGGCGGCCAATTCGCGGCGAAGCAGGTCGAAATTCCAGACGGCGAGGTGTCCGTCCAGGCCCATCAGGATCAGGTGCCGGTCGTCGCGGCTCCAGGCGCAGTCGTAGAGGTCGGCGGCCTTGGGCAGGGTGAGGGTGAGCGCTTCCTGCCAGTCGGTGGCGCGATGGATCACGATCCGGTCATTGCCCTGCAACAGGGCCAGCCAACGGCCGTCCGCGGAAAACCGGATTCGCCCCGCGAGGCCGCTTTGCGGGGTGGTCCAACGATGGATCGCTTGCCGGGATGCCATGTCCCAGACCGTGTAGCCTGTTTGAGTCCGCGTCAGCAGGTGCCGGCTGTCCGGGGAAAAGCCGGCACTGATCGCATCGGTAGCCCCGAGCATGCCCAGGGATTTGCCAGTGGCGGCGTCCCACAGACGGGCGTCCTTCGGCGGAAAGGTGGTGGAGACGGTCCAGCGCAGGTCGGGGCTGATCGTCACCCAGGTCATGCGTTCCCCGGCGGCGACGACGCGGGCGCGCTGCGGGTCGCCGTCCGGCCACAGCTCCACGCGGACGATGTAGAGCGGATCACGGTCCAGCGCGACCAGCCAATTGCGGTCGCCGTTGTGGACCGACTGGATCGTGGAGTCGTAGGCCCGGCCAATGCCCTCGGGCGGACCCACCCGGACGGCGAGGCGCCCGGATTCCGGGTCGGTCAACGTGGTCAGTGACCGGCGCTGAATGCCGAAATTGCGGGCGCTGCACAGCAGCCCTTGGCCGTCCGCTGAAAACGCCGCGGTCATCCACGGCAACCCGGCCTGTTCGAGCGACCAGATTTCGCGGCCCGTGGAGAAGTCCCACAAATGCAGGCCGTCGAACGAACCCACGAGCACAAGGCGGCCGTCGGGACTGGTTTCCACCATGCAGCCTTGGCGAATGGGCCGTCCGGGAGCCGCGAATTGCCTCAGCACCAGCTCAGCCACCGGCGGTGGATTGGTGTCGGCGGCCCGCTCCACGTCCCGCACGGCGAGCGCCAGCGCGGCTTCATTGCGGGTGTCGGCGGTGGGTGTGGTGCGGGCGATTTCGGCAAGCACCCGGAGGGTTTCAAACGGGGAGACGACTTCATTGACTCCGCGGCGGGCGCGAATCTGCGCCAGCAATGCCCGGTGGAGATTCGTGCGCGCCTGCCCTTCCGCGAACCGGGTGGCCACGAGCGCCTGGGAAAGGTGCCGATTGGCCCGCGCCAGCGCCGTGGTCCCGGCGGCGGTGCCTAGGATCAGCAAGGCACCGAGGGCGGCCACCAACGGACGGCGCCGGGCCCAACGCCATAGCCGTTCCGCCGCACCTGCTGGTCGGGCATGAATGGGTTCGCCGCGCGACCACCGGTCCAAGTCGTCCGCCAGTTCGCTGGCGGACGGATAACGTTCCCGTGGATCCTTCCGCAGGCAACGCAGGGCGATGACCTCCAGGTCGCCCGCCGCGGCCGGGGCGCGGCGGGCCGGTTCGTCCTCGAGGATACGCCGCAGCATCGCCGGCACGTTTTCGGCCGCGAACGGTGGCCGGCCGTTGACCAGCTCGTAGAGGATCGCGCCCAGGCTCCAGATGTCCGCGGCGGTCGTGGTCACGCGGTCGCCACGGGCCAGTTCCGGGGCCATGTAGGCCGGGGTGCCGAGCGGGGAGCCGGTGAGGGTCAGCGACCCTTCCACGTCGAGGCGGCGGGCGAGCCCGAAGTCGGTCACGTGCGGTTCGCCGGCGGAGTCCAGCAGGATGTTCCCGGGCTTGAGGTCGCGATGCAGCACGCCGCGTTCATGCGCGTGCTGGACGGCGCGGGCGACCTGCGAAATCAACGCGGCGAAATCGAAGTGGCGTAACGAAAGTCGGGGTGCGCCGTCGGCCGCATTCTTCGGTTTCCATTCCGGCTTTTGCATCGCCGCCGCCAGCGTGGTGCCGGCGATGAGCTTCATCGCAAACCACGGCCTGCCGTCGGTTTCGCCGCTCTGGAAAATGGGCACGATGTGCGGGTGCTCCAGCCGGGCCGCGAGCTCCGCCTCCGCGAGAAACCGTTTTCGCTCGGCTCCGGAGGCAAACTGTCCGGCGAGGATCAGCTTGAGGGCGACCTCGCGGTTCAGTTGCGAATCGTGGGCCCGGTAAACCACGCCCATGGCGCCGCGGCCAAGTTCTGCACCCAGTTCATAGGGACCGAAACGCAGGCCCGCGGCCGCCGGCGACGCTGAGGCAGGTTCGTCCGCGGCAGAAGTCGGTCCGCTCCGTCGGAATGCCGTCCGCGACACGCAGCGCGGGCACAGTCCGCCCATGCGGTCGGGGCGCGTCGGCAGGCCGCAGCGCGGGCAGGGGGATGAAGGGCGAGGCGGAATCCATCACTGAAAGAATCGGCGGCGGCGGCGGGCGATGACGGGAAATCAGGAAAACAGGGCGCGAATCTCGTGCTCCACCTCCGCCGGGGTGCCCACGGTCGCGAGCAGTTCGACGCGCACGCAGGCGTCGAAGTCTTCGCGCAGCCGTTGCACCCGCTTGGCGACGTTGTTGGCGGTGGTCGCGAACTGCGTCGCCAGCGCCGCGTAGTCGCCAGCGCCGGGTTCGTCCGCGAGGTAACGGCGCAGCGTCGCGAACCACCGGACGGCTTCCTGGCCGGTTTGCTCGGCCGCGAGCCGTTCGTAGGCGAGGTGGAGGACCTGCTCGGCCCAGGCGCGGTCCAGGGCGTCGCCGGGATGGGCGGCCTCGACCGGCTCCAGCGAGGCACGCTCGTCCGGGGCCAACGCGTCGAGTTCGACCCGCAGTTCGCGGGGGAGGGGCCGGGGCTGATCCAGCAGAAAATTCCGCAGCGCCGCCTTCAGGTAACTGCGGAACCGGCCGCGTTCCGGCGCGACCTTGGCGAACGAGTTCCGCTTGAGCAGGCTCTGGAAGAACCCTTGGACCAAGTCGTCGGTCTCCTGCGGGGCGATGCCGAAGCCCAGCAGGTAACTGCGCACCGGCTCGTGGTAACTGACGCAGAGACGTTCCAACGCCGCCTCGGCTTCCGGCGAACCGCCCTGGCCGGCGGTCAGCACCAGACTCCAATGCGTCGCGGGAAATCCGCCGGGAACCGACTGGGCCATGGCGCGGAGGATGGGGCCACT
>JBEISV010000176.1:0-8579 GCA_040375265.1 Verrucomicrobiales bacterium
GAGGGCCAGCGCATCTTCGAGGTCAACTGCGGCGTGTGCCATCAGCTGGACGGCAAGGGCGGGCTCGTGGGGCCGCAGCTCACCGGCATCGGCAACCGCGGCGTCGAGCGCCTGTGCGAGGACATCCTCGACCCGAACCGCAACGTGGACCACGCCTTCGCGACGACCACGCTCACGCTGAAGGACGGCGAGGCGGTGAGCGGGCTGTTCCGTCTCGAGGAAGGCGAACTGCTGGTGCTCGCGAACGCCACCGGCCAGGAATTTAACGTGCCGAAGAAGGACGTTAAGGAACGGGCCGAGAGCAAACTGTCGCTGATGCCCGACAACTTCGGCGAGGTCCTGAGCGAACCCGACTTCAACCACCTGCTGGCGTTCCTGCTGGGGAAGCGGTAAGCGGTGAAGTTGCGAAGCTGATCCGGCGGACGGCGGCCACCTTGGTGGTGGGCGGCACCTCGGCGGTCGGGCGTTTTTAATGCCGGATTGCCGATGCGGGTTGGCTCGCCATGGTTCTCTGCGTGATGCCCGATGAATTTCGACGGCTCGCGCGCCCTTTTGCCTGCTCCATGGGGCCGGCCGCAGCGCACGCTGTCCGTCCGGCGAATGCAGGTTAGAAAACCATGAAACCCACGATCCATTTGGTTCAACCGGCCGAAGTCTTGGACCTGCGCGTCCGGATGCGCGAGGAGGTGAACGCCCAGATCGTCCATGACCAGATTCATCGGCGGCCAGGCTGGACGGTGACCTATCGCGTGCAACTCGGCGACGTGGCGGTGGGGTTCGCCGAGGTCGCCATCGCGGGACCGTGGACCGGCAAGCCGACCGTGTTCGAGTTCTACCTGGTGCCCGCCGCCCGGACTCGGACGTTTGAATTGTTCGAGGCGTTTCTGGCCGCCAGTGGCGTAAAGCTGGTCGAGGCGCAGACCCACTGCGGACAGTTGGGCGACTTGGCGCTGCTCTACGGACGCGACGTGACGAGCGAACGGATCGTCTTTCGCGACGGGCTCACCACGGCGTTGACCTTCCCGGCCGCCTCGCTCCGCCGGCTCACGCCCTTGGACGAAATTCACGCGGCGCGTGAACGGCGGCAGGGCGGGGGCGAGTGGCAGTTGGAGCTCGACGGCACCGCGGTCGGCAAGGGCGGCCTCCTGTTCCACTACAATCCGCCTTACGGTGACGTGTGGATGGATGTGGCGGAGCCGCACCGTCGTCGCGGCTTGGGCGCGTGGCTGGTGCAGGAACTGAAGCGCGAGTGCTACGAACTCGGTGCCGTGCCGGCGGCCCGTTGTAATCCGGACAACGTGGCCTCCCGACAGACGCTTCAGAAGGCCGGCTTCGTCCCGCGCGGGCATGTCCTGATCGGTTCGCTGGGCTAGCCAGTTTCCATTGGCGCCCGAGCCGCGGTCGCCCGGGCGCCCGAATTTCGGTCGGCACACAGATTCCGCTTGTATTGCCGGCCGCGCGACCGCTTATCGCGGCCTGTGCAAACGAGTGGTCTTCCGACCGCCCTTCCCACGAGGCAACCCCACCTCGGCCGCCGCCCGCTTGTCGCCGCGATTTCGCGGCGGATTAGGCTCCGAATCCCGCTGGTCGGGTGGCTGCTGCTCGCCCTGTTGGCGGTGGTGGGTCTGCCGGGCCGGGCGGATACCTTGGCCGACCTCCGGCAGCGCGGCGAACTGCGCTACGGCAACGACGCCGAGGGTGGCGCGCCTTACATCTTCCACGATCCCGCGAACGCCGACCGGCTCCTGGGTTTCGAGGTGGAGTTGGCAGATGCCCTCGCAGCCCAGCTCGGGGTGAAGGCGAAGTTCGTGCAGAACAACTGGGACATGCTGCTCCCGGCGTTGGCCGATCCGGACAAATTCGACCTGGTGATCGCCGGGATGGAATGGGGCCCGGAGAACCTCGCCAAGGTGGCGCTGAGCCGGCCTTATTATGTCTTCGGCCAGCAGCTCGTGGTGCGCGCGGACACGACCAACGTGAACGAACTGGCCAATCTGCGCGGGCGCCCCGTGGGCGTGCTCTCGGCGTCCGCCGCCCACCGGACCGCGGAAGCTGCCGGCACCGACGTCCGGATTTACCAGGACAACGTGAACTACTTCAGCGACCTGGAAGTGGGCCGGCTCGACGCCGTGCTGACCGACACGCCCATCGCCTTCGAAAACCTGAAGCACCATCCCAAGCTCCGGTTGGCTGGCGCCCCGTTCGCCCCGGGGTATTACTCCGTCGCGGTGCGTCCGGCGGACGCCAACCTGCTCGCGGCGGTGAATCAGGCCCTCTCCACCTTCACCGGGGACGGCACGTTGCAACGCATCTACGAACGCTATGGCCTGTGGAACGCCCAGCAGGAGGCCCTGAAGGACTGGAAGCCCGAAGCCGTGTCGGCGCCCGCCCAACGCCGCACCGCGTGGACCGAATGGCGAACCTACCTGCCGCTCCTGCTCCGCGCGTCGGTGACGACGATCTGGGTGACCTGCGCCGGCATGGTCCTGGCCGTGGCCTGGGGTTTGGCGCTGGCGCTGATGCGACTTTACGGCGTCGCGCCGGTGCGCTGGATGGCCATCGCCTACATCGAGGTGTTTCGCGGCACGCCGCTGCTGCTGCAGATCTACTTCATCTACTTCGGCCTCGCGCAGCAGCTCGGGCTCCGGCTGTCGGCCGGCTTTGCTGCCGTGCTTTCGCTCGGGCTGAACTACGCCGCCAACGAGGCCGAGAACTACCGCGCCGGCATCCAGGCGGTGCCCAAGGGCCAGTCCGAGGCCGCGCTCGCGCTCGGCATGAGCCGTTGGCTGGCCTTGCGTCGCGTGATCCTGCCGCAGGGACTCCGCATCAGCCTGCCCAGCGTCACCAACGACTTCATCGCCATGTTCAAGGACTCGTCCATCGTCTCCGTCATCGCGCTCGTCGAGCTGACCAAGGAGTTCCAGATCCGCGCGCTCGACACCGGCGACTACCTCGGCCTCGGCGCGATGACCGCGGGAATCTATTTCGCCATCAGCTACCTTGCGTCGCTCGGGGCAGGTTGGATCGAAAGGAGGATGCACCGTGATCGTCGTTGAACGGCTCACCAAGACCTTCGGCACCCGGCCCGTGCTGCGCGGCGTGGACCTCCAGCAGTCCCGTGGCGAAACCGTCGTCTTCATCGGCCCGAGCGGCTGCGGCAAGAGCACGTTCCTCCGGTGCCTGAACCAGTTGGAAACGCCTGACGGCGGACGCATCACGATCGGCGGCGTCACCGTGGAGGGCGGCCAAACCGTGACGCGAGAACAGCAGCGCCAACTGCGCCTGCGGGCGGGCATGGTGTTCCAGCAGTTCCACCTGTTCCTGCACCAGACCGCGCTGGAGAACGTGATGGAAGGGCCGCTCCACATCCTGCGCCGGCCGCGCGCCGAGGCGGAGGCGCTGGCCCGCGAGCTCCTGGCGAAGGTCGGGCTGGCGGAACACGCGAACCATCTGCCCGGCCAGCTTTCGGGTGGCCAACAGCAACGGGTCGCCATCGCCCGCGCGCTGGCGATGAAGCCGGAAGTCCTCCTGCTTGACGAACCGACCAGCGCACTCGACCCGGAACTCCGCGACGAAGTCCGCGAGGTGCTGAACCAGCTCGCCGACGAAGGTCTGACCATGCTCCTCGTCACGCACGACATGCAACTCGCCCGCCAAATCGCCGACCGCGTGGTGTTCCTCGACGGCGGCCTGATCGCGGAGCAGGGCACACCGGAAAAGTTGTTCCGTGAACCGGAGCAGGTCCGGACGCGGGAGTTTCTGCAAAAGGTGCGGGCAGAATAGGCCCGGCCAAAGCGATTGAACCGCGTGCGGACGGTTATACCCACGCGTTCACTTGGCTGAAAACCGGCGGGCGTTAATGCCTTGTTGCCGATCGGGATATTGCCGCCGATCGCGGGCCGAACAAATCGGCCCGCCCCGACTGGTTTTCGACCGCGGGTGTCCGCCGCGCATCCCATTGGAAACCCAGGCTCAAGTGCCGGTTCACCCCTGCCGATGTCCCGTCGTCCAGCGGAGAATTGAGCCACGGGACGAGCTGTGCCGGTCGTGAACGCCGGCTCGCCGCGTGGGCGCGGAACCACGGGTGGGCATGATTTGCGGGCCGCTTTTGGCGAAGGCGTAAATCGCGTCGAACCCGGATCGAACATACCCAGTTGTGTGGCGCAGCCGACGCTTCCGAGTCCGGTAGGCTTGTGGTTTCCGGTGGTGGCTGGCCGGGATCGCTCCTATGGCACTGACCTGTGGCAAAACCATGATACGAATCGCTCCTTGGCCCCGTGCGTTTGCGGGTGCCTTGGCCGTCGGTGCCGGGCTGACCGCCCACGCCCAATGGCAGACCCAGTCGTTCACGCTCAAGCCTGGGTGGAACGCGATTTTCACCCACGTGGACGGGGCCTATCAGGCGCTCGATTCACTGGTGCCCGATGCCAACGGTCCGGTGGCCGAGGTCTGGCTCTGGAAACCCACGTTCTCGACGATCCAGTTCGTCAATTCGCCCTACACCAATCCGGTCCCGAACACCCAGTGGGCCGTCTGGACCAGCGCCCGGGGCGATACCGATACCCTGACCGCCTTGGTGGGCAACGGCGCTTACCTGATCCGCAACCGGAACACGACCGACTACGTGTGGACCGTGAAGGGCCGCCCTGTGCCGCCGAGTTACCAGTGGACCACAACCGGGTTGAATTTCCTCGGCTTCCCGACGCCCACCACCACGCCCCCGAATTTCGCCGACTATCTGGTGCCGGAGCCGAACCTCGACCTGGCCAAGACCCTGCAAAACCAGGCGCATGTCTTCCGCTACCCGGGCGGCGACCTGGGCGCGTCGAATCCGACCGAAGTCGTGTCCTTCACGGCGGCGACCACGCCCGTGACCCGCGGACAGGCCTTCTGGGTGCGGGGCAGCACCAACTTCTACAACCGCTATTACGGCCCGGTCGAAATCACGCTGCAGAATCCCGCCGGGCTCCAGTTTGGTGATTCCCTGGGCACTTACGGCATCCGGCTCCGCAACCTGACAACGGCGAACCGGTCGGTTCAGTTCTCGTTGGCGGCCTCGGAAACTCCGCCTGCGGGGCAGCTGGCCATCACGGGCCTGCCGCAACTGCTCGTGCGCGGTCCGCTGAGCACGGCCACGCTCACCTACGATTCCGCGGTGCTCAACGGCCAGCAGTTCACCCTGGCGCCGAAGGGGCAGCCCGGCTCCGAACTCGAAATGGTGCTGGGCCTGAACCGCACGGTGATGACCGCGCCGGCCGGTTCGTTGTATGCCGGCGTGCTTCGGATCACCGACTCGGGCCGATTGCAGCAGGTGGACGTGCCGGTCTCGGCCACGGTGCCCAATGCCTCCGGCCTTTGGGTGGGGCAGGCCAGCATCAACCAAGTCGGCCAATACCTGAAGTCCTACCCGAAGGTTGACACAACCCAGGCTGACCAGACTGCGCAGATCAATTCCGCCGCCGCTGTCGCGGGCCGGCCGGCCAACGGCGTGGAGATGCCCGGAGCCGTTTGGTCGGCCCGGGAGACCAACGTCGCCCGCGCCTATTCCGCGGTGGCTTCGTCACTCGATGGGCGGGTGCTGCTCACGGCGAACAATGGCGGAACCCTTTACGTCTCGTCGAACTACGGCACGAACTGGACCGCGCGGGACAGCAATCGCAGTTGGTCCGACGTGGCCGCCTCGGCCGACGGCAGCGTGATGGCCGCGGCCGTGTTCAATGGCCCCATCTACGTTTCCGCCGACTTCGGCACCAACTGGACCACGACCGCGAGTGGCAACGCGGCCTGGGCCGGCCTGGCCTTGTCGTCCGACGGCGCCCGGTTGGCCGCGGTGGTGCAGAACGGCGCGCTTTACACCTCGACGAATCGGGGCGGGACCTACCTGGCCCGCACCGGCGCCGGCACCCGCAACTGGAGCAGCGTTGCCAGCTCGGCCGATGGCAACCGCCTCGTGGCCGCGGTGAATCCCGGACAGATCTTCACTTCCACCGATGCGGGCGCGACCTGGCGGACCAACGCGTTTTCGGCGGCGTGGACGGTGGTCGCCGCTTCGACGGACGGGGCGAGCCTCGTGGGCGCGGTAAATGGCGGAAACATCTACATCTCCGCGGACGGCGGCGGCACCTGGACCCTCCGCGGCGCCACCAACCGCTGGAACTCGGTCACGGTGTCCACCGATGGCCGCCGACTGGCGGCCACGGCCATCAGCGGACAAATCGCCACCTCGGACGATGGCGGGGTGACCTGGAGCGCGCGGGAGCAGAGCCGTAACTGGGACGACGTGGTCGCGTCCGGGGATGCGACCCGGCTCGTCGCCGTGGTGAACGGCGGTTCGATCTATGCGCTAGCCCGCGGGTTCGCGAGCTACTCGGTGGATTCTGCCTCGGGCCTCGTGATCGACCAGAACGGCCTCTACCTGTCGTCCGGCGTGAACACGAATCTCGCCAGGACGAGCCGGGAGTTTCCGCTGCGGCTCGTGCTGCATCACCGCTCCGACGCCAATCAGGTGAACCTGCTGCAACACGTCTATGTCGGCGCCGGCGCGAACTCGACGAATCCGGTGGTCGCGACCCGGGAAAGCCTGCTGGACCCGAACCAACTGGCGTCGGCCCGGCGGATCACCGCCACCCACCTGCCGTTCTCGCGGACCAACCAGCCGTGGGCCGCCGCGGGCAATTTCAATGCGGGCAGTGTCGTGATCTTCACGGTGAACGAGAGCTACAAGGACCAGGCGAGCAACCCCTTCCTGCACACCTTCCATCCGGACCACGACAACCTCGACGTGAATTTCGCCGCCCTCCAGCCGCGCGGGGTCGAAGCCTACGACATCACCCGGACCCTGCGGCTGACCTTCACGACGCCCGGCACCGACTTCGGTTCCCTGACCGCCGCCGCCCAGAGCCGGACCGGCGTCTATGAGGAGACGATGACCTTGGGCGCCCAGGGCGGTGCCGCCCGTGACTTCCGGCTTTCCGGCAGCTTCTCGCTCCAGCTCATCAGCCCCGTGGCCAACCTGACAACGCAATGAACCCCGTCCCCGGCATTTCCCCTGTTTTTCCGTCGAACTGTCCTGCCATGAAACGAACCTCCCGCTTCGTGCTGGGCGCTCTGTGCGCCGGCCTCCTGCTGTTGCCGGCCGTGCCGGCCTGGGCGCAAAGCAACGCCAAGCCGCCCACCCAGATGACCTACCAGGGCTTCCTGACCGACGGCAACGGTTCGCCGTTCGGCAGCACCGCCCCGGTCAACAAGACCGTCATCTTCCGCATCTACGACAGCCTCACCGGCGGCAACCTCAAGTGGAGTTCGCAGCAGGTCGTCACGGTGGACAAGGGCTACTTCAGCGTCTTGCTGGGGCAGGGGAGCGCCGTGGGCAGCGAACCGTTCAATGCGGACCTGACCGGTGTCTTCACCGGCGCGGGGGCGTCGGACCGTTACCTGGAGCTGAACGCCGACGGCACGACCATCGCGCCGCGGCTGCGGTTCCTGCCGGCGCCGTCCGCCTTGTTGGCGAAGAGCGCCACTGAACTGCTAGATCCCACCACTGGCGCGACGGCATTGTCTGTTGCCGGCGGAAACGTCACGGCGGGCGGCACGCTCACGGCGGCCAATGTGACCGCGACCGGTAACCTGACCACCAGCGGGAACCTATCGTTGACCGGCAACCTGAATGCTGGCGGCGCGGTTGCGGCAGCCAGCGTCAGCGGGTTTGGCACGATTCCGCTGGGCGGCATCATCATGTGGTCGGGAGCGGTCAGCTCCGTTCCGACGGGCTGGGCCTTGTGCGACGGCCGGAGCTCAAATGGACGGACCACGCCGGATTTGCGGGGACGGTTTGTCGTCGGCGCTGGCCAGGGAGTCGGACTCAGCAACCGCAATGTGGGTGACACGGGCGGCGCTGAAACGGTGACGCTGACGGTTTCGCAGATTCCGGCCCACAATCACCGCGTTGCCGGCAACACCACCACAGGGGGGGAGCACACCCACAATTTCAGGGGCTACCACGCGAATTTCGGCCATTCGGGGAGCGCGACCGAAGGTTCGACGAAAAATGATGACGACGGCACATTCATCGATAGTGGCGCGATTACCTCGGCCGGCAGTCATAGTCACGCGTTTGACGTAACTTCGGATAGCACGGGTGGGAACGGTTCCCACGAAAACATGCCGCCGTTCTATGTGCTGGCCTTCATCATGCGGGTCCAGTGAGCCGGGCTGAGCCTTCGCCCATTCCTTCCCAGACCCTATGAAACGGCTTCTCCGCCTGTTGTCCGTAGCCTTGGTGAGCTTGGCCCTGCCCGCGCGCGCGGAGGTCGTCCAGTTGGACCAGAACGCCGTGCTTTACGCGCCCACGTATCAGCGGGGCGTGAACTACGGTTCCCTGCGCGGCGCCCCGGGAAAGGCGCCCGCGTCGGCCAGTTCCGATGGCCGGGCGCCGGCAGGCGCGACCCCCGCGCAGTTCCAGGGCATCGTCACCTACGGGGCCGTGGTGATTCCTAAGCCCAATACCACGTTGCAGGCGGGCAAGACGTTGGAGCAGAACGCCACCGCGCTGAATCTCCCGCGGGGCACCTCGGGCAGCA
>JBEISV010000401.1:0-4495 GCA_040375265.1 Verrucomicrobiales bacterium
CAGCACCGAAAGATCGTCGGCGACAAACCCGGCTTTGTGCTCCGTCTCAAACGACTTCAGCAAACGGTGGGCATCCTCGGCGGAAGCCTTAAACGGGGCGGAAACATCCGAGGAGATTCGCACGAAACCCAGCTGCACGAGCGGACAAACGGCCACCTGCTTGTCCGCCAGCCACGCCTGAACCGCTGCGTGCCGTGGATGATTCTGCCACTGGGCGGCGAGCAGCACGCTGATGTCGCAGAGATACTTCACGGAAAACTGGCCACCGCCTTTTCGATGGCCGCCTCGTCCAACGGGCCGGGCGCTACGCCGCGCAGGCCCTTGCGGGTCTTCACCATGCGAGCTTCTGCGCGCCGGTCGGGTTTGACGACCCTGACCACCATTTCAGCGCCGCGCGGCGCAAAATCGAGCACCGCACCGGCGTGAATCGCCAACGATTCCCGGACTGCTTTCGGGATCGTAACTTGGCCATTACGCGTGACGACGGAGGTCATGTCGGGACTCTTCGCTCCAAAGGCTCAATTCGTAAAGGAATGGGAAGCGGTTGCTTGGTGCTTCCGATTTCGCAAAAGAACAGAAACCCCGACGATCCCAGGAACCAAAGCCAAAGGAACGAGCAGGTAGCCACCACCCGTTCCCCATGCCGCGAACAACGCTACCGAGCCGGTGGCAACGCCGCTGACGACGAGCAAAGCGACGGAAATAAACTTTGCCCACCAGACTAGCCGCGGACGCGCCAAACTTTCGAGAGTAATGCCAACGGCCCCGAGCCAACCCACCGCCGACAGGATAATCCCAATCCCGCATGCGGCCGCGACGTGATCGCTGTCGGGTGGGTGCATGCTTCTCACGCCCGCGGCAGCGCGACGACCCCCGTCCGGGTCAGGTCGAGGATGCCGAAGTCCTTCATCAGCGTGATGAACTTTTCGATCTTCCCCTCGGCGCCGGTGATTTCGATGGTGAGGCTGCCCGGCTGCACGTCCACGACCTTGGCGCGGAACAGTTCCGCCATCTGGCAGATCTCGGCGCGGTTCTGCGGCTCGGCCTTCACCTTCAGCAGCACCAACTCGCGGTCGATGTAGTCGCCTTGGTGGTAGTCGATGACCTTCACCGTATCCACCAGCTTGTCGAGCTGCTTGACGATCTGTTCGACCGTGGACTCGTCGCCGCGGGTCACGATGGTCATCCGCGAGAGCGTGGCGTCGTGGGTGGGGGCGACGTTGAGCGAGTCAATGTTGTAGCCGCGGCCGGAAAAGAGGCCGGTGACGCGCGTGAGCACGCCGAACTTGTTTTCGACCAGGACCGAGATGGTGTGGCGCATGTTCTTTTTCTGGCGCGTGAGACGGTAGGGTTGATCTCGTTGGATCTTCCGGAACCCCGTCGCACGCATCGCTTGCTGCTCCCGGAAAATCAAAAGCCCGCGGTTGGGACCGCGGGCGATCCGGAAGCCAGTCAGACCACCCGGAGGCCACGTCAGTCCCGCACGGGCGGGACGACGCTTACTACGGGAAAATCTGCCGGAATCATCGGGCGCGGACGCTAAAGGAGCCTCCCGCCGGGTCAACGGGTTTTTCCGACTCGCCCTCCGCCAGGTCCCTCCGGACTCGACTGGGCAGCCCGCCCAGCGCCCGTTCCGCGCCTCACGCGCCGGCAACTGCGGTCGGGGCGGCGGCGGTCGAATTCAGCGTCAGCGCGGGAATCCCCAAGGCCGCAGTGCCGGCCTTCTGCGCGGGTGGCCGTTGCTCGACCACCCCATACCAGCCCAGACCCCGGTAGGTTTCGTAGCCAGGCGTCAGGGCAAACCCCACGACGGCCCCTTCCCCATTCGTGTAGCTGCCAATGGTCTGCCCCGAAGTCCGCAGGGAATACGTTTCCCGCAGGATGCCGGCGCCGTCCGAGGCCGCGATGACCTTGAAGTCACGGTCCAGGATCAGCGCCCGCGTGGTCTTCCGCTCCTCGGCGGACAGGCGGACGCCTTCGACGACCGTCCGCGACTGGGCTTGCCAATCGAAGAAGATTGCCAGCACGCCGACGGGCCGTCCGTGCGTCTCGCCGCCCTCGCGGATCGTGGCGGCATAGGTCGCGACCAGATTGCCCCCGAGTTCTGCGCACGGGGTGATGTCGGCCACGGAGAACTGGGTCCCGTCGGTCGAATTCAGGGCCTGCCGGAACCATGCCTCATCCGCCACCGATGAACCGACCGCCCGCGGATACTCCGCCGGCCGGCCGCTGGCGCGCACCCGTCCGTCCAGGCCGATGACCCAAAGGTCGAGGTAAACTGTGTAGGAGCCGAGAATGACCCCGAGCCGCCGCGAACAGTGGCTCGCCACGCCCGATTCGTCGGACCGCGTGACGCAATCCACCACGGCCGAGTCGGTGGCCCACCAGCGGACGTCGCAGGACCGTTCGTAGAGGTTGCGGTCCACGATCTCGATCAGGTTCAACGCGAGGTCGGCCAGCCGGGTTCCGCGCAGTTGGGCGATGAGTGCGCCGCCGAGGCGGTTGAGTTCGTTGATCCGCGGTTCGAGCTGATCCTGCAGTTCCGAGACGACCTGCGTGATCTGGTGAGAAACAGCCTTCACCTCGCTGGCGACGACCGCGAAGCCGATCCCCGCGTCGCCCGCCCGGGCCGCCTCGATCGACGCATTCATCGCGAGCAGGCGCGTGGTGGCGGTGGTCTGTTGGATCCGGCTGACCCGGTTGGCCACCAGCCGCGAAATCTCGTCGGCGAGGGCGATGATGCGTTCTGGCATAAGCTTGGCTGAGTGGTTCGGAGCGAACTAGCGCCACATCGGCGGCCCGGTGCCGGACCTGAATGAATCGTATTCATCCGCGGCGGGTCGTGCCGGATTTGGCGGGCGCGGGCCGGCTTTCCGACAAGACATCGGCGCGCGTTTGCCCAAGCTCGCCGCATGATTCGCCATTGGTGTCGCCGGCTGCCGCTGTTCTGGGTGCTCCTGACGCTGGCGGGCCCCGACGTTGCGGCCCAGAAGGTCCTCCGCGAACGGATCGAGCCGCAGTGGTTCGCGGACAGCACCCGCTTTTGGTATCGCCGCGAACTGCGCGAGGGCGGCCGCGAGTTCATGGCGGTGGACGTCGCCAGGGGCGAGCGGGCCCCCGCCTTCGATCACGCCCGGGTCGCCGCGACGCTGGCGAAGCTCACCGGCAAGGAGGTCGCCGCCGAGAAGCTGCCCGTTGAGTCGCTGGAGTATTCCGCCGACGGCAAGTCGGTGACCTTGCGGGGTCCGGGCCAAGCTTGGACGCTGGAACTCGCCACCCAGGCTGTCGCGCCGGTGGCAGGAGCCAGGGCGGACGCTGCCAAGCTGCCGTTCGACCGCGAGTTGCGGCCCTCGCGGCGCACGGGACCGGAGACGGAAATCACCTTCGTCAACACGTTCGATTTCGACGTGGAGCTGTTCTGGCTGGATACCGAGGGCAACCGGCAGAGTTACGGCCTGCTGAAGCGCGGCCAGGAAAAAGCCCAGCATACCTTCGCCGGCCACGCGTGGCTGGCCGCCCGGCCCGGCGGCAGCACGCTCGCCGTGTTCGAGGCGACCGACGCGCCCGGGCGGGCCGTGATCGAGGACCGCGAGCCGACGCGCCGGCCGAATCGCCGCCGGGAGAACCGGCCGGAAACGGCGCCGACCACGGTCCCCTCACCCGACGGCCAGTGGGAAGCCTTCGTGCGCGATCACAATCTCTGGGTGCGCTCCACGGCGGCGCGCACCAATGAGTTCGCGCTCAGCTTTGACGGCAACCCGGGGCATCACTTCCGCCGGGACGCCTCCCGCGACCGGCTCGTGGGCATGGACTACGAGAAGGCGGACCATCCCGAGACATTGCCCGAGGTGTTCTGGTCGCCGGACTCACGGAAGCTGGTCGCCCTGCAGACGCGCGTCGTGCCTGAGCGGCGGGTTTACCTAGTGGAATCAGCGCCCAATGATCAGCTCCAGCCCAAGCTCCAGTCGTATCCCTACCTCAAGCCGGGCGACGAGCTTCCCGGCCAGACCCCGCGCCTGTTCGATGTGCCGGCGCGCCGGGAGGTGCGGATCGACGCGACGTTGTTCCCGAACCCGTGGGATCTCGGGTCGTTCCGCTGGGCCGCCGATTCCGCGCGCTTCACGTTCGTCTACAACCAGCGCGGCCACCAGGTTCTGCGGGTCATCGGCGTGGACGCGGCAACCGGCACGGCGAAGGCGCTGGTGGACGAACGCAGCGACACGTTCATCCACTATTCGGGCAAGTTCCTGTGCGAATGGCTGGGCGACGACGAACTGCTCTGGATGAGCGAACGCGACGGCTGGAACCACCTGTGGCTCTATGACACGAAGACTGGCGTGGTGAAGCAGCAGGTCACGCGGGGCGATTGGAACGTGCGCGACGTCATCCGCGTGGACCGCGAAAAACGCGAGGTGTGGTTCCGCGCCGTGGGGATGCGGCCGGAGCAGGACCCGTATCACATCCACGTCGCGCGGGTGAAGCTCGACGGCACCGG